>CAZXBK010000029.1:0-6069 GCA_964638765.1 uncultured Synechococcus sp. | reverse complement strand
GGCCATGTCAATCGTGCAAAAAAGTCCTTGCTTAAGCCACCGATAGAAATTAATAAGATGAGGATTGACATCATTAAGAATCGCTTTTTGAGGAGCTAATCCGAGGGCGATCGCCAAGCCACCACAAAAGGGTTCTACGAGCTGATAGTCATCTTTATAATCCTGCCAAATTTCTTGCAAAATTGGCACAAGCCAACGCTTACCGCCAGCCCATTTGAGGGGAGGTTTGAGGTTTTCCGGATTGACCATTGCTCAGACGATGAAAGGCTCTTCATTATGACGCATTAAGTACAGCAGAACCAATTTTTATCCCGAAGTATTTGAAGCGATGCTCAATCTATATTTTCGGAAAATCACGGTTATTACTCGGATTCTTCGGCAGACGATTCTGAATTGACCCGTAACGGTTCTGCCGGAATATTAATAGTCGGCTGTGGCGCTGGTTCTGGCGTAGCTGGCGCAATAGGTTGAGCAGCCGGAGCTGGGGCTGGTTCCGGCACTGGTGCTGGAGCTGTTGGTTCCGGAGCTGGGGCTGCTGGGGCTGGCGTTGGAGCTACCGGTTCGGGTGAAGGCGTTACGGGTATTTCTGTGGCGGGGCGATCGCCGTCAGGATTAGTTTGGGGTGTTGGTGTAGATGGGGTTGGCGGTGGCGCAGCGGCAGGGGTGTTGCTCGGCGCAGGTTGTTGGAAAGTAGCACAAAATGATGGCTGGTAACGATAACTCACATTAACGAGGTAGTTACGATTGCCGCCATCAAAACGGGCATTACGAATGTCATTACTGGCTTGATTGTCGAGGGCATTGGAGCCGGAACTACCATTAAGACTCCATTGGCTGGGGACTCCACTGGGGGTGACGACCACGTTGTAGCTGGCGGTGCCGCTGGCTTGGGAAGAACAAGCACCCCTCGGGTAATTCCCCGTAATTGAACGGGTTACAGTAGCCGTATTCGCAGCCGTTTGATTTGTTCTTGCGGGTGGTTGGGAACGGGGGAGTAGAGCCGCCGGGTTACTCGGGCTATTGAGATCACCGGGGCGAAGTAGCTCTGCACTAAAGCTGACATCCGGGTCAGTAGGCGAAAAATTCCGGGGGGACAGGGCGATCGCCGCCTCTTCTTCCAGTTGTCGTTGTCGTTCTAACAAAGATAGTGAAGATTGTGATGCACCGGGATTCACAGAAAAAACTTGTTGATTACCGTCTCCAGAAACAAAATTCGGCGTCGTTAAAGTTTCAGTTCCAAATACCGTCTGATTAGTTTGAGTGGGAACATTCGGTGGCGGCGGCAAAAAGCCATTGATCACTGATGGTGGCGGCGGTGCAAAGCCGGTAAATGAACTATTAATTGGCGGTGGACTTACCTGCACAAAGGAAAAATTCGTTTGTCCACCAAAACTCGGCGCACCGGGCACAGGTAAATTATTTGTCCCTTGGAAAAATTCTAAATTCCCCTCTAAACCTGTCGGATTACCATTGGCATCGAACTGGGGCACAGCCGACATATCAATATTAAAATCTGGGTTATTTTCAAAAACTGACAGATCAATGGGTGGCGAGTTGGAAGGTAGGCGGTTTTGCACATCGGCGGGTAAATCCACCATGCGTACAATTTCTTGGCGACCTTCGGAGGCTGTATTGTCTTCTTCTGACCAAATGGGTAGGGCGATCGCCGCGACGAGATGGAGCGCAACAGAGCCGATAATGGCGATACCGTAGGGATGACGGGCGTAGTTTCCCATAACCTTAAGGCTTTGGGTGACTTTGGCCGTTGAATTGGAGAAAGATACGTTCGTCATTAAAAAAACCTACTGCGGCGCTCGAAACCATCAAGCAATTTAGACGGAATGCCCTAGGCACTTGTTCGATTTTAGCGGATTGATTTTAAACTTTGACAGAACCGTCATTCGTTACAATCAGGGCAAGTTCATCCACAAAATTTTACTCAAAAAGAGTCGCCTATATGACCAATCGCTTGGCAGAAACAAAAAGCCTCTATCTCCGTAAACATGCCGAAAATCCTATTGATTGGTGGTATTGGTGTGATGAAGCCCTTGCCAAAGCGAAAGCTGAAAATAAACTGATTTTTCTCTCTATTGGTTATTCTTCCTGTCATTGGTGCACGGTGATGGAAGGGGAAGCTTTTTCAAATGCAGCGATCGCCGACTACCTTAATGCGCACTTCATCTCGATCAAAGTAGACCGCGAGGAGCGCCCGGACATCGACAGCATTTACATGCAAGCCCTGCAACTGATGACGGGACAAGGCGGCTGGCCCTTAAATATTTTTCTGACGCCGGGGGATTTAGTTCCTTTCTACGGTGGCACCTATTTTCCCGTACAACCCCGTTACAATCGTCCTGGTTTTCTGGATGTTTTGAGTTCGATTCGTCATTTCTATAATCAAGAGCCAGACCGTCTTAAGGAAATTAAAGATGAAATTTTTACGCTCTTAGATCGCTCCGCCAAGCTACCCAGCGTTGATTTAGCCCTCGATCAAACTCTCCTCGAAAAATGCATTGAAGCTTGCACAGGCATTGTCGGGCGTGTATCTCACGGGTCGAGTTTTCCCATGATCCCCTACGCGGCGATCGCCCTTTTGGGGAGTCGTTTTACTGAAAATACCAAGTACGACGGCGCTGCTATTACGAAAAAACGCGGTCTTGATTTGGCGTTGGGCGGTATCTATGACCACATAGGCGGCGGCTTCCATCGCTACACTGTTGACCCGAATTGGACTATTCCCCACTTCGAAAAAATGCTCTACGACAATGGGCAAATCACGGAGTTTCTGGCAAACCTCTGGGCAAATGGAACGACAGAACCTGCTTTTCGCACGGCTTTAGAAGGTACGGTTGAATGGCTGAGTCGGGAGATGACAGCACCCGATGGTTATTTCTACGCGGCGCAGGATGCGGATAGTTTTCTCAATGCTGCTCAGGCGGAACCAGAGGAAGGCGCTTTTTATGTTTGGGATTTTGATGAGCTACAAACGCAACTATCGGATGCTGCGTTTCAAGAACTACAGGCTAACTTTTTTATCGAGCCAGACGGAAACTTTGAAGGAAAAATTGTGCTCAAACGCATAGCCTCAACAGAAATCCCCGCAAGTTTACAGGCAACTCTCGACCAACTCTTCACCAAACGATATGGCGGCGATCGCCATGCCATCGAAACTTTTCCACCTGCCCGCGATAACAACGAAGCGAAAAATACTGATTGGGCAGGACGCATTCCAGCTGTCACTGATACAAAATTAATTGTGGCTTGGAACGCTTTAATGATTTCCGGTTTGGCTAGAATTTACGGCGTTTTAGGCTTGGAGAAAGCGTGGGACTTGGCAATAAATTGCACCAATTTCATCCTCGAAACCCAATGGCAGGATGGACAGCTGTACCGCTTAAACTTTAGTGGCGAACCGAACGGCAATGCCCAAGCGGAAGACTACGCTTTTTTAATTAAGGCTTTGTTAGATTTACAGGCCAATAACCCCATCGAAACCCATTGGCTCGACAAGGCGATCGCCCTCCAATCGGAATTTGACGCAAAGCTGTGGTCAGCCGAAACGAAAGGCTATTTCAATAACGCCGAAGCCACCGAATTACTGGTACAGGAACGCAGCTATCAGGACAACGCGACCCCTTCTGCCAATGGTGCTGCCGTCATAAATTTGATGCGTTTATTTTTGTTAACAGAAGACCTTACTTATCTCGATAAAGCCGAGCAAACTTTGCAGGCCTTTACCACGGTTCTAGAAAAATCGCCCCAGCAGAGTCCTTCACTAGTCGCAGCTCTAGACTGGTATCTCCACTGCACAGTAGTAAAAAGTAACGGCGATCGCCTCAACTCCCTAACTAAAAGTTATCTCCAGACGACAGCTCTGAAGGTCTTTACAGATTTTCCCCCAGAGAGTGTCGCCCTAGTGTGTCAAGGGTTGAATTGCCTCACCCCCAGCCAAACCGAGGCGCAATTACGCCAGGCTATTCGTGAGAGTGTGATGCGAGCTTAGATAAGTGCCCGCATGTTCACCGTCGACGTCTAATCGCTGAAAGGTTCAACGCTGATGTATTCGCCGTAATCGCACACAACCCGAACCGCAGTATCTGGCTGGAGCGTAATCGGCAGAGGACACATCGCCGCAATCCAACGACCACGGTAATGTACCACTCCCATCTGGTGGGGTCTTAAAATTTCAGACACGATGGCGCTTTGAAAAAATGAGGAACAGGATTCTGGCTTATTGGGAAAGGAAAAGCGATTTGTCATGGTAGATTCTCGATGCCTCCACTGATCTTGTCGTTGCCCAAACGCTCAAGTTATGCAAAAACAAAATACTTAAGTATTTGATGTCTCGTTTTCAATAAAGTTCCCAAAACACTTACGTGATCGATCATTTCGTTGCAATCGTCTCAACTTACGTAATTAATCATTCAATGACGATCGCCTCGATTCCTTAAATTAGGGTTCCCAAAAAAAGAAAAAAGACTGCCCATGCCTGGGAAGCCTTAACGTGCCTATAAATTTATGCCTAAGTCAAAATCTGTGTTGGTTTAGTACGCGATGCCGCGGTAGGTTAAACCTTTTTTACTTGATGTAGGGGCGATCGCCTGATGGGATTCGTAACTGCGACCACGATATTTTGTAGTGCTACGGTGATCAAGCTTGGTGGAGATACAAGTAGGTTCGTAGGAAACGCGAGAACCGAGAAAGTTAAATGTTGTCATTGTTGTCGTTCCAAAAAAAGAAATTGTTGCTCAAGTGAGAAAGAAAGAAAGAAAGAAATTAAGCTGAGATGACCTGGATTTCACCGGACTCTAGCTGTTCAGTTAAAATTGCCAATGTTTTCATCTCTTGCCAGCTAAATTGATGTGACCAAAGGAGCTGGTTGAGAGATTTCTCCATTTCTGGAGTGACGATTTTTTCGGTGAAAGCAGTGTCAAAAATGACTTGGAGTGACATGGTTTTAGACCCCATAAGAAAGAAATTGTTGTCTGTCTCTATGTCTTTAGTATCCTGTTATCCCAAGGAAAATTCTGTGACACTATGGTGTGTTTTTTATGTTGTTCGTCAACTAAAAAATTGATAGAAGCCTCCCAAATCAGAGGCTGAAATCTTAAAAATGAGTGATTTTAGTCACAAAAAAGCCCCAAATATCTTTCACAGCGACATTTGAGACCTCTTCAACAATTTCTTTCCTACTTTTAATTATCCAATACAGACCTTCGCCTTGCATGGGTAAATCAGCGTAAATTGAAGGTGATTTTTTGCAAGATAACCTTTTATCTCTATGCAAATTAGCGTAGGCGATAACAGTTCATTAATTATTAATGAGCTTTCGAGAACAAAAATTCAGTCAAACTTAAAAGAAGTTTAGGGCAATCATGTTCACTATCAGAACATCTTCTTTAAACGGTGACCTTAACTTCATACAATTAATCCAGTAAATATTGAGCCTAATTTAGATAACTTCATCAGTTCCAGTAATTATTCCTTCACTAATCGCAAATGCTTTCAATTCGCGATACGAAGCCAGTAAAGACGTACGGCTTGCCCAATTGTCTCCCTTGCCTCCAGTAAAGTGACTTCCGGGAAAAGGATCTAGGAAAGTTCCTTGCTCACTGATAAACAAGTCGTCGTTGATTACAGACTTTGTGTAATCCCAATCAGCATCAAACACGCCTTCAAAGGATGCAATGAATTTCTGCAAGCGTTTTTGAAATTCTTGATCGTTCATAAATATCCAGAGATTTGAGTATATTGATGCTGACTTATTGCTGGCTTATGCAGGAGGGTTAGTCGCTGAAGGGCTCTTATCAATCACTTGATCAATTAGGCCATAGTCTTTCGCTTCTGCCGCAGACATAAAGAAGTCACGGTCGGTATCTATTTCGATTTTATCGAGGGGTTGACCAGTGTGGTCTGCGAGGTGCTGGTTGAGCTTACCCTTGAGATACAAAATCTCTTTCGCTTGAATTTCGATATCTGTTGCTTGACCCTGGGCACCACCGAGGGGTTGGTGAATCATGATGCGGGAGCTGGGGAGACTCATGCGCTTACCCTTTTCGCCTGCGCTTC
>CAZXBK010000028.1:0-28071 GCA_964638765.1 uncultured Synechococcus sp. | reverse complement strand
TGCCCAGTTTTCTATTGTTTATTTATTAAAAATTTGTCCTTTTGCAATGGCAATTAAAGTTTTAATCCCGACTCCCCTCCAAAAGTTTACGAAGAACGAACCCACCGTTGACTGTGATGGTTCTTCCGTTAAAGAATTGCTCGATTCCCTAGAAGCAAACTGCCCTGGTATCAAAGCTCGTCTTTGTGATGACCAAGGTAATCCCCGTCGTTTTCTCAATATCTACGTTAACGAAGAAGATATTCGCTTCCTCGAAAATGTTGATACCAAATTAGAGGATGGCGACGAAGTCAGTATTGTACCTGCGGTAGCTGGCGGCTAAGGTTTCAAGCAATAACCATGAATGCTTGGCGCGAGGAGAGTTCTGCTTTCCTCGTTTTTTTATTTTTGTAGGTATAGAAAGGGGGCGATCGCCACAACAATCAACAAGCTATTTTTAGCAAAAATCATTGACTACAACTCTGAACAATAGTGCGCCCAAACCGCCAACGGTTTTCCGTACACGTTTATTGTTGACCGTTCAGTCTAATTAAATCATAATTAAAGGTGTGGAGTTCAAGCCCACTTTTTTATTGCAGCTTTTTTGACTATTCAGTCATATTTGGAGATTACGTCTATGTCAGCGATCGCCCTAGAGTCTTTACAGGAAACCATCAATCAGCAGGTATCCAGCTTTCGTGCCAATGTATCCGAAGAAATTCAGGCCGTCATGGCAGAGAAAACAGCAGAATTACAAGCTCAGCACCTTGCAGAAAAAGCCCTAAAGGTCGGCGATCGCGTGCCAGATTTTGAATTGCCCGATGCAACTGGCAAAACAGTGAAATTAAGTGAATTATTACAATCCGGCGCAGTGATTATTAGCTTCTACCGTGGTGGGTGGTGTCCCTACTGCAACCTAGAGTTGCGCGCTCTGCAACAGGCTCTCCCCGAATTCCAAAAATATAATGCCCAGCTAGTGGCGATTTCACCTGAGACCCCCGACAATTCCCTCTCGACCCAAGAAAAAAACGAGTTAGAATTTCCAGTTCTCAGCGATGTTGATAACGTTGTCGCCAAAAAATTTGGTCTTGTTTTTGGGCTGTCAGAGGCACTGAAACCGATTTACCAAGATTTTGGCATTGATGTTGTCGCCCACAATGGCAATGACAAATACGAATTGCCGATGCCCGCAACATATCTCATCGATCCAGTGGGCATTATTCGCTACGCATTTGTTGAAGAGGATTATTTACAACGGGCAGAGCCGAAAGAAATTGTCGATGCTCTTGCGCAACTCTAAATCTTTTTTTCAAATCAAAATTTACTCCTATCTAACGCTCTACTTTCAAACAGGGCGTTATTTTTTTAGGTCATGTCGTGATTTCAAAGAAGGATTAAAATTCTTTTTTCACCAGAAATTAGCGTAAGTGCAGTAGTCTTCTGAAACCCCTAACCGCATCAGGCAATCTTCCCTAAGGAAAAATATTAAAGACCCTTTAAAACTTACTCGGAATAAAGATATGGTTGTCTCCGATGATGGGCTCTTCCACAATTTCAATCAGGAAAAGTCCATCGCTCTATCCTTTAACAGTGGCAACTTTCGGCGATCGCCCATGAAAACTCAGTGAACAACTCTCAAGAGCAGTAGAGTTCACCACATCAGGGGGAATAGGATAAATAATTCGAGCTCTAACGAAAGGTCAAGACAATTCGGAGGAAAAAATCTTACGATGGGGAAATGCGATCGCCCGGATATCTGCCCCCATGTTTTCTAACCTCTTTATCAAAAAGCCAATTTTTGCGTTTGTTTGCGGGGTAATTATCCTACTGGTGGGTTTGATCACGATTCCCAGTTTGCCCGTTGATCAGTTTCCAGAAATTAGTCCGACCCAGATTAATATCTCGGCACGATATACCGGAGCAAGTGCAGAGGTCGTTGAGCAGACCGTGACCAATATTCTTGAGGAAGAATTAAACGGTTTAGAGGGTTTAAAGTATTTGTCTTCGACCAGTAGCAATGATGGTCTGAGTACTATTGTTGCCACCTTTGATGCGAGTCGAGATAAGGATTTGGCGGCTGTAGATATTCAGAATCGCATTGCCTCGGTAACCTCACTGCTACCCACGGAAGTACAGCGTAACGGTGTCCGGGTAGAGAAAAGCAGCAATAATATCGTGCTGGGGATCGGTCTTTACGCCGAGAACGATGAATATAGCGACACGTTTATTAGTAACTATGCCGATACTTATCTCGTAGATTCTCTGCGAAAACTAGAGGGGGTCGGTGGCGTCCAGATTTTCGGTGAGCGTAAATATGCCATGCGGATATGGCTTGACCCAAACCGTTTAGCTGCAAGGCAGTTGATTCCGCAGGATATCGTTGCAGCAGTACGGGAACAAAATCTATTAGTCGGTGCAGGAAAAATTGGTCAGGAACCAGCACCTGCCGGACAGCAATATCAGTTTGACCTAGAGATCAAAGGGGGTCGCCTTAGCTCTATTGAAGAATTTGAAGATATCGTCGTTAAAGTTGATACCCAAGGTCAGTTAATTAAATTACGGGATGTCGGTCGGGTAGAGCTTGGAGCAGAACGCTATACAACGATCGCCCGTTATCGCGGTAGTGAGGCGGTGGCTCTCGGTATTTTCCAACGTCCGGGAAGTAATGCCCTTGATGTGGCAAATCTTGTCATCTCGGAAATGGATAAGCTCGCGGAAAATTTCCCACCGGGTTTACAGCACCGTATCGCCTTTAACCCAACGTCCTATGTCGAAGCATCGATGCGGGAAGTTGTGACAACACTCCTCACGGCGATCGCCCTTGTGATTTTCGTGATTTTCATTTTCTTGCAAGATTGGCGCACCACCCTTGTACCGACAATTACGATTCCTATTGCCCTAATCGGTACCTTTATCTTTATCAAGCTGTTTGACTTTTCTATTAATAGCTTGACTCTGTTTGGTTTAACCCTTGCCACAGGTCTTGTGGTGGACGATGCAATTGTTGTTGTAGAAGACATTTCACGTCTTATCAAAGAAAAAGGGATGCCCCCTAAATTGGCTGCGATTCAAGCCATGCGGGAGTTGTCTAGTGCAGTGATTGCGACTTCTCTCGTGTTGATGGCGGTATTCATCCCAGTGGCGTTTTTCCCTGGCACAACCGGTGCTCTCTATCGCCAATTTGCCCTGACGATCGCCTTTTCTATCGCGATTTCTACCTTTATCGCCCTCACGCTCACCCCAGCTTTAGCCGGAGTTTTACTAAAGGATTCGCCGCCGCCAAACAATATTATTGGCACGCTTTTTACCAAGATTAACGATGTACAGGAATGGGTACGCCGTCGCTACCAAAAGTTACTCATTAAACTCACGCGCCTCAAATATGTGGTGATTGGTTTATTTAGTCTTTTATTAGCGGTTACCTTTTGGCTCTATCAAACCGTGCCAAATGCCTTTGTGCCAGCAGAGGATCAAGGCTATATCATCACAATTTTGCAGGCTCCCCAAGGGGTTTCGATGCAATTCACTAACGAAGTGATGAAAAAGGTTGAGGCGGAATTATTAGCCGTCCCTGAAATTGATGGCACCTTTGCTATTGGTGGTTTTAGCTTTGGCGGTGGTAGTACATCCAACTCGGCGGTTATCTTTTCGCCCCTTAAAGATTGGTCAGAGCGTACCCGTCCCGATCAATCTGCCCAAGCCATTATTGGTAAGCTCTTCCCCTCTTTCTCTCAAATTACGGAGGCACGGGTCTTTCCAGTAAATCCTCCGCCAATTCGTGGTCTAAGTAATTTTGGTGGCTTCCAATTTCAGCTCCAAGATCGCAGTGGTAGAGCCGATATTCAGCAGTTGGTGGGCGCTATGTTTCCGCTGCTAGGAGCCGCAAACCAAGACCCCGCTCTCCAGGCTGTATTCAGTACCTACGCGGCCAATAATCCGAAGTTTGATCTGCGCTTAGATCGCAATATGGCAAAGTCAAAAAATGTCAGCATTGACCAAGCTTTTGGGACATTGCAAACGGCGTTCGGTTCTAGCTATGTCAATGACTTTGAACTAGGGCAACAGAGCTATCGGGTTTATGTGCAGCTAGATGGTCAGTTCCGCGATAATCCAAGCGATATTCGTCAGGTCTATACCCGCTCTGAAGAAGGGCAAATGGTTTCCCTCGGTCAACTGATGAGCATCGAAGAAACCTCTGGCGCACAGTCTATTAATCACTACAACTTATTACGCTCCATTGAGATTAATGGCGGTGCAGCGCCGGGAGTGAGTTCCGGTCAGGCATTGGCAGCGATGGAACGGATTGCGGCTCAGGTTCTCCCTCGAAATTTTGGCTATGAGTGGACAGGGACTGCCCTCGAAGAACTGCAATCTGGGGGACAAGCACCCGTTATTTTTGGCTTAGGTCTAGTGTTTGTTTTCCTTGTTTTGGCAGCACAATACGAAAACTTCCTCGATCCCGTAATTATTCTCCTCTCCGTTCCCCTCGCGATTTGTGGGGCTTTAACGGCGTTGATGTTACGGGGTTTCCCCAATGATGTTTACTGTCAGGTGGGTTTGGTGATGCTGATTGGCTTAGCCAGTAAAAATGCCATTTTGATTGTGGAGTTTGCCAACCAACTGCGGGAAGAAGGTTTATCGATTACGAAGGCTGCTATTGAAGCGTCACGGGAACGTCTGCGACCAATTTTGATGACTGCAATCTCGACTTTATCCGGTATTTTTCCACTGGCGATCGCCACAGGTGCGGGTTCAGCGAGTCGTCAATCTCTTGGTACTACGGTTTTCGGCGGTATGTTTCTGGCAACATTTCTCAGTCTATTTGTCGTGCCGATTCTCTATATTTTGGTCACCTACGCCAGCGATGCTGTTTTCGGAAAGAAGAAAGTGGAGGGTGAAGTTTAAGGTCAGTACTTAGATTTTTGTGAGGTAAAGAAAATGGCTGTTTCTCGAACAAAGTTTGGGGCATTCTGGGCAGTGGCGATCGCCGCTCTCATACTCGTCGGTTGTGATGAAGAAACCACTAATCAATCAACGGACACCGGTAATGGCGAAACCACGACTGAAACGGTCACTCTCCCTCAGAAAGTCAATGAACCAATGGTTTATTGGCTAGAGGATACAGGTGAAGCATTTGAGCTAGTCGCCACGCCGATGCCTGCAACGAAAGAAAATCCCAAAGAAACTCTGGCTCAACTCATGACAGAGCTAATGGAAACTAAACCGGATGGCGATCGCGCTTCAGCATTACCAGAAAATACGAAGGTGATTAGTCAGAAAATTCAAGGTGACGAAATTTTCATTAATCTCTCGGTCGATTTCACCGAAGGTGGCGGCAGTGCATCGATGATTGGCCGCTTAGGACAAGTGATTTATACAGCGACAAGTATTGATCCAGAAGCGGCAGTTTGGCTTCAAGTGGAAGGGGAGCCTTTGGAGCTGCTGGGAGGCGAAGGCTTGGTAATCGCCCAACCGATGACCCGCACCATTTTTGAACAAGAATTTGAGCTTTAAATTACTAGCTAAATCCTAAAGTAAATCCCCTAAAAATCTGCGTCATAATGGGGTTAATGTGCAGTTTTGACGTGAAGATATGGAGCCTTTTTCTCTAGCTGGCATCGCAATTGCCATCGGTTCTGGCATGTTGGCAAAGGCTGGTGAAGACAGTTTTGATGCGCTGAAAGGTTTGTTGCAATACAAACTTATGGGAACGCCAACCGCAAAGGCTTTATCGTCAGGTGAAGAACTTGATCCACAACAGGTGACTATTGATGTGGAGGCAGTGGCTGCAGATCCAGAAGTGGAAAAGCTACGGGCACAGATTGAAGAACTAGTTAAACAAAACGAAGATCTAAAGCAGCAATTTCTAGCAGCGCAGCAACAGGTAACAGGGAAGAACGTTCAAATTAATCGAGATGAATCCACAGGGTTTCAAACCAATGTTGATAAGGGCGGAACTGCAAATGTTGCACAAACCATCAATATCTACAATCAAGATGGGCATTAGCAGCAGTCGTCTGAATCGGTAGCGCGGACAAAGTTGAAGGCTCCCAACAATTTACAAAAACGGACTGTGCCCTATTTTGTGGGGAGGACAGCGGAATTGACTCGTCTCCATCAAGACCTTGGGGCTGGAGAAACGGTAGATATTTGGTCACTGAAAGGGATGGGCGGCATCGGTAAATCGGAACTGGCGCTGCAATATCTCTATCGCTATCAGGATTCTTACCCTGACGGGATCCTATGGTTGGATGCGACTTCGGCAACTTTGACGGAAGACATTATCGGGTTTGGGATTGGTGCGCTCCAGTTGAATATTACTCAGGAGTTACCGCCGCAACAAAAAATTCAGGCAGTCTGGGCGAATTGGCAGGGCACAGCTCCGGTGTTGGTGGTGCTGGACAATATCAATACAATTGAGGATTTTGCCAAAGCTAAAGGTGTTTTACCGGGAAACAAACGCTTTCGGGTATTGGTGACGAGTCGGGTAAAGTTAGCGGGTCTAAAAGAATTGCCGCTGGATTTGTTGCCCTTGGAACAAGCAGTAACCTTACTTGAAGAGTTGGCGGAGGTTTCTGAACGTAAAGATTGGGATCGGGAAGCAGCAGAAAATCTCTGTAAACGCTTGGGACGATTGCCCTTGGCGGTGACTTTGGTGGGCAGTTATTTGGGGTTAGATCATCAGCTCAGTCTGGCGGAGATAACGGCCTTACTCGAAAAGCGAGGTTTGGATGCGCGGTGTTTGGAACAGCCGGATCCGTCGGTGGCAGAACGGGGCATTAAAGCAGCGTTTGATTTGTCGTGGACAGCGCTCTCTCCAGAAGTGCAACGGTTAGCTTGTGTGTTGGCGATGTTTGCCCGTGCACCTATCGAGTGGCGATTGGTCGAGAATGCTTTGATGCCGGCAGAAGCAGAAACTCCGAAGGAAAAAGTGGGTTTTGTCGGGCGGTTATGGCGCAAGTTCCGAGGCAAAACTGAACCAATTTCTAAACCACAAACTCAGGTAACAGCGGAACAGATACTCGATTGGCGGCAGGAGTTGCGACGTTATTCGTTATTGCAGAAAGCCGAGGATGGAGCTGGTTATCTGTTGCATCCATTAATTTGGGATTATATGCGGAAAAAAATAGAAGCAGTTTTAGATGGCCAAACAAAGCGGAATTTTGTGAAGGCGATTATCGGCGAAGCCAGAACTATTGAATATCGTGCACCCCTTGCTGATTATGAAAACGTGCGTCCAAGCATTCCCCACATTACAGAGGTTGCGAACAACTGGATAGCGAATCTAGCAGATAAAGATATCACCACACCTTGTAATCGATTAGCGTGGTTTTATAACGGCCTTGTGGATTATGAGCGAGGGGAATTATGGGCGCTTAGAAATGTTCAATTAGCAAAAGAACGTTTATCAGAAAACCATTTTGACATTGCTACTAGCGTTAATAACTTAGCATTACTCCATGACAATCAAGGGAAATATGAAACAGCGGAAACCCTTTTTCAAGAAGCTTTGGTAATTGCCCGAAAATCATTACCGAAAAATCATCCTCTGGTTGCGACATACTCTAACAATTTAGCGGAATTGTATCGAGCACAGGGGAAATACGAAGCAGCAGAATCTCTTCTTCAAGAAGTTTTGGCAATCGACCGAAAATCATTACCTGAGAATCACCCCAATTTAGCAAATCACCTCAATAACTTAGCGAGCTTGTACCAGTTTCAGGGAAAATACAGAGAAGCGGAACCTGTTTACACAGAAGTGTTGGCGATCATGCGTGAATCATTACCGAAAAATCATCCGAATTTAGCCATTAGCCTTAACAATTTGGCGGAACTGTATCGAGCACAGGGAAAATACAAAGAAGCAGAACCTTTAGCTAAAGGAGCTTTGGTAATTGATCGTGAATCATTACCGAAAAATCATCCGAGTTTAGCCACTCATCTCAATAACTTGGCGTTACTTTACCAAGCACAGGGAAGATACGAATCAGCTGAACCTCTGCATCAAGAAGCTTTGGCAATTTTTGAAGAAAGCCTAGGTATAGACCATCCCAACACCCGAACCTGTCGTGCTAATTATGAGTATTTTCTTCGGCAGAAGAAAAATGAGACTTAACCCAGCTCCTCGACTTCTGCGGCTAGACTGACACAACAGATTTGATTATTACGACACAACTATGAAAGGCATTCAATATCTAATTGATGAACAAGGAAAACAAACCTCAGTGCTTATTGATCTGGAGCAATGGGGCGAATTGTGGCAAGACTTTTATGATGTGATGGTTGCCCAAGAACGCGCCACAGAAGACGAGGTAGATTGGGCAGACCTCAAGGGCGAGATGGAAGAAGATATAAGCGTTGAGTGACTATCAAATTAAATTCAAAGTCTCTGCCGCAAAAGAATTTAGACGCTTACCCAAACAAATTAAACTTCGCATTAACAAATTAAACTTCGCATTAGCCAAACCATTGATAATCTCGCCTCCGAGCCAAGACCAACAGGCGTAAAAAAACTCAAAGGTTCTGAAAATCTATACCGTGTGCGAATTGGTGACTATCGAGTCATTTACGATTTGGAGGATGGCATCAAAATAATCCGCATTATCAAAATTGGTCACCGTCGCGACATCTACCGTTAGTGAATTTTAGGAAAACTGCTTGCTGCCGATATTCAACTTTTTACTTACTCAACACAACATAAAGAGGCAACATTACTTGAAACTCCGTGCCAGAACCGTTGCTGTCCACTGAAATTTGTCCTTGATGAGTTTGAGCGATCGCCTGGGAGATAGCAAGACCTAGACCGGAGCCTGTGCTGCTACCACCGGGGTTACTGCGGGCAGGATCAGGACGATAAAAGCGATCAAAAATATTCGGCAAAATATCCGCGTCGATACCCACACCATTATCCGCAATCGTAACGATGACCTGCGATTGAGTTTGCCGAGAGGATTTGGAAACAGTGTCAACTGTAACGGCAATTATCTTTTCCCCCTGTTCCTTTTGCTCTGGGAAAGCATAGGCGATCGCATTGCCGATGAGATTTGTGAAAAGTTGTGCCATCTGATCCCAATCGCCGAGAATCGTGAATGGTTCCTCCGCATCCGCATCCCCAAGAATGTCTAGCTGGAGATCAATATTTTGCTGCTCACAAACTGCGCGCTGTTCTTCAATAACTTCAACTAAAAGAGCATCGAGGGGAATGGGCTGAAAATCTAACTGCAATACCCCACTATCCGCCCGCGCCAAAAATAATAAATCATTGACTAGTCGCCCTAATCGCTGCGTTAACCGCTCGATCACCTTTAGGTTTTGCTGCCGCGCATCAGGGTCAGGGTAGGCAATCGCCATCTGCACATTAGTTTGGATCATGGCGATCGGATTTCGTAGCTCATGGGAGGCATCCGCCGTAAACTGCCGCAACTGTTGGTAGGACTCCTTTACTGGCTCGATGGCAATACCAGATAGCAACCAGCCGATCGCTGCACCGCAGGTAATCATGATCGAAATACCGAGGCTGAGATCGATTAAAAGTTTGCGAATTGGCCGCGTCACCTCAAACCACGGATGACTGACCCGCAAATATCCCACCACATAACGATCAGCAAACTCCAACCGTTCCGTAATTTGTCGCAATAAATAATCAGCACTGAGATGTACCGTTTCCCCCCGTGGATTATAAGCAACAGGCAAATCGAGAGACTCTGAAAAAGTAGACCACAGCAATTCTCCCGTCGGGCTAAAGAGCTCTAAATCAATACGGTCGTCTTCCACACTAGGGGTTTGGGGACGAAAACTTGCGTCAATATTGATGCGATAGCCCGTCCCAGTGTCCGGCTCAATGATCAGCGATCGCTCGACGACTTCCACAACGTGGGTCAAAGTATCATCAATCCGTTCAATGAGCGTGTAGCGCACATAGAAATAAACTCCCGTCGCAAACAGGAGGAGCAAAATCGCTGTGATAGCGGTATACCAAAGGGCAAGACGATTGCGGGTGGTCTGGAACATCAGTTTTCGAGAAGAATCAAAACCATCTTAATTTCAAATTAGTTTGGAACGGAGATCATCGGCTCATATCACCAAAGAATCAGCGCAACCTCTAAAAAAAGCTCAAGAGTGCAATGGATGACATAAATCCCAAAGATCATCCCCCAATATCGAGAGCGCAATCGCTTTGACGATGCAATGAAAAGTCATTGTAATGAACATCACGCCTTGATTTCTACAGACGAATGATGTCTTCGAATACCAATAACGACGCTGATACCTGAGTACTCTCTCTAAAGGCGGAAGCAGATTAACCCATGACGATAGAGGTATCCACTCTATTTAGGACATCCATTGACCGAGCAGTATGAACAAAAAACAACTTAACCCAAGCATCGAGATAAAAGGAGCAAATCCTTACGCCCAAAAGCTTTGGTATAGATTTCAACAAGAAATACTAAGTAAAGGCACTTTCTAGGCCATGATGTGGTCACTTATCTTTTATTAAAATTTATTGTTGCAAAACACAAAGATGCGTATCTCAAAAGTTATAGAAATAGGCAGAAAAACGTACTTCTTTTTCGATACCTAAGTATCTAAGAAAAAATTCTTTTGATACATTTCCGGCGCTATTTTCCGTAGTCAGATTTCAAAATTTAAGATTAGCTTTGAAGTCTTGAAACCTTTATCTCGCAATGTAAAAAGCCACCTCAGAACGAGATGACTCAGTCAAGAAAGTAAGTTTTAAATGGCTTCTTATAGTGGGATCTATATAAAAGAGGTGATCCCTTGTTATATTTCGTGATTATGATTATGCCCGACCAATGACAAAAAGCGGTATTTCGTAACCTTTTTTTTATATTTAGGATGGCTTTCTTTTGTTGCTTTTTGTAAAGCTTTGTTTCATGCCATCGAGGGATGCGCCGAGGAATTTTGATAACCAAACTTCGGCATTATGAATCGGATATTTTCGATTCGCTTTGAGGGGATCGACCATCGGCTCCACCAAAATAGTGAAGAGGCCAAGGCGGTTGCCAGCAAGCACATCAGTAAATAGGCGATCGCCAACCATAGCGACTTCTTGGGGGCGTAGATCCATCGCATCCATAGCACGACGAAGCTTGGCACGGGAAGGTTTTTTGGCACCGAGAAGATAGGGAGCATCAACCATCTCGGCAATACGTCCGATACGTTTTTGGCTGAGATTATTACTCACGAGCCAAATATCAGCCGTACGTTTCATCTCCTTTGTCCATTGCAATAGTTCGTCGGAGGCAAGAGATTGCCGCATGGGCACAAGGGTTTCATCAACGTCGAGAATGAGGCCTTTGATATTGTTGCGGCGCACAATGTCTGGTGTGAGATGAAGAATTGTTTGACCTAAAACAAGATCGGGTTCCAACAAACTGGGATTAAAAAGCGCCATAACGACTCGACGGGATCGGGATAAATTTAATGTTTATTTTAGCGGCTATGTACTGGATTTTTGACTTTGGATCATTTGTAAACTACCGCCAGCATGAAGTTCTTGATTTAAAATCTCAAATCCAGCATCTGTGAGCTGGGATGGCAAATCGGCGCGAATCATTTTCCAGGCGGTGTGGGTCTCAAAGAGGTACATAAAGGTATAGAGACCAGGCACAAAAATCGGATTGGTGGGCTGATGGAGATCGATAAAGGTGAAAATGCCGCCGGGCTTGAGGACACGATACACCTGCTGGAAAATTTCGGTGAGCTGTCGCGGTGTCATTTCGTGGAGAGCGGCGCTGGTATGGACAATATCAAAGCTGTTGTCGGGCAGTTTCATTTTTTCGGCGGCACTAACAACGTAATTTGCTTCGGGAACGTTTTTTTTCGCCCGTTCAATGGCAAGGGGTGAGATGTCTAAACCTGTAACTTGGTTGGAATAGCGGGTCAAAAATTGGGTTGTCTGTCCTGCACCGCAACACATATCCAGAATTTTTGGATTGTCAGACTCTTCGACGATGCCTTGGAGGGCAAGATTACGAAATCGGGTTTCACCGCCGACGGCTAGGGCAGCCACACGGGAGATGGTGTCGTAAATCCATTGATATTTGTAGCTAAGGGTTCGTAAAAAAGTTGCCACGGCGATCGCCTCCCATAGGTGCGCAGAGAATCCTGTTCCATAAGATAAGGGATATTTATTCTGGAGAGTGATCGCGAGTGAGGGGGAAATTGTGTAAAGACGAGGCAATAGGGCAAAATCAATAGAGACTTATTTTGTGTAGTTGAGATTTGCTGTGACTATTTGGGAATTAGATTTTTATTCGCGTCCGATCTTGGATGAAAACCAGAAAAAACTGTGGGAGGTACTCATCTGTGAAACGCCCACTAGCATTAAGCAGGGCGAAGGGGATCTGTTCCGCTATAGCGAATTTTGCACTAATCAGGAAGTCAATTCCATTACGCTAAAAAATGCGATCCAGAAGGCGATCGCCGAGTCGGGGACTAGCCCCACCAAGATTCGTTATTTTCGCCGCCAAATGAACAATATGATTTCCAAAGGCTGCGAAGATGCGGGAATTCCGGCTGCACCCTCTCGCCGCGCCTATTCGCTAATGCAATGGATCGAACAGCGGGCGAAAGAAGTTTATCCAGAGCATCCAAACTATGACGAGAAATCGGCAAAAGTTAGCTCGGTACAATATCCGACTCTCAATGCGATCGCCTTGCCCGACGCAGTACGGGGAGACAAAGGAGATAAATGGGCGATCGTATCCCTTGAAGCCTCAGCCTTTGAAGATTTTGACGACTGGGAAATCGATTTTGGCGAACCTTTTCCCCTCAATCACATAGATCCCGAAACCAAGATTCCGGGTCTGTTGATCTTTTCTCCTCGCGCTGTTCCTCTAGCTGGCTGGATGTCCGGTCTAGAACTCGGATTTTTGCATCTCCTCGAACAATCTCGCCCCAGCATGGTTTTAGAAACTGGGGTCAGTGATAGCTGGATTGTGGCGGATTTGCCCAATAAAGACACAGTTCAAGAAGCGAAAAACTTTGAGACGGCCAAGAAACAAGCCCAAGGTGTACATTTCCTAGCGGTACAAAATAGCCCTGACGATGAGCGCTTTGCAGGGTTCTGGATGCTTCAAGAATAGTCGCTTAGACTAAATCGGCATCGCTGTTTCCAAGTCAATCTTCGGTTTATAGGAGTTGCGACTAAAAAATAGAGAGCTTCAATCCTTCCTTGGGGAAGGTGCCGGAGGCGGAAGGGGTTTCGACAGGTTACGCAATCTGCTGCAACCTGCCCCTAACTCCTTTGCAAGGGGGATTTAGGGGGATCTCCACTTTCAGGCTCAATTTAAGCAAGCATCAATTCAAAAAATTTTAGACGAGTTTTCACTAGAGACCACAGAATCAAGGAGACGGCGCAATACTTTTTGATAGGCGCTGATTTAACCACCAAAAACCACCACTGGTAATGAACATAATCAGAGCGTAGATAGCGGCGGGAATCGCCATTGTCGGGGTATTAAGCAATGTTGGAGCGCTGGCGATCGCAATGGCAAGGGTTCCATTTTGGATACCGACCTCAACCGTGATTGATTTTGCACTCGCACGATCTAATTTTGTGGCGATCGCCAAACCATAGCCTAGAGCCATCATGACAATATTTAGACTTAGAGTTACCCAGCCAACCTGTAGGAAAAAGCTCGCCACATTCGCTCGTTCTTTGACTAAAAGTCCGACAATAATCAGCGTTAGGAAAAATAAAGATAACCACTTCACAGCCTTTTCGCAGGTAGCAGCAAATTTCGGTTGGTATACTTTTAGCGCCATCCCGATGCTGATGGGAAGAAGAGTAACCACAGCGATCTGAAGAACCGTTTCGCCAAACTCCAACGCAATCATTTTGCCTGCCCCGACAAAATACGCCATTGCAAAATTCACAATCAGCGGAATGGTGAGCACCGTAACGAGGCTACTCACAGCAGTCAGAGTAATCGATAGCGCCACATTGCCTTTAACGAGATAACTAATGAGATTAGAAGTGGGGCCGCCGGGACAAGCTGCAAGGATCATCACGCCCACCGCCAGCTCTGGAGACAGGGGAAAAATATTCGCCAAACCGAACCCCACTAACGGCAACAGCCCCAACTGGGCAATGAGACCCACTATCACGGCTTTCGGCTCTACCACAACTCTTTTAAAGTCAGCAACGGTAAGACCTAATCCCATGCCGAGCATGATGATAAATAAAGCCAGTGGCAAAAATACCGCCGTTAAAAAATTTGATTCCATTGGATTTGGCTAAAACATTGAAACTTGCGTCGTACTGCATATTTACCCATGATTTGCGGACAACAGCCATAAAAAATCACCCTCTACCGTTGGGTAAAAGGTGATTAGGGTCAAGGTTCGTAATGCGCAGCAACAGCAACTTTGAAAATGTAGTTGTCGCTATTAACCATCAAGAAAAGAATTTCTACACGAGCGTTTCGGATAAAGGCTTAAAACTGAAGACGCGATCGCCGCCCATTTCAATCACGACTTTAATCTGGGGATTTTCGCGGGTAAGGCTCACTAAATATTCTTGCTCTTGGCGGGACAGGACATAGCCTTCAATAATCCAGAGAATAATGCCTTTGCTGTTTTTGGGGAGATTTTCGAGTTGGTAGGTGGCAATGCCGGGAACATAAGCCCGCAGACCAACCATTGCACCACTACCTGCAATATCTTTTTTGCCGAGGTGGGGAGGACGAATACCGTGATAATCCGTGAGATAAGCCGCAACATCGCCTAAGCCCCGTGCCGTCAAATTCACAACTTCGTAGCCAGAGCAACGCAAACGACGAACATAACGACCTTCATAACCACCTTCTAGGGGGGCGTAAATTGCGACTGCGCCGGATTTTTCTACGGTGCGAACAAAGCCTTTTCCAGTGGTTAAAAGTGCCATATCGTTTATCAAAAATCAGGTATTTATACTTCTTTACGGATTATATCGGATTACCCTTGGCGATAAATGCCGGATTTCTGATACCTAACTTTCGACAGTGGGGATTTTGGCGATCGCCATACCTTTTCTTTCTAATAGTCGTATTCGTCGTCACTATCGCGATCTTCTTCTAAGCCGGGACGACCAATTGGTTTAAAAGCGGGTTGTTTTGTCCAGAGCGTTAATCCTTCCAGCGATCGCCGGGGTGGTGTACCGCCAAAGAGAGAAATTACGTAGCCGAGTAACACAGCAGAAGGAATCGTCAGGGCAGATCGCCAAATGCCTAGATTACCGAGCCAGCCAATTTCTGTGCCAATCACAATCAGAATAACTGCCGCCACTGTGCCGTAAAAAGCACCATTCGCATTGACACGGGGCAACAAAATTCCCATCAGAAAAATGCCGAGCAGTGGCCCCAAAAATATGGCGGAATAGGTAACGAGGAATGGTAAAAGATCTTGATCTGTGGAGGCGACATAAAACGCGGAAAGGATGCCGAGAATGCCCCAGACAATAATTAAAACCTTAGCGACGGTAAGGGAATCGAATTTACTATTTTTCGCAAAATAACGGTCATAGAAATCGACGGTCATACAGGTCGAAACCGAGTGCAAAGCCGAATCAATGGAGGACATTGCCGCCGCAAAAATAGCAGCAACAAGAAAGCCCGATGCACCCACAGGTACTTGGTTGACAATAAAAAATGGAAGAATTTTGTCTCCTGCAATATCTTCTGGTAAACCTGCATTGAGAGAGTAAAAGCCGAAGAGCAAAACACCGAGTAGTAATGTTGCTGCCACACCGACAAAGCCAGAAAACCAACCCAACAAGATTGCTTTACGGGCAGATGGAACATCGGCACAGGACACATAACGTTGAACCGACTGTTGGTTTGTACCCGCCACAGCAAAGGCAAAAATGCCGTAACCAAATAGGGCTGTAGGCAGAGAGTAAAGGTTTTTCGGGTCCCAAGATAAATCAATAACTGCGAGGCGATCGCCTTCTCCTGCGGCTTGCCAAAGTGCGCCAAAACCCCCGTCAACGCCATTAACCGCCGCCCAAATACCAGCGCCAATCCCGACAAAAATCATGGCAAACTGCAACACATCAGTCCAAACTACAGCTGTGATACCACCCGTCACTGTGTAGACAATCGAAAAAATACCCACAATCAGAATGGCGATCGCCAAATCCAGACCAGTCACGGTAGAGACCACAACCGACGCGCCAAACAACAATGCTCCCAATCGGGAAATGACAAAGAGGAGAAAACAGAAAGAGCCGAGGGAACGGGTTTTCGCATCAAAACGTTTTTCGAGGTACTCGTACGCCGTTGTTAAATTTAAGCCGACAAAAAAGGGCAAAAAGAGTGCAATTACTAAGCCGTAGCCCAAAAGATCACCCAGTTGCAATTGCAGCCAAAGAAAACCAGTGTTGTAACCTTGACCGGGACCACCGAGTAGTGAAGCCGCCGAGAACGATGTCGCAATAATCGATAGACCCACCGCCCACCAAGGCAGTTGCCGAGACCCACGAAAATATTCGTCCGTATTGTTTTGCTTACGACTTGCCGCGACACCAATGGCAATCACGATGACCCCATAAACCGCAACAATCAGCCAGTCGAGCGTGCCCATAAAATCCCTTTACTCCTCGTGCTTTCACAAAAAAGCTCAAAACTGGTCTTATTCTATGGGGATCGGGAAATTTCGCTAAGACTTTGCAACAAATCAATGGGATTAGAGAGAAGTTACCGGCGATCGCCTCACTTGCTATCCCAACAAAATAAAACTATTTCACAATATTTTTTATCAACAACAAGTACAAATATTTGTCGCTTTTTTGTAAAGAGTAGCCACAGAAAATAAATTAATTCAAAAAACTAATACATTACAGGGAATTCAAAAATATATGTATTTAGTATTTAAGCGTTGGTGAGTTGCTGATTATTGTCCGTCTCAGCTCAAAATATAGTGGACAGAATTCATGCTTTTAACGAAGAACAACTCATTCTGGAAAACACTTCGTCTCAAGTGGTTTTTAGCAACAAATGCTGTGGATTGTAGTGTTGATTTTGTGTCAATTCTCTACAAGATCTATTTAAATCACAATAAAATCATTCACTTCCGCGACGGCTATCCCGTTTACTCATTATCAACTCCAGCTTTATTTAGTAAGCCCGCTGCCCACTTTATTTCTCGCGCTCTCTACAAAACTATTCAGAACCGTAATCTCCCCAATATGATGAGTTTTGCGGTGAATGATATTTGTAATGCGACCTGTGAGCACTGTAGTTTTTTTGAAGGAGTTGAAGAACCGGGTAGAGCAGTTTTATCTCTCGCAGAATCCCAAAAATTAATTCAGGATTCCCAAGAGCTGGGCGTTTCTGTGATTAATTTTGTCGGTGGTGAACCCTTAATGCGAGAGGATTTATCAGACATTATTCGCTCAGTTGATAAAGATTTATCGACCACCGTTCTATTTACCAATGGTTGGTATTTAGAGGAACGGGCGAAGGAATTGAGAAAAGCTGGTCTGGATAGCATTTATGTCAGTCTTGATGCTGCTAATGCAGAAAAACATGATCGATTTCGCGGTAAGGAAGGCTTATTTAAACAAGCAATTCAAGGACTAAAAAAAGCAAAAGAGCTGGGATTTTCTGTCGGTATTTCTTGCACTATTACGCCTGAAGCCTATCTAAATGATGAATGGCGATCGCTGATTGAACTAGGCAAAAGACTAGGTGTTCACGAAGTCTTGATTTTCGATGCTTTACCGACTGGCAGATATGACCAGCGTAACGATTTAATAGACTCCGGCGATTGGGTTGAAGCCATGATCCAAGGCGCAAAATATTATAACCAGCGCGATGAATACCCCGGCGTAACTTTTTATTCCTACGGAACCAGTCACCGCAGTGTCGGCTGTGCTTGCGGAACGAGCTATTTCTATATGTCTCCTTATGGGGATATGATGTCCTGCGATTTTAACCATGCAAAATTCGGCAATATCAAGGAAGAACCTCTCTGGAAAATATGGCAAAGATTAAGTTCACTACCGGAGTTTTGTCAGGCAAAATGGGGCGGTTGCAAGATAAAAGACGAGAATTATCGTACCTCAGAAAATGTTTGCGGTAGCCACCAAGAATCACGACCTTTAACAAGATCTTGAGCAAGGAGAAATAAACTAATGCTATCAACGACTTTATTTCTTCAGCCTCTTTTTTATCTAGCCCATTGTAATTTTGATAAAACACCAACTCCGACAATTATTGGCTTTGAAATCTTTATCGGCATTGCGGCGATCGCCAGTTATTTTATTCTCTCTAAAATTCAGGAAAAAATTTGGTTACGCTTTATTTTGGCTAGTGTCGGCATTCTAATTTTTGAGCTGTTTACTGGCCCAATGTGGCACAACTATCATATGGGAAAGTGGGCGTATCTTTACCGCGATGTGAGTTGGATTTTAACAATTGGCTGGACAAGTTTAGTCGTCTCAGTTGTCATTATTACCGATAAATTTCTGCCACAACTGAGAGATATCTACCGCTTTCCTCTTTATCTTGGCGTTCTCACTTTAATTGCCTTCCCTTTAGAAATTCTAGTCGTTCAAATGGGCATCCGGGGTTATGCCGATGAAACATTGTCAGTATTATCTGGGATTCAGCTTTTTAATGTTCCGATAGAAGCCATTTACTACATCCCGGTATTTATGGGTTTGGTTGTTAGCTTCTATAAATATTGGAGTTTTGTTTTAATTGATGATGAGCCATTAATTCCTCTAAAAAATCGCAAATGGGTTCGTAGTTTTTTATTGGCATTTCTAGCAATCTTTTTGTTTGAAGTGATGATTGAGCCGATGGTAATTAACGAAAGATTTCCGGCTTGGTCATACATTTTCCATGATGTGAGCTTTCTGATAATTACAGTGTGGATTTTGATTGTGGGCATTGCCGCCGCTGTTATTGGTCGATATTTTGCTTACCAACCAGTGCCTTTACGCTTCGCTTTAGCCATTGGTTTAACTAGTGGTTTTGCGATTCCTTTAGAGGCTTGGCTAATTAATAACAACTTTCGAGTGTATGCCGAGAATGTCACTCACGAATACATTGGTTTTAAGTTAGCGGCTCTCAATGTTCCCATTGAATTAGCGTTTGCAATTCCCCTTTATATGGCTTTAATTATTGCGTTCATTCGCTATTGGGAAACGATTATTGATAATCGGTTATAGGCAGATGAAACAAAAAAAATCTAATATCCATACCTATCGCTTTCTAGTTGGCTCTGGCGTTTTGTACCTCGCACTTTCTATTAGTATGGGGAGTCTGGCTGATGCAGGGGTGATGATTTTTGCCTCAATTATTTGTACTGCGGGAGTGGGGTTAATTATTTGGCTGCCGTGCTGCTGGGTCACCGGATTTCTCGTTCTCTACCTTATTAATTCAATACGTCGTAAATCTTTTCTGCCGACTTCAGAAGTAGTTGTTTCTAGTACTTCTCTAAATGCAGAACCGACAGCTGTTATGAGTAACGATATTTTGGCGATCGCCCAATACATTACAAAAAGTCGTAATAAAGGAGCAAGTGATAGTCAAATTTCTAATCGTTTGAAATGGACTGGTTGGACAGAGAAGGATATTGAAATGGCATTTACTTATCTATCAAGTATTCCAGCAACTGAAGTATAGAGGACAATTCAATGATCAAAGCTTTATCGTATAATCAAAATTCTTTTCTTGAAAATCGTTGGTGGATTTACCAAAAAGAGCGATTTCCCATTTTCAAATACGGATTTTTAATTGCTATTTTTAGTGGCTCTGCCGTTGGCTATGCAAGCTTGACAAATAGTACTCAATTAAATTTCTGGAGTGCATGGGGTGTTGCTTTTTTAGTTGCTTTTGGATGCTTTGCTCAGATGCGGATTGCCGATGAGTTTAAGGATTACAAAGATGATTGTCGCTATCGTCCCCACAGGGCTGTGCCAAGAGGATTAGTCTCTCGTTCTGAATTGGGTTGGTTAGGGGTTTGCATTGGACTTGTTCAGTTAATTGCTGTCTGCTTTTTCAAACTAAATATATTGGGCTATCTTTTGCTTATTTGGATATATTTCGATCTGATGTGTATAGAGTTCGGAGTAAAAAAGTGGCTCAAAAAACATCTAGGTGCTTATATGCTCTCCCACATGGTTATTTTGCCGCTAATCGCATTATTTTGCCTAGCTTGTATCGGCTCACCTCAGATTGAGTATTTGCCATTTTGTTTGACTTGTTTTCTGAATGGCATGGTCATCGAAATTGGCCGTAAAATTCGTGCCCCACAGGACGAAAAAATAGGTGTCGAAACTTACAGTTCTACATGGCAACCCAAGAGATCTGCAATTATCTGGTTAGGCGCTATTTTTCTTACGGTGATCGCCGCAGTTATTACAGCAGTGAATATCGATTTTTGGCAGGAAACTCTGGTTGTTTTAGCTCCTTTTACATTAATCGCAACTTTAATTAGCTTGCGGTTTATCAATCGTTTGAATTCAGTTTCAGCAAAGTGGATTGACCATATGTCGGGAATTTGGACAATTATGCTCTACTTTTCCCTCGGTTTATTGCCGCTCGCATTGCATACCTAAATATTTATTTTCACGGTAACAACATGAAACTTTTTTGGCTTGATGAGATTCGCCATGACCAAACGGAAGTCGGTGGAAAAGCTCTGGCGATCGCCCAACTCAGACAAGCAGGGTTTCCTGTACCAAACGGCTTTGTTATTAACGATTTAGTCTTAGCTCAGAAAAAAGCGTTAGTAATAGCAAATACTCATCAAGATAGTGAAGCCTTTAGTAAGTCAGAATTAAAGCCTAACGATAAGAAAAGAATTCAAACAGAAATTTTAAAGTTTCATTCCCTACCAAATTTATTTGTAGTGCGCTCATCTGCCATAGGAGAAGATAGCTTAAATGCTTCTTTTGCAGGTCAATTTAAAAGTTTCCTCAATGTTGATCTAGATAATCTTGAGTCAAAAATCATCGAAGTTTGGCAGTCAAATTTAAATCATTCAGTCAAGAACTATCGCCATAGCCATAATTTACAATCGCGTCAAATGGCAGTTTTAGTGCAGCCGATAATTCATGCAGATATCGCCGGGGTTGCCTTCAGTCGAGATCCAGTTTCTGGGAAGTCGCAGGTGGTTATTAATGCAGTTAAAGGGTTGGGCGATCGCCTGATGTCTGGGGAAGTTTCAGGGCAAAGTTTTGCAGTCAATCGATTTAATCAAATCATTGAACAACCTAGGGAGATAACAATATTAAATGAACAACAAATTTTAGAGATTACCCAATTAGTTCGGGATGTTGAGGCATATTTTAATCAACCGCAGGATATCGAATGGGCGATCGCCAATAACCAGCTTTATTTGCTGCAAGCTAGACCCATCACGACTCTAGACATAGTTTCTGATCCAGAAGGACTTTTTCAGCTTTGGGACAACAGCAACATTATTGAAAGCTATAGCGGCATTACCACACCTTTAACGTTTTCCTTTGCGAAAAAAGCCTATACAGAAGTCTATCAACAGTTTTGTTTGTTTATGGGAGTCTCACCACAAAAAGTCTCCCAAAGTCGTACGATTTTCCAAAATATGATTGGTTTTATTCAGGGACGAATTTATTATAATCTCCTGAATTGGTATCGAGTCTTAGCGATGCTTCCTGCCCTCAAAATGAATGCCCGTTTCATGGAAAAAATGATGGGGGTAAAGAAAGAATTACCAGAAGAATTTATTGCAGAAATACAAGCTGAATCAAAAATCAAAAACTGGGGCGATCGCCGAGAATCTATACAAACAATTTTCGTCCTAATTTGGAACTTTTTCACCTTAGAAAACTGCATCAAAAAGTACTACCAAAGAATTGATTCAGTTTTAGCCTGCGAAAAATCAAAAACTCGTCCCCATGATATGAGTTTATGGCGAGCTGATGAACTGGTTGCTCATTATCGTGATGTTGAAGAAAAGCTATTAGCGCACTGGGATGCCCCTTTAATTAATGACTTTTTTGCAATGATTTTTTATGGGTTGTTAGGTTCTACGGTGCAAAAATGGTGTGGTGATGAATCAAGCTCTTTGCTCAATGGTTTAGTTGCTGCCACAAAAAATGTAGTGAGTGCTGAGCCTTTAGCATTGATGCATGAAATGGCTGAGTTATTGTCTCCATCAGATACAGAGCTGTTAGCTCAAGGTGATTTAAAAGATATTCAAGGCTGGTTAAAATCAAATCCCAATTTCCATAAAAAATATCAAGCTTACTTAGAAAAGTTTGGCGATCGCTGTCTCGGAGAATTAAAGCTAGAAAGCCCAACTTTAAAAGATAATTCACTCTTACTTTTTCGGTCTATTGCTCAAATTTCTCAAGCGCCTAAAAATGCTCATTCTCCTCAGAATAATGCACAACAAGACGCAGAGGGATTAGCATTAAAAGCTTTACAGAGGCATCCCATTAGAAAACTTCTATTCAAATGGACATTAAAAGAAACAAGAAGACTAATTCGTAACCGAGAAAATTTAAGGTTTGAACGTACTAGAGTTTTTGGTTTAGCGCGACAAATTTTTGTACAGCTCGGTAGAAGATTTACCCACACACAAACTCTCAATTCCCCTGAAGATATTTTCTATTTAGAAGTAGAAGAGATTATGGGTTTTGTGGGCGGCACTTCTACTTGTATAAACTTGCAAAATTTAGCCGATTTACGTCGTCAAGAATTTGAAAAATATCGACAACAACCAAGTCCGGGTGATCGCCTAACAACACGAGGAATTATTTATCAAGGATATCAGTGGCAAAAGAAAGAAGTCTCTGAGCCATCGGCGTTTTCTGCTGAGAGACAAGGTAAAAGTTGTGCTGTGGGTCGGGTAAAGGGAGAAGTCCGAGTGGTGAAAGATGCCCAGCGATTTCTTCAGGAACAGTCTCACAAATCGAGTTCTGGCTATATCTTGGTGGCAGAGTCTACCGACCCCGGTTGGGTTTTGCTGTTTCCCTATGGATTGGGTTTGCTCGTGGAGCGGGGCAGTGTTCTGTCCCATGTGGCGATTGTTTGTCGTGAGCTAGGTTTGCCAATGATCACAGATTTAACAGGGATTACTCAGTGGCTAAAGGATGGTGATTTTGTTGAAATAGATGGCGCAACAGGCAAAATTTACAAGCAGGATACTGAGGTGATCGCCCCATAAGTCCTAAAAAGTGTGTCTAAAAAATTTTCAGAAATCCGCTATGCCCAATGTTGGGAAGATACCGATGTAATGCTTGCAGGACTAGATGTTCAGCCTCACCATACTTGTCTATCGATTGCATCTGGTGGCGACAATACTCTTGCGTTACTGAGTTGTTCTCCGCAAAAAGTAATGGCTGTTGATTTTAGTTTGGCGCAAATTGCCTGCTTAGAGTTACGGGCGGCAGCTTATCGAAATTTGAGCCATCCCGAAATGCTGATACTCGTGACTTCTCAGGCGAATATTGACCCGGCATTACGGTTAGATTTATTCGAGCAATGTCGTGGTGATTTATCTCCCGCAGTGCAAAAATTTTGGGGTGATCGCCTAAGCATTATCGAGCAGGGTTTGATGTCTGGCGGTAAATTTGAACGATATTTAACCCTTTTTCGGCAACGGGTTTTACCTCTTATTCATTCTCAGAAGATTCTAGACGAATTATTTCAGCAAGGCGATCGCCACCAGCGAGAAACATGGTTTGAGAAATCATGGAATACTTGGCGTTGGCAATTAATTTTTCGGGTGTTCTTTTCGCGATTTGTAATGGGGAGATTGGGGCGAGATCCAAGCTTTTTTAAATATGTCGAAGAAAATGTTGCCGCTTCAATTTTGCAACGGGCCAATTCTGCTTTAGTGAGGCATAATCCTCAAAAAAATTCTTACTTGCAGTGGATTGCCACAGGAAATTACCAAACAGCTTTACCCTTTGCCCTCAGGCCAGAAAATTTCGACTTAATTCGAGCAAACTTAAACCGTCTTGAAATTTACTGCTCCAGTCTAGGTGACTTTCTAAAACAACATTCTTCTTTAGAAATTAATCGCTTTAATCTCAGCAATATTTTTGAATGGATATCCCTAGAAGATTATCAAGTTTTACTCAATCAAATTCTCAAAGTTAGCACCGATGATACGCGTCTTCTCTACTGGAATTTACTTGTGGATCGACACAGCGAATTACTTAAGTTTCCTACGAAAGAAAATAAGCCTTTAGCTAAATATCCTTCCTTGGGGAAAGTGCCGAAGGCGGAAGGGGTTTCGATAAGTTACGGAACCCACAATCGATCGCCCCTTCAACCTCAAATAGAGTTAGCAGAGAAACTCTACCAAAGTAGTTATATTTTCTTTTACAAAAGACTCATTATTGAAGACGTAATCTTTTAGCTTTCTTCTAAAGCAAATTGAATTAATTGATCGACCAGCTTATCGAAAGGAATACCTGTATTTTTCCAAAGCTGCGGATACATACTTAGAGACGTGAAACCCGGTAACGTATTAATTTCATTGATCAATACATCACCTGTTTCTTCCACATAGAAAAAGTCAACTCGACCAATCCCTGCACAATCAAGAGCCTGAAACGCGGCGATCGCCCCCTCTTGTACTTTCTCGACGATATCCTTTGGAAGATTTGCCGGAATATTCATACTGGATTTGCCGTCGGTGTACTTCGTTTCGTAATCATAAAAGTCGCTATCAAAACTAATTTCACCCACTACAGAAGCCTTGGGGTTGCTGTTGCCCAGCACCGCACATTCCACCTCACGAGCATTTACGCCAGCTTCAACAATAATGCGTCGGTCATACTGCGCAGCTAGATCTAACGCTTCTTCTAATTCTGCACGGGTGCGAACTTTACTGATACCGACAGAAGACCCAAGGTTCGCAGGTTTAACGAACATCGGATAGTCTAATTTTTTTTCAACGTTGTCACAGACTTCCGGAAAGACACAGGGACTAGACCACACTTCCGAGCGCAACACACCCACATAATCTACTTGCGCCAAACCCGCCTGAGCAAAAATCATTTTCATGGCAAGCTTGTCCATCCCAGCCGAAGAACCAAGGACATTACTACCCACAAAAGGCTTTTCCATTAAGGTCAGCAATCCCTGCAATGTGCCGTCCTCACCGTTGGGACCATGAATAATCGGAAACCAAACATCTACTGTTGGAGCCGCCGCCGGAAATTGCCAACGAGCAGCCGTGTCAACTGTTTCGGGGTCAACGGATTTGCCTGACTCTAAAATGCCGCTGGAAAAATCTGGGTCATGCCAAATACCGCCCTTGTCGATGTAGAAAGGAACCATATCGTATTTATCGACATTTTCTCCCATGCCAAAGGCTGTGGCGATCGCCTGAGCTGAGACGATGGAAACCTCATGTTCACCGGATTTTCCACCAAAAAGTAACCCAACTCGTTGCTTTATCATTGCCGCCATACCTTAAAACATCGGCATACATTATAGAGGGCAGCGTCTCTTTTCCGATGCTCCCAAAGTCATACAAGGAAAGACATTTTGCGCTATCTACTCGACAGATTCTTCTAAATGAGGCGGCGTAACAGTGAGTAAAAGTTCAGCCTCTGCCCGCCGTGCCGCTTCGATCTCCAGTTGTTTTGCGGCTTCATCAGCGGCGTTAAGTTCATCGAGAATATCCCAAATCCTTTGGAGAAGTTGATCTAGTCCCGCCCGTGATACCGCCGAAATCGTCATAATTTCGTAGTCAGTAATCTCTTGCAGCTCTTCTTTAATGAAGTCGGCAAACTCTTGGTCGCCCGTATCTAGCTTATTAAGCGCAATAATTTGCGGTAGCTCGGGCAAGCCACGACCATAGGCAATTAATTCCTGCTGAATCGTGACGTAATCCTGAATGGGGTCTTCCGCATTGAGATCCACAAGATGGACTAACACCCTTGTTCTTTCGATGTGGCGTAAAAATTCGTGACCAAGACCAACACCCTGATGCGCTCCTTCAATCAAACCGGGAATATCAGCAAAGACGGTGCCATCTCCCGTTGGACGACGAACGACTCCTAAATTTGGAATGAGAGTGGTAAAAGGATAGTCGCCAATCTTCGGACGCGCAGAAGACAGAGACGAGATGAGCGTGGATTTTCCGGCATTAGGTAAACCGATCAAACCCACCTCTGCTAGGAGTTTCAGCTCTAAACGCACTTGCTTAATTTCCCCTTCCAAACCCGGCAACGCGTGTTCTGGGGCGCGATTTTTATTACTTAGAAAATGCTTATTACCTAAACCGCCTTTACCGCCAGCTGCCACACAAAAAGTTTCGCCGTGGTGGACTAAATCGCAAATTTCCTCGCCCGTTTCTTTGTCATAAACCACTGTCCCGCAGGGCACATCCACCACCAAGTCATCACCTGATGCCCCAGTGCAATTATTCGGCCCCCCCTTGCCGCCGTCGGGTGCTTTAAAAATGCGCATGTAGCGAAAATCGAGCAGCGTTTGTAGATTCTGTTCTGCCCGAAAGACCACAGAGCCGCCCCAACCGCCATTGCCCCCTGCTGGGCCACCTGCTGGCACATATTTCTCCCGACGAAACGCGACGATGCCATCGCCTCCTTTGCCGCCAACTACTTCGACTTCGGCTTGATCTATAAATTGCATGGCTGTTCTCTACGCTTCTCGCTGAGCATTTCGGCAATCCGTCATTATACGACGTATTTTCTCAAAATAGATTGTTCCCTAAGTCAACATAAGACAACTGTTATCCTATGAAGGATGCATTGAGTAGAAAAAAGTAATGGGACGACAGGGTTTACTAGTTAGCTTTTTAGCAGGTTGTTTGTGGTGCATGTTGAGCTGGCTGCCTTGGGGACAGGCAGAGGCTTTGACACCGATCAAACTCTCTAATCTCAGCTACGAAAAATGTCCAGCGGAAATGCAGGGAATTGTCACCAGCGGCTCTAATCGCGATGCAAATTGCTTTTTGATTAAGGGCAAAGCGAAAAATATGACCAACAAGTTCATTGTGGATGCGGATGTATTTGGTCGTATCTATGACGGCAATGGTTCACCAACCTTTGAGAATCGTGGTCGTGTTGGCACGATTATGGAAGTGCCTCCCGGTGTGAGTGATTTTGAGATTCCTGTTTCTGTGGCAGCGAATCAGCCAGAACCGCTTCAACTAAAGCAATTTAAAGCGTCTGGCTTTACGTCTCAGGTACGGCCATTCTATTACGACAATGACGATATTGAGTAATTCTGGGGCTTGGCGACGGTTTCGCCAAAATAAAACAGCCATTCTCGGCGGTGTAATTCTTGGGGCGATCGCCCTGAGTATTTTTTTATTACCGTTTGTTTATCAAGTTCCCATTGACGGCATCGACTTTAATCAGAGTTCTCTCGCTCCTACTTGGGCACATCCTTTTGGTACGGATGATTTAGGACAAGACCAACTGGCGCGGGTATTGTTTGGCGGCAAGATTTCCCTCAGTGTTGGATTAGCAGCCATGTTCGTCGCTATTTTTCTGGGCACAACCATTGGGGCGATCGCCGGATTTTATGGTGGCTGGATTGATCAAATTTTGATGCGCCTAACGGATTTATTTTTGTCTTTACCTCAATTACCTGTGTTGCTGCTCGTCGTCTACTTATTCAGAGAAAAATTACGGGCGATCGCCGGTGCCGAATGGGGCACATTTATTCTCGTAGTTCTAGTTATTGGCAGTCTCAACTGGATGTCCGTAGCCCGTCTTGTTCGTGCAAAATGTCTAAGTATTAAAGAACTAGAATTTGTCGCTGCCGCTAGGGCGATCGGAGCCAACCCTTTACGGATTTTGCAAGTACATATTCTGCCGAATCTAATTAGCCTGATCATCGTTGCCGCCACCCTCGCCGTGGGCAATGCCATTATTACCGAATCAACCCTCAGCTTCCTTGGTTTAGGATTTCCGCCCGATGTCCCCACTTGGGGAAGAATGCTCTACGACGCCCAGAACTTCCTCACCTCAGCGCCCCACATGGCACTGTTTCCGGGCTTAGCCATTTTTCTAACTGTGCTTAGTCTGAACTACTTGGGCGATGGCTTGCGCGATGCCTTTGATCCAAAAACCTAAATTAAGTCTGCGTTAAAAAGATCAAGAGA
>CAZXBK010000027.1:0-29332 GCA_964638765.1 uncultured Synechococcus sp. | reverse complement strand
CTTCCTCTTCTCCACTCCATCTTCCAGGCTTGTCTCTCCTGTATCCAGCCTCATCTACCTTCCATCCACACAACCTCACCACCAAAAAACAACTTCGAAATCACCTTGATGGCAGTGAAGGAATCGATACCTTAAGCTACCGCCGTGATGCCGATGGTGTAACCGTTAACCTCGCAACAGGGACAGCAACTGACGGTTGGGGTGGCCAAGACCAAATCCAAAACTTTATCCATGTTGTTGGTTCCGAGCATGACGACAACCTTATCGGCGATCGCCAAGACAACATTGTCACTGGCGGTAAAGGCGATGATCGTATTGATGGCGGCTTAGGTAATGATGCCCTCTACGGCGAACGCGGTGCAGATCTTGTTATCGGTAACCGTGGCGAAGACCGACTCTTTGGTAATCAAGGAGAAGACACTATCTACGGTGACCTCGAAGGCATTACTGATATCGGTGAAAACGACGTAATTCGCGGTGGCGATGGTGACGACGAAATCCACGCTGGCGGCGGCGATGACATTGTCTTTGGTGACAGTGGTTACGGTGATGACCGTATTTGGGGTGATGACGGCAACGACGAACTCTATGGCGGTGTCGGTAACGACGAAATTAGCGGCGGCAATGGCAATGATTACATCGAAGGTAACGACGGCGAAGATGTCATTAATGGCGATGCTGGTGATGATGAAATCTATGGCAACGCTGGCAACGATGAAATCTATGGCGATGACGGCAATGACGTAATTTCCGGGAATGAAGGTCAAGACTACATTGAGGGGAACCTTGGTGATGACACGATTTCCGGTGGTGACGACAATGACGAAATCTTCGGTAACGAAGGTCAAGACCTAATCTTTGGTGATGCTGGCGATGACACCATTGAAGGTAACGACGCAGCCGATGAAATCTACGGTGGCACTGGTAATGACGACATTTCTGGTGGTGACGATAACGATCTCATTTTCGGTAACGCTGGTGATGACCTCATCCACGGTGATGACGGCGACGACACCATTGCGGGCAACGAAGACAATGACACCATCTATGGCGATCGCGGTAATGACACTATTACAGGTGATAGCGGCGAAGACTACATCGAAGGGAATGACGGCAATGACGTAATTTCTGGTGGTGATGATGCCGATGTCATTGAAGGTAACAACGGCGAAGATCTCATTTCTGGTGATGCTGGTGACGACGAGATTTCTGGTGGTAACGATGCCGATGAAATTTATGGCAACGATGGTGATGATGTTATTCAGGGCGATCGCGGTGAAGACTACATCGAAGGCAACCTTGGTAATGACACCATTTCCGGTGGTAACGATAACGACATCATTTTCGGTAATGAAGGTGATGACTTTATCAATGGTGACCAAGGCGATGACACCATTTCCGGTGGGGCTGACGATGATACTATCTACGGCGACCAAGGTAACGATGTCATTAACGGTGATAACGGCGATGACCTGATTTTCGGTAATGCAGGTCAGGATCTCATCTACGGTGACGCAGGTGATGACACCATTGCAGGCAATGAATCTAACGATGAAATCTACGGTGGTGAAGGTAATGACACCATTTCTGGCGACGAAGGCAGAGATTACATTGAAGGTAACCTTGGCGATGACACAATCTCTGGGGGCGACGCTAATGACATCCTCTTTGGCAATGAAGGTGATGATCTAATTCGCGGTGATGCTGGTAACGATTTAATTGCTGGTAATGAAGATAATGACACCATTTATGGTGGTTTAGGTCGCGACAACATTACCGGTGACGCTGGCAACGACTACATCGAAGGCAATGAGGATAACGACATAATTTCCGGTGGTGATGGTGATGACACTATTTCCGGCGGTGCTGATGCTGACGTTCTTCTAGGCAACGCAGGAGCAGACATTATCTCTGGTGACAGCGGTAATGACGATATCTCTGGTGGCACTGGCAACGATGCTCTCTATGGTGGTGACGATGATGATTTAGTTCACGGTGATGAAGGCGATGACTTTATCAGTGGTGGCGATGGTCAAGATCTTCTTTACGGTGATGAGGGCAATGACACTATTGAAGGCGACGACGGTGCTGACGAAATGTACGGCAGTGTTGGCGATGACATCCTAAATGGTGGCGATGGTGATGACTTTATTGTCGGTGAAGCTGGAGCGGATGCCATCGATGGTGGTCGTGGTGAAGACCTCGCGTCTTACTTCAATTCTGATGCTGGTGTGGCAGTAAGTCTCGCGCAAGGTAAAGGCTGGGCCGGTCACGCGGAGGGTGATACTTTAACCAACATCGAAAACCTTGAGGGGTCTGAATATAATGACTTCCTTGAGGGCGATCGCCGCGACAACAAGATTTGGGGTCTAGATGGCGATGACGAAATCTACGGCGGCAAAGGCGACGACATCCTTGATGGTGGCGATGGCGATGACTGGTTAGTCGGCGAGGAAGGCGCAGATACTATTATCGGTGGCGAAGGAGAGGACACTGTTTCCTACTACAACTCTGGTTCCCGCGTGGCAATTAGTCTCAAGCAAGGCAAAGGTTGGGCTGGTGATGCTCGGCGTGACATTGTCGAAACGGTCGAGAACTTAGCCGGTTCTGAGTACGACGATTATCTAGAGGGCGATCGCCTCTCGAATAAAATCTGGGGATTAGCAGGTCGCGACACCATTAAAGGTGATGGTGGAGATGACTTCCTCTACGGTAACGAAGGGGGAGATCGCCTCTTTGGTGGCCAAGGTGACGATTACCTTGAAGGCAATGAAGGCAACGATTTGCTTAAAGGCGAACAAGGCAACGATGAACTGCTTGGTGGCGATGGCAACGACCAACTTTACGGTCAAAACGGTAATGATTTCCTCGATGGCGGTAGTGGTAACGACTTTATCGATGGTGGTATTGGTCACGATGAACTACTTGGTGGCGAAGGCAATGACCAACTTTACGGTCAGAGCGGTCATGACTTCCTAGATGCAGGTGATGGTGACGATTATCTCGACGGCGGCAAAGGTCATGATGAATTGCTCGGTGGCGCAGGTAATGATCAACTCTACGGTCAACAGGGAGAAGATATTATCGATGCTGGTGCGGGTAATGACTACGTCGAAGGCGGCTTCCAAGATGACATCATTTCCGGTGGCGAAGGCAACGATCGCCTCTATGGTCAAAACGGTGATGACGATCTGTTTGGCGATGCTGGAGATGATCTCCTCAAAGGCGGCAAAAACGAAGATCTCCTTGTCGGTGACGATGGTAACGATCGCCTCTATGGTGAACATGGCCATGACATTCTCGAAGGGGGTGATGGCATTGATCTCCTTGATGGTGGTTCCCACGATGACTATCTCTACGGTAGTAATGATGGCGATCGCCTCTACGGTCAAGACGGCGAAGACTTCCTCGATGGTGGTCGTGGTAATGATGCTTTAGAAGGCGGTTCCGGCGATGACCAACTCTTCGGAGAACAAGGTTTCGATACCCTTGATGGTGGCGCTGGCGATGACCAACTTTATGGCGGCACAGAAAACGATCAACTCTTGGGTAATCTCGGTAATGATTACCTAGAAGGTGGCTCTGGCGACGATCAACTCTATGGCAATCAAGGTAATGACTCTCTCTATGGAGGTAACGGTAATGACTACCTAGCAGGTGGTTTAAATAATGACTATCTAGAAGGCGGTTCCGGTAACGATGAACTCCTCGGAGATAGCGGTAACGATTTCCTCTATGGCAACTCTGGTGCTGATAAGTTGTATGGCGGTAGCGGCAATGACAACCTCAGTGGTGGTGACAGTGGCGATCGCCTCTACGGAGGAGACGGCAATGATTCTCTCTATGGAGAACAGGGCCATGACATTCTCAAAGGTGGCAACGGCGATAACTACCTAGAAGGGGGTGATGGTAATGACCAACTCATTACTGGTTCCGGTGAAGATTATTTACTCGGAGGAACGGGTAATGATTATCTCTTTGGTGGTAATGGTGACGACCTACTACTTGGTGGTGATGGTGATGATCTAATTGTTGGTAATTATGGCCGTGACCTTCTTACTGGTGACGCAGGCAACGACACCTTCTTCTTTGGTAACTACGCTGAAGGAATCGATGTAATTACCGACTTTGGTAATGGCAATGACCAAATCCAAATTTCTCTGCGAGGCTTCGACCAATCTTTGACCATTGGAACTCTAGATGCAGAACATTTTGTCCTTGGCTCTAGTGCTACGACCAGTGAACATCGTTTCATCTACGAACAAACAACTGGTGCACTCTCCTTTGACATTGATGGTGTTGGCGGTATGGCTCAAACTCAGTTTGCGACCATTGCCAATGGTGCTGATTTAAACAACAACGACATTTTTGTGGTGGTTTAAAAGTTTTCTAACCAACATTGACATCACAGTAATTGTCTAAATTCATCCTTGTCATAAGGCCTTCCACAACAAAATGGAGGGCCTTTTTTATTTTCTAGTCGAGGCGATCGCCAACAAGAGAGACACGAAGAGCAGGAGATACGGAGACGTCAGATGACATGTGACTGAAATAGTCAAACAGTCTACTTTAGCGCTAACGATACAATCACCCTGTTCCCCGCTCACCATCACTATCGCCAACTTCACACATTTATACAAAGTCGAGAACCGATACCTTCATCTCCGCTAGAATGCCGAAACACCTTTTGGGGAAGAAACGCTGTGACCTATTCCATTCCGACAGGCAACCAATCCGAATTGCAATGGTTTGAAATATCTGAAGCGGTCTCCAAACGGTTTGACCAAGAATTTCAAAATAAAAAATCTGACCTTCCCGACGAGGTGCAAGCCTTACCTATCTTTCTTGATTGGCAGTCGGGCAAACTCCAAAATCGCGTAACATCCCAGTTTTGGGAGCTAGTTAAACCCAAGAAAAATCAACGATGCTTAGATATTGGCTGTGGCATTAGTTTTTTGATTTATCCTTGGCGTGATTGGAATGCTTATTTTTACGGCCACGACATCAGTAAAGTTGCCACTGAAATTATTCAGTCCCGCGCTCCCCAGCTCAACTCTAAACTGTTTAAAAATATTTCTAATAAACCCGCCCACCATCTTGAAGAATACGACAAAGACTTCTTTGATGTGGCGATCGCCACCGGATTTAGCTGCTATTACCCGATTGAATATTGGGAAGTGGTTTTAGAGCAGGTACAAAAGATCTTAAAGCCCGGTAGCTTCTTCGTTTTTGATGTGATTAATCCCGAAGCAGATATTGCCGAAGACTGGTCCATTATCGAAACATATCTCGGAACCGAAGTCTTCCTCGAAGATCTCAGTGATTGGCAAGCTCTCATCAAAAAGTCTGGCGCCAAAATCACCAAACAGTCTGAAGGAGAGTTATTTCAGATGTTCAAAATTCGCTGGTAAATAGCGTCATGGCAAAGGCCGTTTCGTTGGGTGAGTAACTGATTAAAATTACTGCGGTAAAACTTTAGCGTGACTTATCTGCTTTCCTAATGTCTAGATAGACTGCCTGCTAAGGCTAGAGGGAGGCTATGACGAAATCAAATTTTGTGGCAAAGATTATCTTTAATAGATTGTTAAGTGTTAAAATCAACCTGAAAAATGACGCTCAATTCGCTTAATCATCAGTAGAATTTAGTTAGCCTTCAAAAAGCTGAGATGTAGAGCCAAGACCATTTGTGATTACCCTGATACTGTTACACCCCCTACAATCTATCCCTGTGCAGAACTGGACATTTGGTGCCGAGTCCGTTGTGCGGGTGGGTCGCTCTACGGATAATGATGTCGTTTTGTATAGCGCTGTTGTTTCCCGTCACCATGTAGAACTGAGACAAGATGGTGATCAGTGGAAAGTCGTAAATCTTGGAACGAATGGCACTTACATCGACGGTAAGCGCGTTGATGAGTGTGATGCGAAAGATGGTTTGATTATTCGATTAGCGAGTTCTGGCCCGAAAATCCAAATTCGTCTTGAAGGGGATGACGATGAGGATGGTGCAAAGGGTACGTCGTCGAAACGCTCGAAGATGAACACCCACGATAAGTCAAAGGATACTTTAGTCAATCAAGGTGCTTAGTAAAAGCTAGGTAGATTGCACGACCAAAAGCCAACCGTAGCAAATTAAGGCGATCGCCGAAATTCCGACTAAGCTTTCTTTCTGAGTAACAAGCCAATTTTGCAGCATATCAGTGGCTACTTTTAGAGAACGCCGTCTTTCAGCGCCCAGCTCCGCCATCAGCTTCTCAACTTGTGCGTCAACTTCCTGAATTGAAATCTCATTTCTTTGGTACTTGGCTTCTAAGGCATCGAGTTTACGCCAGTATTCTTGGGTTGCTTGGAAAAGGTTGGGAAACATCACGATAAAAACTATCCATATAATCGACTTGAAACTCAAATGGCTGGCGCTACAAATCCAGTAGATCAGAAGCACCAGCCACGTTCGTATTATTTAAGCTATTCAATGTCTAGACCGCCAAATTACATTAAGCCAATCTGAGAAAGAATGCCTTGTCCAGTTAAAAGTTCGGTAGCTAGACCAATTACAAATCCAAGCATTGCAAGACGACCATTCCAAGTCTCTGCAAAGTTAGAAAAACCAAATTTTGTTTCTTGAGTATCCATAATTTATTAAATCCTCGTGGGAGCAACAAGTGAATCTCAACGACTCACTGGATACATCATAACGAATTGTAAACGGGTATTGCTGTAATGCTTGCTACATGCATTGTGTGATCTTCCTCACATTTCGTATTGCGTTCTAACCGCTGACATCTAGATTTAATGAGGCTTTTAGGTGAAGTGGGATGATGAGGCAAAGAATAATAACTGAAATAGATATTGATGGCGATCGCCAGGCCGAAGGCCTTTCTTAACGTAATGTAACGTGTAATTGCAGATTGCTCATCCCCCAAACATCAAAAAATTTGCGCGACAGCTCTAAGCTTGCTTCTGTCATATCACCATCGGGACTTACTAAGCCGCCTTCTAAATAGCGACCGCGATCAGTGACTAAATCTAAACGAAGTTGATCCGCCTCAACTGTTGTGAGAACTAGTTTTCCTCGCGCTAGGGTCTGTCCGGCACGACTAATAATGGCGCAGCGCATTGATGATATTCTCCTCAAAAATTGGTCAAAAGGCTTGTTGAGTATACCCTAAGCTTTGTTGTGGCTGAGAACAGTAGGGCTATGGCGATCGCCCAAGCATTCAATTAAAGAATTATTCGTTGATGATCACTAGGGTTGGGACACAGGCGAGTTATCTCTACCTCTGCACGAATGTCGGTAACAAGGGATCTTGTTAGGATAAGTAGCAATTCATAGATTTAAGATTTCCATTGTCACCATGACAGAAAAAGTTGTTAAAACCGATGCCGAATGGCAAGCGCAATTATCGCCTGAAGCCTATAAGGTAACCCGCAAACACGGTACAGAAAGGGCTTTTACCGGGGAATATCACGATTTCAAAGGTGAAGGCATTTATAAATGTGTCTGTTGTGGCACTCCTTTATTTACGTCTGAGACAAAGTTTAATTCCGGTACTGGTTGGCCGAGCTACTGGCAGCCCGTCAACGACAAAAATGTGACGGAAAAGTCTGACTTTAGTTTTTTCATGAAGCGTACTGAAGTCCTTTGCTCTACGTGTGATGCTCACCTTGGTCACGTATTTAATGACGGTCCCCCACCGACTGGCCAGCGGTATTGCATCAACTCTGTAGCTTTAGAGTTTGAACCTAAGTCTGAATAGGGTTTTACAAAATCCCAATTTATGTATTGAAATCTGGGTAGGGGCGATCGCCTCTACTTTTTTTATGTCAAAATGATGAACCCCAAACGATATTTGCAATCTGTGCAATTTTCTATGCAACCCCATCTTGCGTTAACGCTCGGCGACCCGGCAGGCATTGGTTCGGAAGTTTTATTAAAAGCCCTCGCGGATTTAGAAGTGCGGCAGCTCTGTCCCATCACTGTTGTGGGCAATCGTGGTCTTTTAGAACGAGCCTACGCGGAGTTACGGTCGAAAACAACGGAGCCTCTCGCTGATCCAGCAAACCTTGAAATCTTTGACCCGGTGGGTGATCCAGACGAAGACATTCAGTGGGGACAGGGTTCGGCGTTAACGGGAGATTTGAGCTTCAAATATTTAAATGCGGCTATCTATGCAACCTTAGAGGGCAAATTTTCGGGGATTGTCACTGCACCCATTGCCAAAATTTACTGGCACGAAGCGGGTCATTTTTATCCGGGACAAACGGAAGTGCTGGCTAGAAAAACGAATTCTGATCGTTATGGCATGGCGTTTATCGGGCGATCGCCCTACACAGGTTGGCAATTACGTACTCTTCTGGCGACGACCCATATTCCCCTTGCCGATGTGCCGACAGCTCTCACGCCGGAGCTAATGGATTGGAAATTAGAGCTCTTAATCGAATCACTCAAAAATGATTTTGGTCTTGAGCATCCCCACGTGGCGATCGCCGGACTGAATCCCCACAGCGGTGAAAACGGGAAACTCGGCATCGAAGAAACCACTTGGATGAATGATTGGCTAGCCCGCGCCCAAGAAAAATATCCCCAATCCCAGCTCAGTGGTCTGTATCCCCCAGATACCATGTGGATTCGTGCAGGCAAAGCATGGTACGGCAAGCCAGAATTTACGCCAGCGGCTGATGCTTATCTCGCGCTTTACCATGACCAAGGTTTAATTCCCGTGAAATTGATGGCCTTTGACTATGCCATTAATACAACAGTTGGTCTGCCATTTATTCGCACCTCGCCCGACCACGGCACAGCCTTTGATATTGCAGGGCAGGGCATCGCAAATCCAACAAGTACCAAAGAAGCGATTCGACTAGCGGCTCATATTGCAGCTTGTCGCCAACAAGCTCCGACGGAGCAATCTAGTTCCAAACTATCAGCACTCTAATCGGGCAGATAGGCGTTGCTGGCAAAATAAAAAAACAACTTGTGATGGTGAAAATAGTCGCGATTGAGGAAGTTCCTGTTCGTTGATCACTCAACTATAAGGAAAGAAAAAACAGCCTTAATTTTTCCCAGCTAAATGATGGCAGATATCGCGGCGATGTTTATGATGGCAGTATGAATCGGCTGCATCACATTTCTTGTTTACTCATTAGCTGTCTGGCTCTGTCAGTTTCAGATGGCGACTTTAGTCTGAAGCGGGCGATCGCCGAAACGACTGTCGCCGAAATACAAAATATTGAGCAACAGGTTTTGAATTGCCAAAGTCGTCTCATCGCAGATATTGACGAGCACTGGGAATATTCGCAATTTCAAGAATATGAAGCATTTTTGTTGGGTTGCAATGAGGCTCTAGAGACTGCACTCCAGCTCATCCAAGACCCTGATCATAATTTCAGCCAGTCTCACAATTCAGCAGAAATTAGCGCTTTGTTGGGGTTAACCATCCAACAGATATTGACCTATCCCCACTACTCAGCGGCCAAAGACTACAAACTTCGCGATCGGGCAAAAACGCTTTTTCAGGAGCAATTGCTAGAGGCTCAAAAACAGGGCGATCGCCTCAAAGAAGCCACAATTTTGTATTGGCTCGGTTCTACCAGTTCCACCTACGACGAAGCCTTTGAATTGTTTGGACAGGCGATCGCCATTTATGAAACCTTTGAGCAATTGCCAGTAAACTCAGACCCACACTTTTTGCTGCGTACTTTCAGTCGGGCAACAGTTTGGGGAGAAGTAGAAACACTCCAAGCAGATAATGCCACTCCTACGGAATTTCTCGCGGCTACATACCAAAGCCTCGGTCGAGATTATCGAGATTTCAGAAAATACGATGAAGCCATAGCCGCCTTTAAACAAATGAAGGCGATCGCCCAATCTCTCGATGACAAAGCCCAAGAAGCTGATGCTCTATTTGAATTGGGATTGACCTATAAGGATGCCGACCAAAATGAATTGGCGATCGCCACATTAGAGGAAAGCTTGAGTTTACTCAGTGAAGCGAAGGGAGAACTTGCTGTTGCGAACCTTCTGAAACGACTAGGCCGAAACTATAGCCTTCAACAGACAAAAGAAGCAGAAATTGGGTTGCGTTTTTCCCAACGAGCTTTGGTGCTATATGAGCAGTTAGGCATATTCGATAAACAGGCGGAAACCCTCAATGACATTGCCAATCACTACCTACGACAACGGTTCTATGAGCTGGCTTTTGAGTCACACATGCAAGCCTTAGATATCGTCAGTGAATTGCAAGATAAAGACCGTCAATCTCAACTTCTAAGGGAATTGGGATTTATCGCCGGGAATTTTCAGACAGCTAGCACCGAAAAAGCGATTTTAGTTGTCGAGCGCCGCTACGAAATCTATCAACAAATTGGCGACCTTAAAGGTCAAGCCGACTCTTTAGATATACTTGCTTTTTATTATTACTATGAGTTGAATCAATATAAACAAGCTTTAGATTTTTATGAAAAAGCCCTCAATATTTATCAACAAATTAATGATCCAGAAAGTGAAGCAGATGTTTTACATGACTTAGGAGATCTGCATTATTCAGTTGCCTCTACTCTGTCTAATTCAGACTCAGGGAAATCAGAGCAAGCTGCCGAACAATTTAGTCTGGCATTTGGGTTCCACCGACAATCTATCGAACTTTACTCTGGTCTAATTCAGCAGGAATCAGACCAAGATAAAAAGACAAAGAAAATCAGCGATCTAAGCGCATATCTCGAAGACTTAGAGAACAAGTACAACAGATATATCTCCACTGAAACCAATAGAAGCTCAAGCACTTGGGAGAATTCGAAAAAAGCTGCCGACTATTTTCGTGAACAATTAATTTCACTGTATCAATCAACAGGAAATGAATTAAAAGCTCTTGAAATCACGAATATGTTCACCTTCAATCAGCTATTAGATGAAGGTTATGAGCAATTACGAAAGGGCTATACAGTGGAAGAAGAAGGCCAAGCAGAGTTAGCGAATGACTATTATTTACAGGGATTACAAGCACATCAACAAGCGGCTAGTTTTCTGGAAGAAGTTATTAAAGATTTAGAAGGACGATTTTCTGGGGAATCATCAGCTATTCAAGGTTATAGGATGAGTCTTCTGTCTCTCTACTCGCGATTATCGTCACCAGACTTATATCGATATGTCGATATTTTTTCTGCGTTAGAATTTGCCGAAAAACAAGATCAACTAATTGGTGGTAATACTAAAATCTCTACCTTAGATAAAATTGGTGGTAGTTTATTTTCCCAAGCTATATCGTCTCGATTTCCCGGAGAGTCATTTAATTATTCTGGATTCCCTTTAATTACCGAATATTCTCGCGTCAAAGAATTGTTATTAAGTCGAGCGCTTCAAGAAGAGTTGTCAGCCGAAGATATTGAAAATTATCAGCAGGTCTTAAATTATTGGGGACAGGTTTTATCTCTTGAGCAAGAGAAACGTGGAGAGGCAGAAGCAGAACATAGTGAAGTTGTCTTACTCGTTAAAATTGCAGATATTTATATTCATTTGCAGCAGAAAGAGACAGCCTTAAATTATTACCAGCAGGCGATTAATAGTGCTCAAGAAGATTTTCTAAAAGCAGACATTTTACGTACCGTCGCGCCTCGTTATATAGAAATTGCTTTAACTGAAAAAGCCTTTGAATTATATTCCCAGGCAACTGATATTTACCGCAACAATAATTCCCCTGCGGCGGAAAGCGACATGCTGTTTGATATCGGCAGTTACTACAGAGAGATAGAGGATTATGATGAGGCTTTTGATTATCTGCAACGAGCCTATGAAATTCTCCCTGATTCAGCACAAGGCTCAGGCAAAAATATCTTGCGTACTCTCGCGAATACTGCTCTTGAAATAGATAAACCTGATGTCGCTTTAGATTATTTTCGGCAGGTAGTAGAGGTAGATCGAATGGTTGGCGATCGCCTTAGTGAAAAGGATTCATTGCAACGGATTGGGGATTTGTATCTGAAAAGGGGCGATATTGCAGAGGCTGAAGAGTTTCACCAGCAATATATTGCGCTCATCGAAACGGAAGGCAGCTTGCTTAATAGCCTTGAGGCATTTTTGAAATTAGCGAAAAGCTATCGTGAACAGAATCAATTAGATGCTGCGTTGATGTTTTATCAGCAAGCTTTGGTGAAAGCCTCTGAGTTACAAGCGCAAGATGAATTGTTTGCGTCCACCGATTGGCAAGGCAGAATTTTTGGCAACATGGCCGAAATATTGCAGGCGCAAGAACAAACCGAATTGGCGATCGCCTTCTACAAAGCCGCCATCAATAACTATGAAGCCATCCGTGCGGACTATGACGCCACGCTCAATATCGAAGCGACTAATGCAGATATCGATGTGGACTTTGATGCATTATTTCTCGCTCGAAATCAAGACCATTACAGTGAATTGGCTGTTTTACTGCTCCAAGAAGACCGAGTTCTCGAAGCCCAGCGGGTCTTGGATTTATTGAAAGTGCAGGAACTGGATGACTATTTCAACAATGTTCGTAGCACTCCCGATACAAAAGATGGTGTCGCCAAGCGTGATGCGGAGACGGTCATTATTGACAGCTATAGTGTCCTGCTAAATGATGCCGTCCAAGTGGGAACAACTCTTTCCGAACTTACAAAAATTCCCGTTGCTGGGCGATCGCCAGAACAACGAAAACAGATTAAAAAACTCCGTCAAGCAAAAGAAAAGCTCATTGTCGAAATCTCAGATTTCTTTGCGAGTGAACCGATCCAAACTGAACTCACTAAACTTCAGCGCAGCAGTGGCAACGAAAATTTTGACATTGAGCTTTATGCCAAAAACCTCAAAGATGACCTTGCTCAACTCGATGGTGCGGTCGTCCTTTATCCCCTCGTTTTAGATGATCGTTTAGAACTCATCGTCATTTCTGCAACCGCGCCACCTTTCCGGCGTAGCGTTCCCATTACTCGAACGGCTCTCAATAAAGCGATTCTTGATTATCGCAATGCTCTAACCCGTCCCCAAGTGCGCCAACATTTGCATCATATTCAGGCAGCCTCGAAAAAACTCTATGATGCGCTGATTGCACCCATTACCAATGATCTCAAAACCCTAGGCACAAAAAATATTATTTATGCTCCCGATGGGCAGTTGCGGTATGTTCCCCTTGCGGCGCTTTATAACGGTGAACAATGGCTCATCGAAAACTACAACATCAATAACATTACTGCCGTTAGCCTCACCAACTTTACCGACAAACCTAGCAATGAGCTGTCAATCCTTGCGGGTGCATTTACCGATGGCCAAAGTAACGTTACCGTCGGCGCTAGAAGCTTTTCTTTCGAGTCATTGCCCTTCGCCAAATCTGAAGTGGAAACCCTGGCCAAAACCATCGAAACAACAACTACTCGATTAGGGAGTGACTTTAACGCAGACATCCGTTTTGAAGTTGAAGATTACAATATTGTCCACCTTGCGACCCACGCCAAATTTGTCACGGGCGCACCAGAAGCCTCCTTTATTCTCTTCAATAACCAAGAAAAACAAACCCTCAAAGACGTTGAAAAGTGGGATTTAAGTAATGTGGATTTACTAGTTCTCAGTGCCTGCCAGACAGCATTGGGTGATGAACTAGGCGATGGCAAAGAAATTTTGGGTTTGGGATTTCAAATGCAGCGGGCAGGGGCAAAATCCACCTTGGCATCACTTTGGTCGGTCGATGATAATGGCACGCAAATGCTGATGAATAATTTTTATGCGTTGCTGGCCAATGAGCCTGAGATTACGAAAGCAGAAGCTCTGGCAAAGGCGCAGATTGCCCTCATTCGCAATATTAATCCGATCACGAACGAACCAACAGGAAATTCCCGCTATCAAAATCTTGCCCATCCCTTCTATTGGAGTCCTTTTATCCTCATCGGTAACGGCCAATAACCTAAAGGGCGATCGCCAATTTAGATAGTGTTGTGTGACGTTTTTAAAAGTGTCATTGTTTTTCTCCGGCTAGAAATATTGCTGCCTAGAATTCAGAAAAAGCAACAAATTTCTTTCTTTGGGAGAATCTTCGATGGCAGTCCTAGACCAGCAAACAGGCTCTTTCTTTACCGTTTCTGCTGAAGCCCTCAAAACCACAGGCGATCGCATTGATGCTCACATTAACGAGATCAAAAATCATCCCGATAAGCGAGACGGCGCATTTCCCTACTATCTCTTTCACAGCCCTGACGAAAAAATTCGCGGCACAGTGATGCTCTTTCATGGCTTTAGTGCCCGCCCCCACCAGATGTGGCGATTGGCAGATTACCTTTTCAATAATGGTTTTAATGTCTATCAATGTGCGGTCGCCGGACACTCGTACATCAACCCTGAGGAAAATTGGCCGCAAGTCGATCTCAAGCCAGAAATTCGGGAGCCGTTGCGCGCTAAGGTAAAAAAAGATCCTGTTCTGAGCCGCTTTTTCAAAAATATTAAAAACCAAGACGGTCAGCCCGGCACCAATCTTTCTCCCTTGCAAATGCTGAGTTTGGTGCGGCGTTTGCGTCGCCTCGATAAAAATGTCATTGACATGATTTTGGCGGTAGAGCGTAACAATGATCCTGACTTTGACCGCTATTACGACTCGAATCACATGGCGTACCTCACCGATGCAGAGGCACGTTTGGCGGAACTCGAAGTAATGCCCGGCCCCATTTACACTATCGGTTTATCCGTGGGTGGTGCTGTCGCGTTGGCGTTAGCCGCAGCTCGTCCAGACCGCATCAAAAAAGTCGTTTCCTATGCACCTTTGCTAGAAGTTTGGGGTGAAACTCGTGAGCGTTATGTGAATATTGCGGGTCCCCTAGATATTAAAGAATTCGGTTGGGATGATCTGCGTTTTCCTTTGGGTTGCTTTACGGCATCTAATCGTTTTGGAGCGTTTGTCCGACAGCGCAATAATGAAAAAGTCCTCGAAAAAACACCAACTTTATTTGTCCTCACGGAAAATGAAGATGCCGCCGATATTAAGACCAATCAACGGTTTTCGCGATCGTTGGGTCGTGAGAAACAAGGACATTTTCTCTATACCTACGATGCGGATAATCTCGTGCCTCACCCAATGGTTGACCCGCTGGAAGTAAGCCAAAATATGTCCAATGCGTTTTGGCAGACCTTATATCAAGAGACTTATCGTTTCCTCGCGTTGGATTCTTTTAACGCGGAGCAAATGGACAGTACGAAGCAAGATCCTAATTTGCCGATTGTGCCTGACGCTGAATAATTGATTTTTGAGCAGTCAAGTTAACCCGTGAGGGCGGTTCCCGAACCGCCCCTACAGAACCGATTAAAACTTGTAACGGAATGACCATAATTTCGAATAAGGTTCAAAAAGTTCCCCTCTGGGGAGGGGCTAGGGGTGGGTTGCATTAGGTTGCGCAACTTACGGAAACCCCTTCCGCCTTCGGCACCTTCCCCAAGGAAGGATTAAAGCTCTTTATTTTTAATCGAAACTACTACAGAAGACGATCGCCGACTTGCTTACAAGATGTCTTTTTTCTTCTGAAGCAGGAAAGTGACGGCTAGATACACGGTACTGTGTAAAGCCAGCATTCCCCAGTTGAGAGCTAAATTTTCCCAGGTGGGATCGTAGGTTGCTTCAGCCCAGTCGAAAGGTAAATCAGGAATTGTGCCATCGGGTAGCGCTTCCATTACAGGCAAAAGTTTATTGACATCGATGAGTGTGCCGTAGGCTCCCACAGACCACCGACTCAGCATGAGCCACGACGCAACTTTTCCTAAACCCGCTTCCATACTGAATAACACGCCCGAAAAAATGATTTGGGGCAATAGCAAAATCGGTAGCGCGCTATTGGCTTGGGAACTATTTTTGACGCTCGCCGAAATCATTAAGCCCATACTGTTGCAGGTGAATAGGGTCAGGAAGGTGGTAATCGTGACGCCCAGCGGCCATAACATCAGTTCGCTTTCTGGGGATGAAAAACATAGCAAAATGACGACGCTCATAAGAATTGATTGGGCGATCGCCAGTCCACCCAGCACTAAGATTTTTGAGCCGAGATAGGCAAAGAGACCGAGATTTACCAGCCGTTCACGGAGATAGATGGCTGATTCTTTAACAATTTCTTGGAGAGAACTGGAAAATCCGACCCACAAAGCAGTACAGGTGAAGACAAATAATACTCGCAATGCCAAGGGCGCGAGATTTGTCACATCGGGATCGGGGACAAGGGGATCTTGATCTTTTAAAGCGAGATTAATGAGAACAATAGCGATGGGAGCGGTGAGCAAAGCTAAAGCTAAATTCACTTTGTCGCCAAGTACAAGATTTAGATAACGGCTGCTGAGAATACCAATTTGCTGGAAAAAGGAACGCTTTGCTTTTGCTGGAGGTTGGCTTTCAGTTTTAACGCTGCTGGCACTGAGACGATTTTTGACATAGCGCTGGTGGTAGGGCGACGCGAGAAAATTATGGGCTTCGGCTTCGACCGCTTGTTTCGATTCGAGCTTGATGTAAATATCTGCAAAATCCCCCGACTGAATATCGAAGAAATTCATCGCTTCATCAGGAGGGCCAAAATAGCAAAGATTACCGCCGCGCCCCAAAAAAACAATGCGATCGCACTGGGTGATATTGCTCGTGGCATGGGTGACGAGAATAATGGTGCGTCCTTGATTTGCCAGCTTGCGGAGGAGCTGCATCATTTTTTTGTCGAGGCCGGGATCAAGTCCAGAGGTGGGTTCGTCGAGGAAAAATAATTTCGGATCGGCGAGGAGTTCTACACCAATGCTGACTCGCTTTAGCTGACCACCACTGAGATTCCGCACAAAGGTATCGCGGCGATCGCCCATCTCAATTTGGTCGAGGGTTCGATTTACCACGTCATTGATATTGATATCCGGCGGCAGTCGTAATTTCGCCGCGTAAATCAACACATCTTTCACTCGCAGATCGCGGTGGACGATATCCTGTTGCGGAACATAGCCAATTTGGGTGCGATAAATATTGAAGTTCTTGCGTAAATCTTCGCCGTTGAGAGAAACGACCCCTTCAGTTGTCGGATCAATACCCAAAAGGGTGCGCATAAGGGTTGATTTACCTGCGCCACTGCCACCGACTAAGGCTACAAATTGACCGGGTTCAATGGGCAGTGAAATGTTGTTGAGGATGGTAATCGAGCGATTATTTTTGCCTTTAACGATGCGTTTAATGAAGTTGGCATCGATGCGAATATTTTGTCCTTGGTCGGCGACAAGGAGCTGCTTTCCCCGCAAAATCAAGGTGTAGGGGCCAATACGGATAGTTGCGTTAGGGTCGAGGGTGGTTGCGCCCTGAACTTTTTGGCCGTTTACAAAAACGCCGTTGGTACTTTTATCTTCGAGGACAAATTTGCTAGGGGAAAGCTGGGTGACGGTGGCGTGGGTACGGGAAACGGTCGGGGCATCCAAAAGTAAATCGGCATTGTCGTCGCGCCCAATCGTAATGGTTTTGTTTTGAATGAGGACGGAACGCTTTTCTGGAGGGTTGATATAGCTGGGATCATTGGGAGAGCAGAATTCTAGAGTGACCCAGTTTTCGGGATTTTGGCCGATATGATATTCCACGCCACATTGCAGGCGATCGCCGCCGTCGGGTGAAATAGTGATGTTGTTAACGGAGAGTCGGTTAGTGCTGGGAGTAACGCCATCGCCGTCATAGATGAAGTAGTTGGAACCTTGTTTTTTGATGGTTGCCTGACAGCGCCCTACCACGAGCCAATCCTGCGGCACAACCAAATCTGCTTGCTGGGGATCACGCCCAATAATATGGACATCTTTGCGGAGATCGAGGGTGAGCTGTTTGCCCTGATATTCAAGCTGGAGATAAGGTGTGCCGCTAAAAATAGTTTGGCTACGGGATTGGGATGCCATGCTCGATGTTTACAAAATTAGTCTTCTGCAATCATAGGCGAAAAGTTTTATGGGGATGAGGATGCTGGGCGATTGCACGGCATACACAATTTGTAGGGGCGGTTCGGGAAGCGCCCGATAACTGTCGCAACCCATGAAAAAGCCTTCAACTAAACCCGAAATTTTTTCAACCAAACGATTGTCTCTTAGCGACACAAGTTATTTTTTTGTGCCAACTTTATGGATTTGTTTCCAATTCCCCTGTGGGCGTTTCCCGAAACGCCCCTACAAATCGATTCAAATTACAGGGCATTGATTAAGAAACTCACAGTGAAATGAGTGACTAATAGAAGGATGACACCATAGACGGCGATCGCCACCCAAAATTGACCGGGAGAATTTTTGCGATAAATATCTGGATACCTGCGCCGACCGGGAAAAATGCCTGTTCGTAGAATTTGGATTAGCTGCCAAATCCCAGCGATGACGAGGAACAACATGAATAGACCCAGCAGCAATAAAACATTCATTCTGTTTTAGAAATTTATTTGGAACGTGGTTAGGCGGCCACACCGACTAGGAGAAAAGTATTAGACTACGAGGCTGCTAAGAAATGATTGTTTGATTGAATGAGCGAAAAGAACGAGGCGACCTACAGCGCCACCAATATTGTCAATTACTACGCCCAGCTAGAACTACTACAGCCCGCCGAACAAACAATCCTTAACCAGCTCCGAGACAAACTACCCACCATGAAAATGCTTGATATTGGTATTGGTGGCGGTCGCACCACAAAACATTTTGCACCCTTAGTCGAGTCCTACACAGGCATTGACTATTCCCACGGCATGGTCGAAGCCTGCCAAAGACGCTTTCAAAACACAACGAGTCCCGTCACACTCCAAGTGGGCGATGCAAGGGATATGGCAGAGTTTGCCGATGACTCCTTTGATTTTATTTTATTCAGTTTTAATGGCATCGATTATGTCTCCCACGGCGATCGCCTAAATATTTTGCGAGAGATAAATCGTATTGGGAAGACGGGCTGTTATGTCCTTTTTTCTAGCCATAATTTACAGGCAATGGCGAAAGAATTTGACTGGAAAAACAAGCTTAGTTTCAATCCGGTTAGCACCTACGTCAACTTAGTGATGCTCGTGATTTTGATGCTGTGCAACCTCTCTATTTCTCGCAAACAGCTCGCTGCTGCCAAACACCTCGTGATTAAAGACGAATCCCATAACTTTAGTTTAGAGACCTACTATATTCGAGCTGAAGAACAAACCAAACAACTCGAAAAAGGCTTCGACGATATCGAAATTTATTCTTGGCAAACAGGCTTGCAAATAGCAGATCCTAGCGAACTACGAAACCATCCTGATTTGTGGCTTTACTATTTTTGTCGCGTTAAAAAATCGGATGATATCAGTAGTGAATTTGAAGAACTAAACTGAGTCAAACTTACTGTGAAAGATGAGGCGATCGCCGTCCAAAACTTAGGATTAAGATTTTCAGAAAACTAATTACTTTGGTATAAACGGTAGCCCGTATTTTCGTAGGCGATCGCCAGATCTAAATCATGCTCACTACGGTCAAAGAAATAGTCAGCATGATATTTTTCCATAATATTTTTCACCTGAGAGGTCGTGAGATTTTGATAACCTTTGTGCAACTCTTCTTCCATCGCAAACCCTGTTTTTTCCCAAATATAATCTTGTGGATGGCCGGATAAATCATTTAATCTTTCGTACCATTCAAAAATTTGAACTTCTGTCGGTGGGACTAGTTTAAACTTGGCAATTGTTGCTCGATCACTTAGCCAGTTAAATCCAATGTAGTGACTGGGTGAAGAAATAATAATCGACTCTTTGGCAGTATTTTCTTTAATCCAATCGAAAACTTCTTGGCTTTCAGTATTATTCTGCTCAACACCAATCGGAAAATCTTGTAAGTCAATGGCTCTTTGGATAAAGTTATTCAACGTCAATGAATGTACTAAAGTCAAGGTTAGTAAAGAGAGAAAAATACCAGCTCTTTTCCACTGTCTTAAACTTGGATTTTCTTGAAATTTATCTTGAATAATACAGGTGGAAATAAGTAGTGGCGTCAGACCAAGCATCAAGCTGGCAAATCGAAAGGGATAGTATTGCAGTAATGCTCCTTCTGTATCGAATAATGTAACTGCAAAACCGCCTAGTAGTGGTATCAAGCTAAATAAAGTAAGTTCTAGTAGTATGAGTCGATTTTTTGTACTAGTAACGTGTGTAGAAAACTGTTGAAAAGAAGCTTTTAATTCTTTTTTTGTTATTAGCCAACATCCTCCAAAAACGCTGAGATAAATGGCGATCGCCAAGAACCTGATTTTCTGCCATTCCGTTGGTGCTAGATGGTGGGCATTTCGCAGAAAAGTGTAGATGTACGTAGCGGAAAGGGCGCTGTCTGAAGTGGTGACAGTTTTACTGAGACTATGGAAGAGCGTAACAGTGGCAAAGAGGCTAGTGAGCAGATAAATAAATATTCCTAGGCAAATTGTCGGTAGATATTGCGCCAAAAAATCCCTTTGAAATAATTGTTTTTTGTAGGTAATCCAACAAAGCCACGGCAAGAAGGTTAGGGTGGCATAGCCCCCCACTAAAATATGCAAAGAAGTCGCCACACCGAGGCTAGCAATCATCCAGATATATCGCTTTTTCATGGCTAGCCAAATGGCAATTAAAACTAAGCCATAGGCAAATCCTTTTGTTTCTAAACTGCCGACCATCCATTCTCCGGCGATCGCCACTCCTTGGTGGGAGTATAGAAATAATGTCGTTGCAATAAATAAACCGAAAAGCTGAAGCTTAATTTTCCTCGCGATCAAGACCAATCCAGAAGCGATAAGGCTGTAGTAAATTAGCCGGCCACCAATCGAAGTGGCAAGGAAACCAAACTGCGCAATACTATGTCCAAAACAGAGTTGGAATAGGGCTTGATACTTCTGGGGTTGACTCAAATACCAATCATTTGGTAGCCAATCAGGGAAAATAAATTGCTTGGCTAACATTAATTTTCCCACTTCATTTTCGGCCATATTACCTGTTAGCAAATGACTAAAAATTAGCAGTAAAAATAATACGACAAACTCTTTCAACAAGGAAAAATAACTCTCGATTTTTTCTTCTTGTTTTGGTGCTGGAGCTACAGTGTTAAAGAGCATGCCTGTTCTGAGCGAGAAATCTATAAAAGTAATGGAAATTAAAATTCTTTCGAGAAATTAGTATTGGTCACAACACTATGTTTTGATTTGGCATAACGTCAACTCCTCTGATTTATCCGCGTTAATCATGAAATAATCCCGCAGTTGATCACAACATCTTTCGATAATGTTGTCATAGTCTAAATCCCAAAACTTCACGACCCCATCGTCAGCAGCGGTAGCCAAAATAGGCTCAGTCGGACTAAACATTAGGCTATTTACAAAGTCACCGTGGTCAAAAGTTTGGAGTACCTCGCCTTTGAGGTTCCATAATTTAACTTTGCGATCGCCGCCTGCGGTTGCCAGCATTTGACCATCGGGACTAAAGCTCACACTACTGATAAAGCCGTCTCCGTGATCGACAAATAACAACTCCTCGCCAGTAGTACGCCAGACTTTCATTTTTCCTTCATTTCCTGCAGAGGCAAGCATCGAACCGTCAGCGCTAAATGTGACGCTATGAATTGGATAATCATGATTTAGCAGAGTTTGTTCTGCCGTTGCGAGATCCCAAAGACTGATTTTTCCATCCGTACCAGCGGCGGCCAACTGCTTACCATTGGGGCTAAAACTAATGCTACGCAGCTCGTCTGAATGGTCTAGGGTTGTCAACACCGTTTGGCTGGGGATATCCCACAGGGTTACTAAACCGCTGCGGTCAGCTGTGGCTAGATGTCGATTGTTCGGACTAAATTGCACACTGGTTAATGCATTTTGCTGACCTACCAAGATTGCCTTTTCTTTGGCATGGATAAGATCCCAAAGCTTGATTTGTCCCATTTCGTCAGCGGCGGCTAAGAGATGACCCTCGGCACTCAAACTAATGCTCGTCACAGGATTTTCGTGGGTAAAACTTTGGGTTTGATTGTTAATGAGGTTCCACAGTTTTACGGTACCGTTGATACCCGCAGCGGCTAGCCATTGTCCATTAGCACTAAAGGTGAGACTTGTGAGCCTTAGCTTGCTGTCGTGGTGTTGGAATATTGTTTGTTCGGGTTGGGAGGGTGTCCATACTTTGATCGTGCCGCCACCAGCGGAGAAGAGGCGATCGCCGTCGTGGGAAAAACGCACTCCATGGACAAAATCACCGTGGTTGAGAGTTTGGATATGTTGACCATTCGTGTCACTAATATCCCAAAGCTTGACACGACCAGCCACCCCTGCCGATGCAAGCTTGTTACCGTCTGGACTAAAACTAAGGCTGTGGACAAAATCGATATGGTCTACCGCTAAAAGTTGTTTCCCCGTCGCCGTCTCCCAAAGGCGTACTTTACCGTCATTACCCGCCGAGGCGATCGCCCTGCCATTGGGATGAAACTGGATACTCCGGAGTTCTTCGCCGTGGTCAAAGGTTTGTAATTTCCGGCCTGCTAGGTTCCAAAGATTGACCTTCTGATTATTGCCAGCCGAAGCTAAAAAACGACCGTTGACACTAAATTGCACACTATGGAGATGATCGCCATGGTCAAAGGTTTGTAATAGATTTCCTTCTAGATCCCAAAGCCTAATAATACCGCCAAGACCGGCTGAGGCAAGTATTTCACCACCCGGACTAAAACTAATACTACGCAGAGATTCCTCATGGTTGATGGTCTGTTTTTCTAAACCAGTAGATAGCTGCCAAATGGTCACTGTGCCTGCCACATCCGCTGCTGCCAGAAATTCGCCGCTCGGACTAAACGCCACGCTGCGAATGGAATGGTCATGGGTGAATGTGTGTTGCAGTTCACCGGATATGTCCCAAACTTTGACACGACCATCAGAACTAGCTGATGCCATAGTTGTGCCATCTGCACTGAGGCTAAGGCTCAAAATGGTATCGCCATGACTAAATTGATTGGTTTGCATCAAGCTAGGTAATGTCTGGCCATTAGGGAGCAGGCGATCGCCGGTACTGCTGTAGAGAACACGTCTGAGAATCTCTAAAACACGATTTTGCAACAAATGGGAGTCGGCAATATTGGGGTTATCTTCGAGGAGCTGAGCAGCCTGTAGGCCGAGTAGTAGGGATTCAAATTTTTGATTTGTGGCTCCTTGCATTTCCGATAAGGCGATTAGGGTACGGCCTTCGCTTTGTACCGACCGCTGTTGGCTCAGGATGGCTTTATTCCGGCTATGGAACGCAAAAACCGTAGCTCCAATGGCGGCGATCGCCACACTACTAGTGAGGGCTAAAAGGTTACGCAGTCTTGTTTTTTGCCGCTGCTCTTGATGATGAGCTTGGGCAATCGCCGCTTCGCTCTTTTGCAAAAACAAATGTTGGAGCTGAGTGGGAACTGGTTTTTTTTGTTCAGTGAGGGACTGACATAACCAATTTTGGGCGATCGCAAATTCATTGCCACGCAGCAGTAAATCTTTAGATTGCTCGTTGTTCTCCCATTCGATCGCCCTTTGTAACCATTTTGTATGGCTATGAATGTATTCGTGGTCTAGTGCTAAAACACGAATTAATTCATTAAAACTTTGATCAAAACTTTTATCTTTGTAAGCAAAATTGAGCCATTGTACCTTTGCTAATTCAGGGTGTAGATCGCAACCTTTAATACCACGATATAAAACAGTAATAATACGCTTATTCAGGCTGACAGCATACTCCACTTCCTGGGCACAATATTTAGATTGAATTGACTCTGGTGAAAGAATAAAGAGAAAGTTGTCAGATGTTTCAATACCCCGACAAATCTCCCGTTGAAAATCAGCGCTAGAGTTGGCAATACTCTCTTGATCAAACCAAGTAAGTTTACCGAAACTTTGGAGTTGATGATTTAAATTGCGGGCAAACTCTGAATCGACACGGGAATAGGAAATAAAAATGTCTAAGGATGAAACTGGTGGCTGCCGTAGGCTCGCTTCGATAAATTCTTCGTGTAAATCTGTTGGCTGATAATACTGGCGACATTTCGCAATTTCAAGCCAGCTCTCTGCTTCTCTGAGATTGTAGCCCCGTAATAATAAACTGGGATTATGGTGTTGCTGATTCCATTTAATAGCCTTTGCTAATAAAATTTTGTGTCTTTGAAAATATTCTGCTTCGGTTTGAATAACTTGAACTAATTTACTTAAACCAAAATCTTCTTCATTTGATTGGTCGGCTCCTGTGAAATCAATATGTTGTAAACTGCGCAGCTCTAATGGCTGTTCCTGGAGTGACAATGGTTCGATTAAAACCGGAATAATTCTTTTGTTTAGGGCGATCGCCTTCGAAAGTTCATATTGACAAATACTAGATTTAGCGGAGTGGGATGATAATAGATAAACGAGATTATCGGATTGTTCTAAGCCTGTATCAATCTCTTCCTTAAAGGCAGTACCAATTTTAATATCTAGCCCGTGAGACCAGATGGTGATTCCCTCTAACCACAGCGATCGCCGAATATGACACATCGTATTGCGGTCTTCAGATGAATGACAAAGGAATACCTGAGTCATCATATTATTGGCATTTTTTAGGCTTTCTGTAATGTATTCAGCCTGCAATATTGAGGGCTTGCATGGCAGTTGAGCACTTTTTAAAGGCATCTTTAACCATTCTTCAGCCTGCTCACGTTCCCGACCAACTAATAACAGTTTAGATTGCCGTTGATGTCTCTGCCAAATTAACGCTTCAGTTAGTAATTTTGTGTGGTGTTCGACATAGTCTTTATGGCGTTCAAAGGTTTGCACTAATTTTGTAAGGGCAGACTCAAAATCATCAGTTTTTTCACGAGCATAAATCCAGTTTAATTTGCGGAGCTGGGGATGCAATCGAGGGTTCCGTTCATCACCAAATTGTAATTTTGCTGTTGCATACTCTAGCCAATCTTCGGCACTTTCTTCGGGGTTTCTCTGTAGCCAAACTTCCCTCGAAATTTCGGGAGTGTGCAAGATTGGAATAATTCTTTTGTTATGTTGAATCGCCCGTTCAATTTCTAACTGACAGTAGGAAGAGTTCAGCGCATGGGGCGACATGATAAACAAAAAATTGTGGGAGCGGTCTAAACCATCATCAATTTCTCGCTGATAATCAACGCCGATAGGAATATCGTTTTGGTCAAACCAAATGCAGTAGCCTTGCTCTGTGAGGGATTCACAGAGTTTATTCGCGAAACCTTTACTATCGGCACGACCATAGGAAATAAAGGCGTCGTAGAGTTGCGGCATAAGAACAGCTAGTGCAAAAAAGCTTTGTAAAGTAGGCGATCGCCCTACTACCTTTACTTACCACAAAAAATCTAGCTCACAGATAAAGTCTCGAAGAACTTGTTCGCCCTTGAGAACGTCTGGCTTTAATAAAACTTCCGGCTCAGAATCTACTCGATAAATTGTCACTTGTTCTGTTTGTGGATCAATTAGCCAGCCCAGCTTCACGCCATTGTCGATATACTCCACCATTTTTTGCTGCAAGGTCTTCAGCGAATCACTTTCTGAACGCAGCTCAATAACAAAGTCTGGACAGAGGCGTGCAAATTTTTTCCGTTCTTTCGGGTCAAGGTTTTGCCATTTTGATAATTCAATCCATGCTGTGTCAGGTGAATACAAAGCGTGATTCGGGAGATGAAAACCTGTTGATGAACTAAAAGCTTTGCCTAATTTTGTTTGGTTATTCCACTGCCACAGTGCTGCGATTAATTCAGCTTCTCGGTTGCCATGGAGAGCACTAGATAAAGGTTTTATGACGAGTTCTCCCCTTGCTGTCCTTTCAAAGTCAAGATGTGGATTCTGATGGCAAATTTTTGCAAAACACTCGTCGTCAATCTCTAAGACTGAGGAGAAGTCAAGCGTGAAAGTCATCATGGCGATCACTCTACTATCTTAGACATTGCGGGATCTAAAATAGATGGCACTCTAAGGATAAAAGTAATGACATTGCTAATGTTTTCGAATTACATTTTGATTGAACAATTGCAATTATTTTTTTGTCCCAGCTTTTTGTACATCTTTATCGCTTAAATATTTCCCGAAATAGATACATTTAAATTTTCAGGATATTTTACTTTAAGATTTCCCTTCAATATATTGTTGCCAATTACAGCTTTCTGCACTTTGTCGGTCAGTACAACTTGAAGCTTATCTTCTTTAAATTCACAACCTCTCACTAAAAGCTTACCTCCAGCACATTCAATGGCTGGGCGATCATCATCGCGCGCCCATCTAACAAAAGTACAATCACTGAATCCCACTGTTCCCTCACCTTTAATACGAGCAATTTGATTGCATGGTCCCCAAAACGCACTATTCACGAAACGTACTGTTCCACGATTTGATGCAGCCACATCAACGATAATTGCTTCCCCCGGAAACGCGACAAACTGTCCATTTGTAATCAGTAGTCCCGGTGAAGATGCAGCCTCAATTTTCACAGCAGTAGAACATGCATCTGCGGCAATACCTAGGAAGTTACCATTTGTAGAACCTCGATACTCTCCCCGACCATCTGTTTTAAATCGATATCCAATACCGTATCCCCAACAAAAAGTGTTCGTACACATTTGCCAATCACTCCGTCCAAAGTCGAAGGCAATAGCTTCTTCTTGAACATACTGACGAACAGGTCGCTCAGGTCCCTCCCCCCAATATGGCCAAAAATGAATATTTTCAATTCGTCCAACATCGAGACACTGATTAACAAAAATGCCACGGTGCAAAATATCTCCGTAAATATTTCGAATGAGATGTCTGCCAACAACATAATTTCCAAAGTTTATTCCCTGATAACAATTTGCGAGAAAAATGTCTTCCACTCTACAATCATGACCATCTTGGTCCGCAGAAATAGCCCAAGGGTAGGGTACTGGAGGATTAGTTGGCGTCTGTTTTGGATAATAAATTGCAATGCCGCAAATAGAAGAGCTTCTAGACATCAGAATAAATGGATCTGCATTGGCGTCTCCGTGACCGTGCATAGTCATAAAATTTGTTCCTGCAGCCACTCCACCTTTCCACATTGAGCCAATTGGAGCTTTCCACGTTCCTTGGAGGGTAACCCCATGCGGTATGTTTAAAGCTCCTTCAATCCAGTAACTTCCAGCAGGAACTTCTACTATTCCACCGCCGTAATACCCCATTGCATCAAGGGCCCTTTGAATAGCCGCAGTATCATCGGACTTACCATCACGTTTCACACCAAACTGAAGAACAGAAAGTTTTCCTGGCTGTTGTTCATTAGCGGCATTTCCCTTCGATGAAGCTGATAGCGCTAAAGCAGTGGAACCCAGAATCATGAGACTTGAACGCCGAGAGAATTTCATATCTTTTACTATTTAAATAAATTTATTTTTTGAGCTAAATTCAACGTCATTTTCAACAGAAACAATAATTAAAAAAGTTTTTGCTATTGTCTTTACTGTGGAAAACCTGAATAAGATAGAGTCATTTTAAGCAAGCCAAAGAAAGTGACAATATCCTGCCGCAAACTAAAGACCTATTATTCTTGACTTTGAGTCTTTTAAATAATAGATTTTTATTAAGAACTGCTATTTTTTCTGACGTTTTTATGTGTCGTAGCACTGAATATCATTGACCACAAACAGTAATCTAAGCTTATTGACTTCGTGTTGAGATAAAGATTGAAACTTCTAGTTAAATCCCTACACACTTATTATGTTATCCAAGTAATTTGTCTAAAACAGTACACTCTTCAAGAGTTGAAATATCACCAGCAATTTCTTCACTAGCAGCTAAGTTATGTAACAAAAGATGTATAATTTTGCCCGACCAGGTTTTCGATATCATATTGGTAAAGCCGATTTCTCCAAGTCGAGCCATTTGGTTACTCATATTGCGGCGATGGCCATTTATATAAATTTTATTTTTGTCACGTAAAATAGCAATAGCTATCGAAAATAGGTGGCATGGTATAAGCACTAACTAAGCCATTAACCTTGGCAGAATTTTTAGCAGAACCTGAAACAAAACCTGCCAGAGAATATATCAATGGAGTTATCACGCAGAAACCTCTGCCCCAAGGAAAACATAGTTTACTCCAACGGGAATTGAGTCTGACGTTGACCCTTGCTTTTCGTGCAACAAAAACAGCTCAAGCTTTTCCAGAACTACGCTGTACGTTTGGCGATCGCTCTACCGTTCCAGATATTGCGGTGTTTAAAACAGAGCGTATTCCACGGGATGAGAATGGCGATATTGCAAATGCCTTTGAGCTAGCTGTATCCAGATTGGACAATTGAAATACTCTCGCCTCAACAAAGCCCTTCGAGAGTGATGCGAAATATTTTGCATTGCTTGGACCATGGTGCTGAATTAGGCTAGCTCATTGATCCTGCTGAAGCTTGTATCTTTGTTTATTCAGCCGATAAGTCTATTGCTGTGTTTGATCAAGCTGAACAAGTTTTGCCTGTGCCGTCTTTTGCGGAAAATGTAGAACTAACTGTCGGTGAGATATTTGGCTGGTTAAAGGGCTAGTCAAGATCAAAAAATCCCTCACAATACTTAGACTGCAAGGGATTTAAGATTGAAAACTATTTAATGGGACTTAGCCGCGAAGTTTTTCGAGAACAGTGCGATCTTCGAGGGTGGAAGTGTCACCAGCAATCTCTTCGCCAGCTGCTAGGTTGCGCAATAAACGACGCATAATTTTGCCAGAACGGGTTTTGGGCATCACATCGGTAAAACGGATTTCTCCTGGTCTGGCGATCGCCCCAATTTCTTTAACGACGTGGGCTTTGAGTTCCTTCTCTAGATCATCGCTTGCTGTTTGCGTACCTTCGAGGGTGATAAACGCAAACACCTCTTGACCTTTAATGGGATCAGGTTTGCCCACCACCGCAGCTTCAGCAACGGCAGGGTGGGAAACGAGCGCAGATTCTACTTCCATGGTGCCAAGGCGGTGACCGGACACATTCATCACGTCATCTACGCGACCCATTACCCAGAAATAACCATCTTCGTCGCAGCGCGCACCATCACCCGCAAAATAAAGATAGTTGCCATCCTTCGGTGCAATGTGCTCCCAGTAGGTTGAACGGAAACGCTCGGGATTGCCATAAACCGTCCGCATCATGCCGGGCCAAGGTTGTTTCACCACCAGGTATCCGCCTTCGTTAGTGCCAGTGGGATTGCCATCGAGATCAACAATTTCTGCCACAATGCCGGGGAACGGTAACGTTGCAGAACCGGGTTTTGTGGGGGTTGCACCGGGAAGGGGAGTGAGCATTACGCCGCCTGTTTCGGTTTGCCACCAAGTATCAACGATGGGACATTTTTCGCCACCAATAACGCGGTTGTACCACATCCAAGCTTCGGGG
>CAZXBK010000026.1:25661-29456 GCA_964638765.1 uncultured Synechococcus sp. | reverse complement strand
ATTTTTTTCTTGTAAATCGAGATCATATTCTTCTCGCGCAGCTCCCCAAGTAATCGGGTCACCGTTACTCGCGTTGAACCAATCGCTTCGGCGATCGCCTGGTGGGAGAGTTTGAGATCGACTCGAATGCCATCTTCCGTGGGTACACCAAAATCACGACACAGAATAAGCAAGAAACTTACCAAACGCGACCCCATATCCCGGTGCGCTAGCGTTTCGATCATCATCTCTGTCTGAAGAATACGAGAAGACAATCCTCGTAACATCAACATCGATAACTCGGGATGTTCCTGCAAGGCTTTCTGAACCTGCTCAATCGGTGCTGAGAGCAACTCAACCGGAGTAAAGGCCACCGCATGGTAAAAACGATCCGACTTTTGACCCGTTAGCAGAGACAACACACCGAATACACTATTTTCCCGGAGCAATGCCACTGTAATCTCTTCGCCCGCTTCGTATACGCGGGACAGACGCACAGCGCCTTTTAATAGAAAATAAACCCGTTCAGCCGGGTCGCCGGGAAAGAAAATCGTTTTGCCGCGATCATAATTTTCAACAACTGGCGGAAACGGACCACTGTGAAATTGTCGAAACGCAGCAGCCAGATCAGTAATTTGATTCACGGGTAATTCGGGGACTTGATTCGGATAGAAATCGCTTTGGGTGGTGTCAGAGTTATAGATCATAGACTCACATCTGAAGGGCTATCCCCGGTTTAGGAAAAAATACTCACTGCTGGGGACTTTAGTATGACGATGAATTCTCTTAACTAAATCTTACTCTGGTATAGTACTTTGTAATTTTTGCTTCAAATTAATTATGGTTTTCAGCGCAACCTCTCTTGTGAATCTGAAGAATTTGCACTGTTTTGCCGTAAAGTAGCGAATGGCTAGGGGGTCTGTTGGTGTAATGGGACTCGCCCTAGCTCGACCGAATTTTTAGGAAACTTGGGAACCTTATGCTTGATCTAACTGGAAAAAATGCCCTTGTCACAGGGATTGCAAATAATAAGTCTATTGCTTGGGGCATCGCTCAACAGCTCCACGCGGCAGGTGCAAACATCGGCGTTACCTATTTGCCCGATGATAAAGGTCGCTTTGAGAAAAAAGTTGGCAAGTTAGTCGAGCCTTTAAACCCAAGCCTCTTCCTTCCCTGTAATGTGCAGGATGATGAGCAGGTGGATCAAGTTTTTGAAGCGGTCAAAAAGGACTGGGGGAAGCTCGATATCCTCATTCACTGCTTGGCTTTTGCCCACCGCGAAGATTTAACGGGTGAGTTTAGCGATACTTCCCGCGCGGGTTTCCAGACTGCCCTTGATATTAGTTCCTATTCTTTGACTCGTTTGGCACGGGGCGCAAAGGAAGTCATGACGGATGGTGGGGCGATCGTCACAATGACTTACCTCGGCGGTGTGAAGGTTATTCCTAACTACAATGTGATGGGTGTGGCAAAGTCTGCGCTAGAAATGAGTGTGCGTTACCTCGCAGCAGATCTAGGCCCCAGCAATATTCGCGTTAATGGTATTTCGGCTGGCCCAATTCGGACATTGGCTTCTTCTGCGGTTGGTGGCATTCTCGATATGATTCACCACGTGGAGGCGACTGCGCCTTTACGTCGTACTGTAACTCAGACTGAGGTGGGTAATACGGCGGCATTCCTCTGTAGTGATTTGTCGAGTGGCATGACGGGTCAAATCCTATATGTGGATTCTGGTTATGAAATTATGGGTATGTAATTTCTATTTCTCGACTTTTTCGTTTGATGGTTGAGTGAAGATCCCCCTAAATCCCCCTTTGAAAGGGGGACTTTTAATTTTTAGGCAACGGGCATTATGGCAGAAGAGTTTGTTCATATTTCGGTATTGCGCGAGGAGCTAGTCGATGGGCTAGGAATTCGTGATGATGGGCGTTATCTGGATGTGACGCTCGGTGGTGGTGGTCATACGGAATTGATATTGCAGCGATCGCCGACCTGTAGAGTTACCTCAGTAGATCGAGATGCCATGGCCATTGAGGCTGCGTCAGAGCGGCTTAAAGAATTTGGCGATCGCCTGACGATTGTGCGGAGTAATTTTGCGGAGTTTGATCCACGGGGGGAAAAGTTTGACGGGATTATTGCAGATTTAGGTGTGAGTTCGGCGCAGTTTGATCAGGGCGATCGCGGTTTTAGTTTTCGGATGGATGCACCGCTCGATATGCGGATGGATCAACGGCAGGATTTGTCGGCAGCGGATATCGTTAACCGTTACAGCGAAAAAGACTTAGCAGATATTTTCTATGAATATGGCGAAGAACATTTAGCGCGAAAGATTGCAAAAAAGATCGTTGACCAAAGACCGATTCACACAACAAAAGAGCTAGAAAATATTGTTTTCTACACCTATCACCCGAAAGCTCGCAAAGGTCGGCTTCACCCGGCAACCAAAGTGTTTCAGGCGCTGCGCATTGCAGTCAATGGTGAGCTTGATGCACTCAAAAGTTTGCTGAATCATGCGCCTCAATGGCTAAATTCCGGCGGCAAAATCGGTATTATTAGTTTTCACAGTCTCGAAGATCGCATCGTTAAAAATACTTTTCGCGGTCACGATTTGCTGCGAGTCATCACCAAGAAACCAATTATGGCAACAGCGGAAGAAGTCCAAAATAATCCACGGGCGCGTTCAGCGAAATTGCGTTTTGCTGAATTAAAGCCCAATTAGAGCTTATTTGAAAAGCTATTTTTTTCAGTATATTCGGCTAATGCCCATCGAATAAGTCAATACTTAAATATATATCCTTAAGCTTTCCAAAGCATCTCAAAATCTAATGACATCAATCAAGAGCTAATCAAAGTCGTGAATAAAAAAAGATCATCCTTGATATTGATCAAAATCACTTCGCAGCTTGCCTTGTCCAGATAATCTAGAATTACTGGGTAATTAAAAACTTTTTACAGAACAGATACAAATCACATCAAAATAGATAGAGATTAAGCAACTAACTCAAATTCATTTATATCTCTAGCATTTTTCGATATTCAGCGAGGACCCTGTCATTATTCCTCAAAGAAAATATTTTTTTGTAAACCAAAAATTAACGAGTTAATTATGTATTATCTACTACATATTATTAATTTATAAATCCCTAGATCATGTCAACTAAACTCATCGAATTTGAAGACGGCACTCTAATTGAAGTTGAAGTCAGTGATGATCAAGCCAAAGAAATATCTAACCGTTTTTCTGAAAAAGTTCAGAAAACATTAGATGACATCAAGCCAACATTGATTAGTATATGTCGACCCATAACAGAGACTTTTAAAGAACTCAACAAAGAGATGAAAGTTGACCAAGCAGAAGTAGAGTTGGGCTTTAGTTTTGAAGGGGAAGGAAATCTCTACATTACTAAGGCAAAAGCCAATGCCAACCTTACTGTGAAGTTAGTGCTGAAGCCAAAATAGGATATTTCCAATGAGCGATTTCGATTCTGTCAACCAATCTATCGTTTTGATTGAGAGCCAAAATCCTGATATCAAGAAACGAAATCCTTTTGGCACAGGCTTCATTGTGTATAGCGATGTAGATAAAGCCTATGTCCTCACGTGTCTACATGTCATTAGAGATGTAGGAGGATTCGATAATATTTCTGTCGAGAACTGCCCTGCGAAAGTAGTCGCTTCAGGAGCGATACCAGGCTTGGATTTAACTCAGAGTATCAAACAGCGTGCTATTGATCTCGCTGTTTTAGAAGTAGAGGGATTGGAAAAGAAACCGTCTCTCTCGATCTCAGTTTATTTTTCTTTGTCCCCTTTTCCTTG
>CAZXBK010000026.1:0-25651 GCA_964638765.1 uncultured Synechococcus sp. | reverse complement strand
AACTTCAGATAAATTAGATGGTTGTGCAATAAAAATTCTAGGTTATTCCGAAGTGGATTCCTCTGTCTTGTTGAGATCACTGTTAGGAAAACTGGGACAGAAATCGGAATTAACTGTTCATGGCGGGCAGAGAGTAGACACTTGGGATTTGAAAATTGAAGGTATAGATTATCTGGATGACTACGGTTTATTAAGAAGTGGATATAGCGGTTCCCCAGTAATTGATATTAACGGCAATGTTTTAGGCATTGTGGCTATCCAAATAGATCGCAAAGGGGAAGTTGGTCTTGCTATTTCAATTAATGCTGTATCAAGGATCTGGACAGAAAATATTCCAACGGCTCTTGTATCCAGCATTATTAGCAATCCACATGATAATTCTTCTAACTTACAAAGTATCAATACAGTTAATACGAGAAGCCAGTCAGTTTCACCGCAGATAAATTTTTCAGGTATCTTAGTAGATTTAAATAAAAAATTTAAAGAGGCACCAGAAAATATTACCGATCCGCAATGGAACTTATGGTTTCGGGAGATGTTTGAACTACAGCATAGTGCCTTAACTCACATCAGTTTTCAAATCGGCAGTTTACTTGATGCTCATCGTACAACTGTTTATTTCTTAACTGAGCCGGATGAAGCGACAGACTCTCCTCCGGAATTATGGTCGATTGTTGCCCAAGGAGATCTCTCGTCAGAGATTCGAGTACCTTTTGGAGAAGGTGTATCGGGTCAGGTTGCCGTAACTAAACAGATCATTTCAATTCCGTTTGATGCTTACGAAAAGGCTGACGACGCGAAAGAAATCAAAGCACAGGATGAGCGTACTGGTTATCGTACCTATTCAATGTTGACTGTTCCTTTGTTGAATGAAGATCGTGAACTAATAGCTGTATTCCAATTTTTAAATAAGCTTAAATACCAATCATCCTCTACATTTACGTTTGACCCTACAGGCAAAGTTGAGAAAAAAGATATTGATATACAAGGTTTTTCTCCTGATGATCAAAAAAAGTTTGAACAATATATACCTGAAATTCAATTAACACTCGATCTTTATCAAAGTTATTATCAGCAATTCAATAAGCTACAGTCCATTGTTAATTTTTCGAGTGCAACTTTAAACCTAAACAAAAAGAATCAAAGCCTAGAAGAGCTTCTTCGAAATGTTATTGATGAGGCACAAAAAATCACCAATGCTGATCGAGGAACTTTTTGGTTGCTTGACCGTAAAGGAGAGACTTTACAAGCTGAAATTCTGGATCAAGACAATAACTGGAGAAAAATCTATGTTCGAGTAGGCCAAGGTTTTGCCGGAAAAGTAGCTAAGACCCAGCAAACTCTGAATATTCCCTTTGATTTATATAATCATCCTCAATCTGGAAAATCTCAAGAAACAGATAAAAAAACTGGTTACAGAACCTGCAGTTTACTCTGCATGCCTGTATTTGATACAAACAAAAAACTTATTGGTGTTACTCAACTTCTAAACAAGCGCCGTAATCAAAGTCAATACAAAGACTATAACAATTATGAGGGCACAGCCCCTCCGCATTTCAGAGCGAATTTTCTCTCGGAAGATGAGAAAAGACTGAAAAAATTTAATGAACAAGTCGCTAGTGCCATCGAAAGTGCGAGACAACCTCTAATTAATGAGCAGTATGACCATTCATTCCAGTTGTTAAGTGCAACGGCACAGTTGTCGGGAGGATTCTTAAATGCCCATACAGCACGTATTTATTTTGTTGATACAGATGTTGATGAATTATGGTCTGTCGTTGCGAAACCAGAAACTGGTGAACCATTTGAAATAAGTTTACCTATTGGTGTTGAAGATATTGGAATAGCTGCTCTTGAGGCAGATTCTCACATCATCAAAAATCTCATAGATGCTCCCACAAGTGATTTATATTTAAAGCAATTTAAAAATGGAATATTTCAAAAATATCCAATCTTCAATAAGCTTTGTCTTCCAATCCGAAAAGGGAATAAGTTAATAGCTGTAATTGAATTCTTAAATAAACTAAAGCCTGAGTTTGCTTCAGTAGATACTGTTGAGCAACAAGCTATCGATTCAGACGGTTTTAATATTGACGATGTTGACTATTTTAATTATGAGCATAAGATTTCAACCACTCAACTTATTGAAGCTTTTATCGATGTATATCGGCCTATCAAAAAGTATCGTGACTCCGAGAAACTTCGTCGTGCAAAAGAAACAGTAATTAGTGCTAATAGTGCCTTACCTCTAGAGCAAGTGATGACAGCCGCTCAAGAATTAGTGAACGCCCATAGAAGTACTCTTTGGATTGTTGATCCTAAAGATACGGAAGCACTTTTTGCCAACATTACTAATGCAAAAGGAGAGGTAAATACGATTACTGCAACTATTGGTGAAGGATATGTAGGAAAAGCAGCACAAAGAGCAATTGATCGTCTTGAGGATAATGTCGATAATTACTTATCTGATACTAAGTTAGATAATATTAAATTCGATTTATATAAAGATGAACCTGCAAGCCGCAAAGCTAAACGAACGGACAAGATGACCCGTTACCGGACGTGTAGTTTGCTTTGTATGCCGATTATTTCGTCAGATGGCAGGTTACTAGGGGTCATTCAACTCGTAAATAAAATTCGTCGTGGATATGAAGAACTGGTTTTAGAGCAGTTCCCGGAGAAAGAGGCTGCGCCAGAATGTTTTATGGCCTCTTTTAGTTCTACAGATGAACAGTTAATACGAGATTTTAATGCGGCAGTGGGATATATTTTGCAATTAATTGGAGTTCGAAAAGAGATTTTATCTGGTGATAGTATCTCCACCTTTGAGCGCAAACTTGAACGCGTTCAGAATAGAATTTAGATCGAGGTTTATATGCCACTCCAATATTTGATCTGACGGTTTATTTATGAGGCGTTTGTTATTTTAATACAGTGAGTTATTTGTTTTTTTGAAATTACTACATTGACTTTTGTGTGAATATTCCCCTCTTGCTATTAATTGATGAGCGGTGATTTTTTTGCTGCCAGTATTATGAACATGTTATTGCGAGAAACATTTGAAAAATTAGTGAAAAACGTGGCGGAAAATTTAGGAGATATATGCCTCTATGACGATGCTTGTAACCTCCACGAATTTACATGAAATAATGCAGTAACCTTGATTGTTAAATATTTCTACTTGGATAGGCGGTAAACGATGGGTGCAGATAAAAATAATTCTCAAACAGCGATTATTGTGGCGGCGATTACGGTATTTGGGACGTTAGGCGCTTCATTATTTGCGAACTGGGATAAGGTTTTTCCGCCAAAGGAGCAATCTTCTAGCTCGACTCCAACGGTTGAAACGCCAGCATCTACTGCCACATCAGACGAACCTCCAGCTCTAGAAACGTTGCCGAATAGCTCGCCAATAACGGATGGTTTTACTGGGTTTTGGTCGTCGGAAAAGGATGTGACAGCGGAATATTTGGTAGACATTATCCTAAAAGCTGATGGCACAGCACTGTCGGGTGAGCTGCAAAGTTTTAATCAGGCGGGGGAGGATCAGTCGCCAACTTTGTCGATTGCGGGAGAGTTTAGTGGGGAGCAGGGCACGGTAGATATTTCTGACGCAAGTGGCACTGTAATTGGGAAGGCTGAACTAACTGCTACGAATAATACTTTGGTATTTAAGGTGCTCGAAGCGGAAGGTATTCTCAACGAAACTTTTCCGACCGAAGCGACTTTATATCCGATTGATGCGGCTGAATTTTAGCTTGATTTTCACTGGGATTATTTCTTCGGTATTTTCCCGGAGCGATCGCCATTTAATTTGTTTTAGATTAGAGATAGCAACATTTCAGGCAGAATAAATTCTATGGGAACGAATAAGCTCGCGATTGGTCTTTTAGCAGGCTGTGTAATGGCTGGTGCAGTCTCAACTAAGGCGATCGCCCAAACTCCTGCCCAACTCGATTATCTGTCGGAAGCTTCTGGCATTCCTGAAGCAGGGCTTGAAGTCCTCCAAACCTTGGATATGCCTGTTGCGATTCCTACCTACATGCCTAACTATATGTATTTCAGTCAGCTAGAACTGGAGTTTAGTGACTGGGGTGGCATGACTTACCGCATCCTTTATGAAGGTCTCAATGAAGAAAGCTTGGAAGTGTTGTGTCTAACGATCGAAGGCACCAATGACGGTATTGGCGGTCTACCGTCTGGCGATAGATCATACGTTGTAAACCATGAGATGTATGGGCGGGACACGATTGAAGAAGGTCTGTATGGCGAATCAGTCATCCCAACGTTGCTGGGTAATTGGCTCGGACAAGGTATGGGCTACTATCGCTTCGTTGGTGCTGGTATTTATGACGGCTATTCGGAGTGCAATAATGTCGCTACTGATGAGGCGATCGCCATCTCCGAGTCTCTACGTCCTCTCCCCTAATCTCAAGAGTTTGCGATCACGTTTTAAAGCATTAATGGGGTGACTATTAACGAAATCGCTATTGTAAGACTGAGGTGATTGTCTAATGTTTGCTATGGAATTCTCTGCGAAATCTTTTAAAGCTAAGCCCTTGGCGATCGCCTGACTTTCTGAAGCAGAGAAACTTAACTTGATATAATTGTCAGGAAATTCGGTAACTATCTCACTTTATGAATCAGCCCCAATTTTTAACGGAAGACGAGTCTTTAGATGTTGATGCAGCGTTGCTGTCTAGTCCTGAAAAGTTCTTGGCACGATTAACAATCTCGTCCCATCGATTACTGGTGATTATTGCAGAAGACCGGGGTTGTGCTGTTGAGGAACTGGATTACAAGCAGATAATTGCGTGGTTTGAGAAGGATAGTAAGACACGTCGTGAAGAGGGAGTCGATGCTGCTGTCCTGAAGTGGTAGAGTGAGGGCGCTACATGCCTATCGCTGCTAGACGATGATTGCGCTCGAATCTTTTATTCCTTTTCCCCGCCACGTTCTTTTAGAAGCCTGTTTTGAAGAGCTTGCCGCTACAACCCAAGATGCACAGGTTTTTCGAGAGTTTTGCAAAAGTTTATCGCTCTTTTATCATCTCAAATATCACCACAGCACTGAGTCCCTTAAGGTTCAATATTTATCTTTTGACCCAGAGGATGTTGACTATGGTGAGGGCGATGCAAAAACGGCTGAGGCTTTTATTCAGAAATTTAGTCAGCTTCTGGAGCAAGCAAATTTTTTCTCCCTCTCGAAACAAACGCTACAGGAAGCTTTCGCAACGGAGTCTTTGATTTCTCTGAAAACAGATGTCAATTTCGACGATTTTGTTGACGTGACTTGCTATTGTCAGGGCGATATTTTTCAGGAAATTAAAGAGAAAAAGTTTTTCCGAGAAGTCAAAAAGGATATTGATATCTACGAACGGGTAGTGTTGCTCGTTCAGTTTAAGTCGGCAGATTATTTTAAGCGTAAAAATATTGACATTAATAAGCTGTCATTTAAGCCGGGAAAAATCTACATTTCCCTATACAAAAATATCCAAAAAAAAGATATTGAATTTATTTTTCCCAATGTCGAAGTGAGTATGCTGCTTCGCGATAAACTACTATTTTGGATTCCGGCGATCGCCGCGGGTGTGCCGACAGTCTTTAAAATTATTCCGCAGTTCACTTTGATTGTGAGCGTCATTTTATTTGTGCTGTTTGGGTATTTAAAAATCGACTTGAATTTTATACAAATCCAGTCAGAAGAAATCAATGAAGTGATGCCCGTTTTAGTGGCAATGATGTCAGTCCTCATCGGTTGTGGTGGCTTTGCGGCACGACAATACGCAACCTACAAATTTAAATATCTCAAGTTTCAAAAGGAAGTAACAGACACCTTGTTTTTCCGGAATCTTGCTAATCAATTTGGTGTAGTACAGCTTCTTGTTGATGCGGCGGAGGAAGAAGAATGCAAAGAAATTTTCCTTGTTTATTCATTTCTGCTTAAACACGGTGAACCTTTGGATGCGGCAACTTTAGACCAACAAATCGAGCGTTGGTTTTACGAAAAATGGAATTCTGAGATTAATTTTGATATCGCCAATACTCTCAAAGTGATGGAGAATTTTGGCGGCGATCGCCCTCTGGTACAAAAGACGGAAGACGGTAAATACACGGCACTCCCTCTCGCTGAAAGTCAGGCGATCGTGCAGGATTTGCTGCGGCAAAATTTTTGAAATTTGGGGAATGCTCAACCCTGTAAACCACTCACATAGGCTTGGGTAAGAGGATGTTTTGGCTGATCAAAAAATTGTTTTGTGGGTGCGACTTCGATTAATTTTCCGCAATTATCTTGTGTCCAGAAAAGTGCCGTTTGCTGGGAAATCCGTTTCGCTTGGGCGAGATTGTGAGTCACGATAACAATGGTGTGGCGATCGCCCAACTCCTGAATCAAATCTTCAATGACTTGAGTCGAAATGGGATCAAGGGCGCTGCAAGGTTCATCCATTAGAATCACCTCTGGTTTGAGGGCTAGGGTACGGGCAAGACACAGCCGCTGTTGTTGCCCACCGGATAATCGTAGAGCACTACGCTTAAGGCAATCTTTCACTTCATCCCACAACCCCACCGCTTGCAAGCTGGACTCGATGCGATAGTCAATTTCTCCGCGATTTTTGCATCCATATTCGCGCAATGGAAATGCCAGATTTTTGTAGATTGAAAAGGGGAAAGGATTAGGTTGCTGAAACAACATTCCCACTCGACGGCGTAGCGCAATTACATCAAGCTTTGGGTCAAAAATATTTTGTCCTGCCAGATATGCCTTACCAGAAACAGAACAGTTTGGGGTGAGATCGGTTAAGCGATTCAGACAGTTTAAAAAGCTACTTTTCCCTGATCCCGATGGCCCAACGATCGCTGTGATTTTTTGAGCGTGAATGTTGAGGGAAATATCTTGAAATGCTATTTTTTCGCCATACCTTAAACTCAATCTTTCTGTGCGCATCGACACTGGATGTTGAATTCTTTTTGAGGAAGGTTGCAGCGTAGTCATAGGAGATTTTCGATCAAAATAATTTTAAAAGTTTAGATGACGGCGCATCCAATAATTACCCAGTAAACTTGTGCCGCCGTTAATCAGTAAAAGTAGCAAAATCAGAATCGTTGCTGTGCCGTAGGCATTGGCATTGCCATTGGAAATATTCATCGCCAAATCATAAATATGAATCGACAAACTGCGCCCCGAATCGAGCCACGACGTCGGCATCCGATCTACATAGCCACTGGTAAAAATGAGCGCTGCCGTTTCGGCGATCGCCCGTCCGAGACCTAGGGTAAATCCCACCACTAAACCGGGAATTGCTGCCGGAAGAACCAAATGCCACAAGGTTTTTGTTTGGGAAATGCCGAGGGAAGCAGAACTGAGGCGATAGGAGCGAGGAACAGCCCGCAACCCTTCTTCAGTCGAGCGAATGAGCAGCGGTAAAACCATGCAGGCAAGGGTTAAGCCGCCCGCCAAAATTGAAAAACCAAACCCAAATACTTTCACAAACAGAGCATTGCCGAATAGTCCAAACACGATAGATGGCACTCCGGCAAGAATATCTAAACTACGGCGAATGAGTCGGCCAAAGTTTGAATCAGCATCACTAAATTCCGCGAGAAGAATCGCTGTGCCCACTCCTAACGGCAACGACACACCCATACAAATAAGCAGGATATAAACAGTCGAAATAAGAATAGGCGCAATGCCCCCATCTCGACCAGAATCAAGCGGTGCAGCGGTTAAAAATTGCCAATTAATTTGTCCAAGACCATGACAGAAAATGTCGCCAATAATCCAGACAAAAAGACCTGTAATGCCTAGGGGGATTAACCAAATAAATAGAGAGAATAGGCGATCACCCCACCGCAGATTAGCCATGAATTTTTTCCTCGGTAACAACCCAATCAGCCACCAAAATTAAAACCATGACAACCGCCATCAAACATAGACCGCTGACAAATAAAGCTGCCCGATGATCGTCGAGGGCATAGGCCATTTCGAGAGCAATATTGGCAGTGAGGGTACGCACCGGATCGAAGACACTCATGGGTGCTTTAACGACATTGCCGCAGACCATCAGCACCGCCATCGTTTCTCCTAAAGCGCGACCTGTCGCCAAAATGCCCGCCGTCACTAAACCCGATTTCGCGGCCGGAACTGCCACGCCCCACACCATACCCCATCGCGAAATTCCTAATGCCTTTGCACCGCAGAGATAGCTAGTCGGCACTTTACCCAAACTTGCATCGGCAATTAGCGCTACTGTCGGCAAAATCATTAACGCCAAAATTACAACGCCAGCTAGAAGACTGGTTCCCGGCGATCGCACCTGATTAATTAGGGGCACAAGCACGACCAAACCCCAAAATCCGTAGACCACTGACGGAATCCCGGCGAGTAATTCCAATAGACGACGATATAAATTTGCAAGAAATTTTGGCGCATAAAACTGACAGAAAATTGCCGACAAAATCCCTAACGGCAAGGCAACGGCGATCGCCCCGACAGTTGTCCATAGAGTTCCAAGAATCATCGGCAAAATGTTGAACTGTCCCGCAGTGGGTTGCCAACGTTCATCATTGAAAAATGCAGTTACGCCATAGCTTCGGAAAATGGGGAAGGATTCGCGCAGCAAAAACAGCAAAATCAGCAACACCAAAATTCCTGAAATCAATCCTGTGCCGCGCAATACCCACAGCAGAATTTTGTCGCTATTAAGATTGTGGTTGTTTCGTTTGAGATTGAGCCGTGTGGACATCGAGGGGGACGAGACTTTGGGCTTTAACCACGTCATAGGCTTCCGGCGATCGCGCAAATTGGATAAAGTCTTGGGCTAATTCGGAGGGTTGGTCTTGGCTCACCAAATTGAGGGTGCGGGCGAGGGGAAAAGAACCATTTTGAATATTCTCTGTGGAGGCAATCACCCCATCCATCGCCACGAGTTTAATGGGTGTGCCCGCCGCAATTTCTTGCTCTGCCGCCCCGATAGAAACGTAGCCAATGGCATTAGGATTTCCCGCCACAGTTTTAATGCCCTGCTGATTATCGCCAATCACCACATCCGCCTGAATTTCAGAATTATCTAGCTCAAAGTGGTCTAAAAATAACTCCAGCGTTGAGCGCCCTTCGGCTTTATTTACCACGGTAATTTGACCGTCGTTACCGCCTAAGCTCTGCCAGTTATTTTCTGCATCAAGGAAAATTGCAGCGACTTCTTCATTGTCTAAAGTCTCAATGGGATTATCCGCATGGACAATCATCGCTAACCCATCCTTGGCGATCGCCCAATCCTGAAACTCAGTTTTCTCCTCAGGCTTCAGGTCGCGGGACACCATGCCCAAATCATTTAACCCTTCCGCCGCATCAGAAAAGCCACGGGACGAACCACCTGTTTGCACATCCACGCGGATGCCGGGATTGGCTGCTTCAAACTTTTTTCCCAGTTCATTGGCGAGGGGCGCAACGGTACTTGATCCCGTTAAAACTAATTTTGTTTGTTCCGTTGTTTCCGACTGCCCACAAGCTATCAAACTAAGACTTAAACCCGTGACTAAAAATGTTTTCTTAAGCCATCCCATAGTGATGTCTTCCAAATTTGCTTTAACTCACTCTTAATCATCGCGGCAAATTCTGAAAACTCGATGAGAGGTCTCTAAAAACTTAAAAAATTAGAGCTTTTTTGCTTGAAATAAATGTTAAATCAATGAAACTCGATAACATCAAAAAAAATCGATGTTTTTAGTGAAAAATCTGTGATAGGGACTGAAGTTAATCAAGGTGCGGATTGTTATTCATAGAAAAAAAGACCTATTTATGATTAAAATTTCAGGAAAAACAATCAAAATCATTAATGATAAAACTTTTGATATTCTCATTTGGTAGAAAAAAGTAGGATGTGTAGCAATGGCAAATATTGCGTGAACAAATCCACAATCTTTATATCCGTTGAAACGCATTTGTTTTAAAGTATCGAACGAATACGATAAATTAAAAATCGCGTGGGTTTTGGCGAATGAAAACCTTTTGGTATGCGGGAGTAATCAATACCACCGCTACCCAACTTACAAATTACAATTCACTAAATGCAAGATATTGACAAGTGTGATGTTCTAGTGATTTACGGATTATAGTGTGCAATGCTCCATACGAGAAAAGAGACTCATCGCAGCTTGATTGTCGAATTCAGAGGTCTTTCTCATTTTGCGTCCATGCCGAACTTGTTTATATGGAAGATGCCCTCTTAAATCATTACCAAATTCTAGTTCCCCGTAGTTTAACCATATATCTGAATACCATTGCACCCTAGTCGCAAATTCTTTATAAGACTCATATTTATACTTGCCGGGAGTACCGCCACAGTCAAGCCATATTTGCTTTTGCACACTGAACCCAAATTTGCCGCTACTATACCAGATCCACAACTGATCGATCATTTGTAGATCTTCACAGGGGAACTGTTCAATATCTTCAATATTCAAATAACCTTTTGACTCACACTTTGCGACCTTAAGCATCACATTCCATGTCTCTTGATCTGCTTCTCGCCACGCTCTCGTCGCTAAACAAAATGCTAATTTACTATATCTTTCTGGTAATTTATAGCGAATTAATTTGAGTTTTCCATCTGTAAGCAAAGACAAATCTTCAGACTTATTTCTCTCTAAATCCGGATGAACTCCAGTAGGCAAATAAGCAATGCCTTCCTGTTTTAAAACACCTGCATTTTTCCAACTCAACCAAGCACAAAATTTGTGTAAATTATCTTTTGAGAACCCTGTCTTTGTTACTTGAGGTTGTTTAACGAAGGTTGCTTTTCTGTTGTATACCTCTAGATGAAAAAACTGGTATTCTGCATTTGTAATATAAGAAGTATCCTGCTCTAATCCTTCTGCTAAAAAGACAAATTCTTTAGCTAATCGCTGATTAATTAAAAACTGAGCTGCCAGAATAAAATCAACGATGTCTTCCGATTGTAAACTCACCTCAATCTTATGTTCAAACTGTCGCCGCACCGCTCTATCAATATTTAGACTAGCATCCAAACAGTCTGTGGCTAACTGTAAAGCCTCAACCGTATTAACCTGAAGAGCCTGAGTGATCAGTAAAGTTGCATCCTCACTAATCACTGCAAAAAGACGAGTTGTTTCTGCCCACCATTCTTGGCCTATGTTGACTGTGAGAATACCAATCTGCTGATTTTTTTCAATCTGTACCGCTGCGAGATACTCCTGAAATGTTTTGTGGGCAAACGCATAGATATGCTGTTCCTTCTCAACGATTAACCCCACCTGATCTTTGATGAGTTGCAAAAATTCCGCCGTAGACATTTGCGACTGAGCCACATTCGCTAACCGTTCCGCAATCCACTGTTCCGCTTCGTGCACCCGAAACTCCAACTTTTCCGCCTTCATCAGTTCCAGAGCCAACACCTGCAATACCGACTTCTTTTGCTTAACTTTCAGCGGATCAAAAATCTTTTTTGCTTCCTGTCGTTTACCCAAAAGCACATCACAAATCTCATCATAGAGTTCCACCCGACCACCAGGTAATGCTTCTCGGTAGCAATGTACTGTCGCAATCATCGTCAGTAACAGGGGATTTCTGGCAATTGTCGCAATATTCCGGTTCGCCTCAATTCGAGCAATTAGATCTTCTGATTCTTCCCGTGCCTTATCTCGCACCCCTTCATCATCAACACCTAGTTGAGCTGCGATTTCCCGTTGCAGATACCAATTCTCAATAAATTGCCGCCGTTGGGACTGGGTAAATGGTTGCGCTTCTAAAACCACCTCAATATTTTCTAGAGGATTATGCTTGTAGCCATAGGGACGAGACGTGAGCAAAAACGCCGCATCCGGATAGTCCGCAATTTGTTGATCTAGCCATTCCCCCACAATTTGCCGCTGGTCTTCTGGCACTTCATCCAGACCATCCACCATCACCAGCGCCGTACCATTCGTAAGCTGCTGCCGTAACCATTTGACTTCCTGACGGGCAGGCTTGAGCTTAGCGATAGGTTTCTGCTGAAGCAATAGATCCAATAACGATAAAGTCTGAAAATCCGGTGGCGTTTGATCCTGCCGAAATAGATCCCGCAGATAAATCAAAAACGGTACTAAATCCGGAGCCTTACGGTGGTGCTTTCGTTGTTGTCGCTTTGCATAGGTATAGGTGACATAACGCAAGAGAGTAGTTTTTCCAGAACCCGGCGCACCAAGGATCGCAATACTCCGCGTCCGAGATGCTGTGGCAAACATCGATACTAGAAAATCCCAAATATCCCGACCATCCTTGAGCGGGTTGCGCGGCACAATATCCGCCGTTGCCTTCTGGGGACTTTCCGGCGCAATTTCCAGCGGTACAAATACCTTTTCCAGATCGAGATTAAATGCCCCCTTCGTTTTTAGTCCCTTCGTTTCATAGTTCCGCGTGACGAAATCCAGTTGCTTGTAATATTCCAACCGAAACTTCGACGTAAAGCGCCAAACAATTCCTGTCACAAAATTCTCTAAACCATCGACGACCCAAATTGCCGCAGACTTTGTTTTCGTATCGAGTCGCCGTTCAATTTCATCGAGAATACTTTCACTAAATTCCGTCGTTGCCTTCCAGAAAATCGCGAGAAACGCCAGCCCTACACTCGCAAACAATAAGGCAATTCCTAGCCAAAGATTCCCAGACGTGATGAGATTAATCGCAAAAACCAAACCCGTTCCAGACCCCGGTAAGCCCAGAAACAATGCAATCTTTCGCATTAGCTTGTGCCGTTCAGCACGATAGTTCTTCTTGGGTGGCTTATTGTCTGGAGACGCGGAATCCGTCATATTCACATCAAATTACACTTTCCCCAATCCTATCGCTGAATAATTTTCTTGTGATGCAAGATCATTCTTTCAAACAGAAAAAAGGCGATCGCCTAAATTGATCGCCTCGAACTTAACCATGGTGTGAGAGTTTGAGTAGCAAAGTCTCTTTAGGGAACAGCGCTAGCTCGAAACTATGCTTATTCCTGTGATTGTCGCTGACCTCTCTGAAAACCGCCTTCAGGAATACCAAGAGCTTCCTTAAGTTCTGCTTCAGTGATCCCAAGTTGAGTTGCCGCAGCGGCAAGATCTGGGCGAGGAGGACGTTGGCCATTTTCAGGACGAGTTTCCGGTAAACCGAGAGCCGTTTTAAGTTCTGTTTTTGTAATGCCAAGCTGAGTTGCGGCGGCGTCAAGATCTGGACGATTACGAGGTACACCGAGGGCTTGCTTGAGGGCTTCTTCCGTTACACCTAGCTCGTTCGCAGCAGCTTCGAAGTCAGGACGAGGAGGGCGTTGACCATTTTCGGGGCGAGTTTCTGGCACACCGAGAGCAGTTTTAAGGGCTTCTTCAGTAACGCCGAGTTCGGTAGCCGCAGCAGCAAAATCAGGACGTTGATGTTTTCTGCCACCCATTTTTTCAGTTTGTTCTTGTTTCACATTGACATCAGCTTGGGCGGTGGCGCGATTGGCGCTAACAAACCCGACAGAACCGATAACGAGGGGTGTGGCGATGAGGAGTAATGTACGGCGGAAATTAATCATGTTTGAGAACCTTGTTGTTGTCTACAATCCCTATTGAGCACCACAAAAATTACAGATTAATGTCCCCTTTCATTACAGATTTGTAATTTAGCGGGAGAGATAAAAAATCTAAGATGAAAGGATTACAGCACCAACGTTTTTTATGCATGTCCTCTACGTCGAAGATGAAATAAAAATTGCCGAATTTGTTCGGACTGGCCTCAAAGAACAGGGTTTTGTTGTGGACTATTGTGACAATGGCAACGACGGCTATGACCGGGCGCTGTACCAAGATTACGATGTGATCGTGCTGGATATTATGGTTCCGGGAAAAGACGGGCTGGCAATTCTCAAGGGTATTCGTAAAGCAGGCAGCCAAACTCCGGTAATTCTCCTTACAGCGCGCAATGAACTGGATGATCGCCTTGATGGTTTAAATCTCGGTGCAGATGACTATATTGCGAAGCCATTTTTTGTAGAAGAGCTGATTGCCCGTATCCACGCAGTAATTCGGAGGGTGTCAGGCGATCGCCAAAATATATTGATTGTCGAACCCTTAAAGCTGGATCGTTTGGCACGGGAGGTGATGTGCAATGAAAAAGCGGTAGAACTCACTTCGCGGGAATTTAATTTTCTAGAGTATTTAATGCGATCGCCGGGACGGGTGTTTACGCGGACACAAATTTTAGAACATGTCTGGGGCTACGACTTTAATCCCAATACGAATATTGTCGATGTCTGCGTGCAGCGTATCCGCAAAAAACTCGACAAAGTCGGGGGCAAAGGTTGCATTGAAAGTGTACGGGGTGTGGGCTATCGCTTTCGTAAACCCGAGGCGATCGCCTAATTTTGGGGGTGAAAAATAATTGAAACTCTCATCTTTTCGACTTCGTATTGCTCTGTTTGCCGCACTTCTGGCCAGTGTTGCTGTGTCGGGATTTGGGGGCATTTCTTATGTGTTGCTCTACCAATCTAAAACTGAAAATTTAGACCAGGATATTCAAGCCAGGCTCATCAGAGATGCGGCGATTCCTCGTTCGGAAGAGGTGTGGCAGTCATTAGAAGAATCGCGGAATTTACTCCTAACAAATAGCGTCGCCTCAGAGGCTTTGCTACTGGTTTACGACTCAAATCAACAACTTATTTATCAATCAGACCGATGGGAAGCTGAGCTAAATACCCAACTTACTTTCCCGCCTGTAAAACCCTTGCCCACTGAGCTGACAAATCCGCGCCGTCCACCCCCATCCAATCGAGATAATCCACGACGACCTCCCAACCTAGATCGCCTCAGAGATTTGGTCACAATTGGTAACTTGACCACCCGGAATACACCCACTGGCAAATGGCGCATTGGCACTGTTTCTTCTCCCTTTGTTCAGATGGCGATCGCCATCAATTTAGAAGTCGTCGATCAAGAGATGGCGCTCATTCGCAATATTTTTGTGCTGCTCATTCCTTCAACTTTGGTGATGGTCATGGTGGGGGCGTCGTGGCTATCGAGTAATGCCTTAGGGTCTGTGCAAAAGATTACCAACACCCTGAAAAAAGTGACGGCAAAAGGGCTAGATCAGCGAGCTTCAACGACCGGACTAGATACGGAATTTTTGGAACTCGTAAAAGTGTTTAACCAGATGATGGCGCGTCTGGAGCGGAGCTTTCAACAGGCTTCGCGGTTTAGTGGTGATGCTGCCCACGAACTAAAAACGCCCCTCGCCATTTTGCAGGGAGAGCTAGAGCAGGCTATGCAGAATGCCCCGGCAGGTTCGCCGCAACAACAAACCTTTGGGCGCTTACTGGATGAAATTCGTCGCCTCAGTTCTATCACCCGCAAATTGTTGCTTTTATCTTTAGCCGATGCCGGTCAAATGAAGTTGCAATCCCAAACAATCAATTTCTCTGAGTTGGTTTTGGAGCTAGCTGAAGATATTGAACTCATGGCACCAGAACTAAATTTAAAACTGAAAATTACGCCAAATTTACAACTAAAAGGCGATCGCCAACTCATTACCCAAGTTCTGCAAAATCTAATTACCAATGCCATCAAATACAACATTTCCCAAGGCATTATTGCTATCGAAACTTTTCAGAATAAGCAAACGATTTTGCTCAAAATTAGTAATACTTCCAATGGTCTAAAGGACGGCGATCGCCAGCGGGTTTTTGATAGATTTCAGCGGGGCGACGCATCTCACAATCGTAAAGTAGAGGGATTTGGATTGGGGCTAAGTTTGTCGCGGGAGATAGCCCGTGCCCACGGTGGCGATTTGAAACTGGAACCAGTATCTCAATTAGTCACATTTACCCTCACTTTACCGACATTATCAATGCGCTAAAAAATCGTCAGGTATCCAAGGTGAAGCAATTATTTGCGTAGTAAGCTGTGTCGACTCTGGGGTATTTGCCGTAGGATTTTGATCCTGAGATTACCACTGGGACTGTGAAGGAAACGAAGATAGCGATAACGTTAGAAGAGTTAGGCTATGAAGGGTTTGAGCACGACCTTTCGCTGCGGTCAATTTGATCCTGTGGCAATGTTCCAAAACAAAATGTGCTCTGTGTAGTCAGTATTTCTATCATTACTAAATGTCTTTATTTTCTTTCTTACGGCAACGTCGACGTGCCCTACGCTGGGTCTTGATTGCCCTGTGTGGCACTTGTCTCACTTTGCTATTTACTCCCCCTAGCCCTAGTCAAACTTTGGTTAATGAGGGTGAGTTCTGCGAAATCAATACTGATACGGTAGATGACGCCCGCCAAGGTCGTAGCTACGGTGATCCCCATATCAATACCTACGACGGCTTCCATTACAGTTTTCAAACCTTGGGAGAATACATTCTCAGCAAATCTGAAGATGGTAGTTTTGAGGTTCAGACTAGGCAAGAACGAGTGCGGGAACGCAACAACCTTTCCCTTAATACTGCGGTCGCTATGAATGTTTGTGGCGATCGCGTCGCAATCTATGTAGATGGGGATGATGACACGACCCTGTGGGTCAATGGTTCGCCGTTAGAGATGGCAGACTCCGCTATTGCCCTCGAAGGTAACGGGGAAGTGCAACGCCAGGGCAGTGGCGATTATGGCATTATTTGGCCGAGTGGTGACCAGATTCGAGTTCGGAGCATCACTGTCGCAGGCGATCGCTTCTTAAATATCATGCCGCTCATTCGCAAAGAACACCGCCGCGAAATGATGGGTCTACTGGGGAATTACAACAAAGATCCTGACGATGATTTGATGGGCCGGGACGGTACTGTCGTGCCGGCGAAATCCACCTATAGCGTAGCGACCAATGTGTTGGATCGTGCCCTCCCCTCGGTGATTCCTGTTAGCCGTCTAGAAGATGCCTATTTTGACAATCTCTACCGTCAATTTGGTGATAGTTGGCGGGTGCGACAGGGAGAATCATTGTTTGATTATCTTCCCGGTCAGTCTACGGCTACGTTTACAAACTTCGAGTTCCCCTCTCAATTTTTCACGCTAAACCAAGCTTCTCCAGTACAGGTACAAAATGCCCTTGATACTTGTCAGGCTGCGGGCGTTGAGGAAGAGCTACTAGATGGTTGTGTGTTTGATGTCGCGGCAACGGGTCAAACGAGTTTTGCACAGGCGGCTCTGAATGCGGTGACAGATACTTTGACGCGGGAATTACAAAATCGCTTGATCAATGAAGTCCAGAAAATTATTCCGAATATTCCTTTCTTCTAGAAAAAATTTGATTCGCGACCTCTAAATCAATCGCATCAATGCAATCTTGATGAAAAAACTTTTTTAGGCTCCTCTTGTGGGAGTCTTTTTTTGTGCCTCTGGTATCTGTTGCAATGGGGTTGAAATTTTTGGCAAAAAAAATCTCGGCGTGTAAGCCGAGACCATCAATCAGGGTGCATCTACCACTCATATACTTCTCTCCTAACTTGCTCGCTCCGGAATAGTCTGAAGATTTTTGTCGATTTGCTCGGGAAATAACAGCGCAGTTGAATTTTCGCCGAAATTTTCGTCATACTCGGAGTATCGCCTTTTCGCGCAAAACGGTAACCCTATGACCTCATCTCCGGTACTCCCAAACAATGACACGGTAACAACAACCCTCGATGTGCAGGGCATGCGTTGTGCTGGTTGTGTGGCGGCAGTCGAAAGACAACTGAAGCAACAATCTGGTGTTCTCGCTGCAACGGTCAATCTGATTACTGAAGTGGCGGTGGTGTCCTACGAGCAAGAAAAAGTGGCACCAGAGGCGATCGCCGATAAATTAACGGCAATGGGTTTTCCGAGTCAGCCTAGGGCGACGGACACAGAAACCTTTGAAGATTACCAAGCGAAACGGGAAAGTAGCCAGAAAGAACAATATTGGCGATTGGGGACGGCAGTTTTATTGCTCGTCGGCTCGACATTGGGGCACTTACATCACCTCGGTGGTATCAAAGTTCCTTTGCTTAATTTAATGGGTTTCCATTGGGGTATGGCGACTTTGGCGTTGCTGATTCCGGGAATGCCGATTTTGCGGGACGGTTGGACAGGCTTGGTGAAAGGTCACGCCAATATGAATACCCTCGTTGGCTTGGGAACATTGAGTGCCTATCTCACCAGTTGTGTGGCGTGGGCCATGCCACAGTTGGGCTGGGAATGTTTTTTTGATGAGCCGGTGATGTTGCTGGGCTTTATTTTGTTAGGAAGAACCCTTGAAGGGGGCGCTCGCCTGAAGGCAATGTCTGCGTTGGAATCTTTGTTGGCTCTCCAACCCAGAGGTGCAAGACTAATGGGTCGCGCCAATAAAGGCGAAACGGATGAGGTCACTATTCCCGTGGCTCAGGTACAAATCGGGGAATGGGTGCGGGTGTTGCCGGGGGAAAATATTCCGGTTGATGGTGAAATCATTCGCGGCGAAACGACGGTCGATGAGTCGATGTTGACAGGGGAAGCGGTTCCCATCGCCAAAAGCCTCAATGATGTGGTGAAAGCGGGCACGTTAAACCAGTTAGGGACAGTGATCGTTCAGGTTAGTCAAACAGCACAAAATACGGTCTTATCGCAGATTATTCGGACAGTAGAAGCCGCTCAAACCCGCAAAGCTCCAGTGCAAAAATTAGCTGATCAAGTGGCAGGCTATTTTGCCTATGGCGTGATGGTGATCGCCGCAGTGACGTTTTTATTTTGGGAATTGATCGGCACAAAAATTTGGTTTGATTTAGAGTCAATCAACCCTGAAGTGCTCAGCCTTAAGTTGGCGATCGCCGTTCTTGTGGTGGCTTGTCCCTGTGCTTTGGGATTAGCGACACCGACAGCATTATTGGTTGGTATAGGTATCGGTGCAGAGCAGGGCATTTTGATTAAAGGCGGCGATATTTTGGAACGTTTGCGCCACCTAAAAACGATTGTTTTTGATAAGACGGGCACATTGACCCAAGGCAAACCGGAAATTGTTGATGTAGTTTGTTCTGAAAATTACGACAAAACAGCATTACTAAATCTTGCGGCAAGTATTGAACAGCGCACAAATCATCCTTACGCCAAGGCTTTTCTCCAAGCTGCCCAAGCGGAAAATCTGCAAGAGCCAGAGACAGTAGACACAATTCTCGGAAAAGGCGTGTCCGGCATGATCGGCGATCGCCTAATTCAAATCGGTAGTTTAACTTGGCTACAAACCGAAGCAAACTCTTTTCCCGAAACCTTTTCACAAAAAGCTCAAACATGGTCGGACGAAGGCTTTACCTCGGTGGCGATCGCCATTGATAGTGAAGTTGTGGGTATGGTGGCGATCGCCGATCCATTACGTCCCGATGCCGACAAAATTGTTAAAGATTTACAAGCAGCTAATTTAGACGTTGTGCTCTTGAGCGGTGACCAAGAAGCTGTTGTTGAGCGCTTGGCGAAAAAGCTCAGTATCAAGCGATATTTTGCAGGGGTTTCGCCGACTGACAAAGCGACAATTTTGACAGAGCTAAAACAAGCAACAGAAGGCATTGCGATGGTTGGTGATGGTATTAACGATGCCCCTGCCCTGGCCACCGCCGATGTGGGAATTTCCCTGTCTGGGAGTACTGATGTTGCCCTCGCTACCGCCGACGTTGTGTTGATGGGCGATCGCCTCCTTGATGTGGTGGCAATGCTCAATCTGAGCCGCCGCACCGTTGCCGTGATTCGCCAAAATCTCTGGTGGGCATTGGGCTACAACCTCGTCGCAATTCCCATGGCAGCAGGCCTCTTACTCCCAAAATTTGATTTGGTTCTAAGTCCCGCCGTCGCCGCCGGATTTATGGCGACCAGTTCTGTTTTAGTCGTGCTGAATTCATTACGATTACGGTTAGGTTAGTTGCCGAGATAACGCATTTTTACACCCGTATCTGGTGACAAAACAAGACCTTTTCGTTTTGCGACGACAGGCTTTTGATCGACCAATTTAAACTGTCCATAGGTCGCAAAGGCCGCAATACCTAAACGCAATTCAAATTGTGCCAACGCCTCGCCCACACACCGTCGCGCACCGCCGCCGAAGGGCATAAATTCGTAGGGTGTATAGTTGCGCTCTAGAAAACGCTCTGGTCGAAATTCACGCGGATTTGGATACAAATCTTGCCGTTGGTGGAGAGTGTAAATACAGCCCATCAACATGCTTGCGGCGGGAATTTCATAATCTAACAGGCGAGTATCTTGGGTTGCAAACCGCGCAAAGGTAAACATCGCCACGGGATTAATGCGGAGGGTTTCATTGCCTACTGCCGACAGGTAGGGCAACCGATAAATTGCCATGGGGTCGGTATTATCGTCAATGGTTTTGAGTTCTTCCCGCACCTTTTGTAAAATTTCTGGCTGGTGGTGCATCCAGTACATCGCCCAAGCCATGGCGATCGCCGTGGTTTCGTGTCCAGCAAAAAGTAAGACCATCAATTCATCCCGCAACTCCACCGGAGTCATGGCGTTACCGTCTTCGTCCCGTGCCGCAATCAGTAGAGACAAAATGTCGGTGCGACTCGGATCGGGATTGGCTCGGCGATCGCTGATTTCGGCGTAAAGCAGTTCGTCTAAAGCTTCCCGCGCCCGGACAAAACTGCCCCACGGACTCCATGCCCCAAAGTCCTTTTGTAGAACTGAGAAAAAGAGAAAACTTGTGGAAATTGGTGACTGAAAGCGACTGAGAATACCTCTGGTTAATTCAATAATCGGTTCGTAGCGATCGCCACTTCTGATGCCAAAGACCACTTCAATGATGGTGCGCAAAGTGATGCGTTGAGTCAGTTCTACCGCCAAAAAGGGTTTACCGACTTCTAAATTCTCAATTTCTTCGCGGATAATTTGCTGAATCAGCGTGCCGTAGTTGTACATCCGCTCGCCGTGGAAAGACGGCATAATTAACTTCCGTGCCCGACGGTGGCGATCGCCGCTGAGATTGAGGAGAGAATGGGAACCCGTCAGCGGCTCCATAATGCCGTTAAGTTCTCCCGGCGCTGTAAAAATCTTTTGATCATCCACCAACATCTGCTTAAGAGCCTCAGGATGATGCACTGCAATTAACGGTTCTTCATAGCCCGCCGAAGGCATATAAACCAAATCTGGTCCCTGTTCCTGGAGTTCTGAAAGGATTTTGGTGGGATTCACAATGGCCCGCAACTGTTGCTGTAGCGCTGACTGCGGCAACATCGGAATTGTTTTAGTATCGTTAGCTGCAACAACCATAAAATTATCCCCAAACAAAAACATTCATATCTCTATTATTCCGAATATTTTGGGGATTGTTTAGGGCTTGATAGGAAACAACAAACAACCACGGCGATCGCCACCACTGTCTGAAACGTCATGCTTCCATAGGTTATAGGCTATGGTCAATAGAAAAGCATTGACCAAAACCTATGTTGTGGTTACACTGAAGACTGTAGTCCGATAAATAGGTATTTTTTTTGATTCCTGCGACACTGCACCAGCTTAAAGTCTTTGAAACGGCAGCTCGCCACGGCAGTTTTACAAAAGCTGCGGCTGAACTTTCTATTACCCAGCCTACGGTTTCAGGACAAATCAAACAGTTAACCCAAACCATTGGGATGCCTTTGTTTGAGCATATTGGACGCAAACTGTATTTGACCGAAGCCGGGACGGAATTACTCTCTACTTGCCAAGATGTGTTTGAGCAATTAGACAATTTTGAAATGAAACTGGCGGCGCTCCAAGGGGCAAAGCGGGGTCAACTGCGCTTGGGCGTAATTACAACGACGAAATATTTTGTGCCGCGAATTTTAGGGGAATTTTGCCAAAGCTACCCTAATATCGATGTGTCCTTGCAGGTGATTAACCACCAAAAGCTCCACGATCGTATGGCAGACAATAAAGACGATCTGTATATCCTCAGCAATTTACCCGATGATCTAGAAGTCCACTCCGAAGGCTTTTTAGATAATCCATTAGTTGTGGTTGCCCGTGCTGACCATCCCCTCGCCAATCAAAAAAATATTCCCATTTCAGCGCTCCACGGTGTCGATTTTATTTCGCGGGAAATGGGTTCTGGTACAAGATTAGCGGTTGAAAAACTTTTTGCCGAGCATGATGTCGAAGTTCAGGTGCGCCTCGAACTTGGCTCAAATGAAGCGATCAAACAGGCGATCGCCGGTGGTTTAGGGATTTCTGTTTTGTCGCGCCATACCTTGATTACAGAGCCACCCAATGGGGAACTAACGGTTTTAAACGTTGAGAATTTTCCGATTCAGCGGGAATGGTATGTTGCCCACCTGGCAGGCAAACAACTTTCCGTCATTGCCGAAGCCTTTCTAGAATTTACACTGCGCTCTAGCAAGAAAACCCTTGAAAATTCCAGTCGCCGTTCCCTAGCCCTGCAGGCATAGGTTGTCGAACTTTAATCTCCAGCTTGAAACCTGGGGTCTAAGCCGCGACCTTTTCAGGAAATGGCGTGATTTCTGGTACGTCCTCGGTAGCAATACGCTCCACATCTCGGTCGATTACTTTGCATAGATCATCGAGGGGTAGGTCGTTTAGGTTAAAGCCAAAGGGATTTTCTAGCTCGCGAGCCACCTCTTCAATGCCGAGTAAAAGAAAACTAACAACACCAGTAATCGGGATTGACCACCAAGTTAGGTCGGGAATAATGCGGAAGGGTAAACCAAAGCAATAAATCAAAATCAAGCGCTTCAAATAAACGCGGTAGGTAATCGGAATGGGGGTTGTTAAAATGCGCTCACAACCGCTGACACTACTCATTAGATCATTCAACATGCCGCTCGCCATACCATGTTGACCGTCGCTCATTTTCTGCGATCGCAGTTGATCGTTGAGATAAGAGCGTAACCAAAACTGAATATCAAAGGGGCGATGTTTTGATGTCGCTAATTTTGTTGCTTGGTCTGCTGTGGTTAAAGCCTTTAAATCTGCATCTACCGCTTCACCCCGCAAATGTAATTTTGTGGCGATCGCAAAGGCAGAGATTAATTTTAAAGCCCTATTCTTTTGCTGCTGCTCATGATCACTGTCTGTTGTAATGCTCAGGCGAATTTCTTGGGCTAAATTGCGACTATTTACAACGATGCCACCCCAAGCCTTACGCCCTTCCCAAAAGCGATCATAGGACGTATTTGTACGAAAAACGATGAGCAAACCGAGCACTAAATTGTAAATAACATTTGTCGTTAAATCACCTAGCTTTTCTAGGTAAATCGGTAATCCCTGAAGATAAATAAAGGTTACCGTTGCTGCAAAGCCACAGAAAAAGAAAATCCGAGGCAAAATCATTAAAACGACCGAGCCTTGCAACTGAAAAACGGTGCTCAACCAATTTGACTTTTCAAAATTATCTTCTGTCAGCATGTATTTCCCAAATGTGTTGATATAAAAAGCCCAGCTATCCCAACGCATTGCATTGTTAGCCGGGCAATTAATTTACTTGAATTTTTTTATTGCACCTTCATGCAAAATTAGCTTCTAGAGGAGCTATTTTCTACCATTTCGCTGTAGCCGTTTTGCTCGGAATGACCATTACTTTCGGCATTATTTTCAACAGGCATGTCGTCGTTATATTTTTCCTGATTGAAATAGTAAAGTGTACGAATTGGATAAGGAATACCAATATTTGCTTGGTCTAAAGCTTGTTTAATCGCAACAATCGCTTCGGTTTGGGCGTGACGAACTTTCTTCTGTTGGGGAGCAGTCCAGTAACGTACAACAAAATCAATTGAACTATCACCGAAGTTGACTAGATCAATCTCAGGACTTGGATCAGACAAGACACCGGACACGTTTTCGATAGTGTCATAAAGAATGTCTTTGGCAACAGGTAAGGGCGTATTGTAATCAACACCAACACCTAAATCTGTACGCTTTGCATCATAACCAGTTTGTACCATCACCGCATCAGTAAACACATCTGCGTTAGGAAGTAATACCTTTTCGCCCTGATATGTACGAATGTGAGTCGTGCGGATATTAATACTTTTAATTACCCCTTGATAACCATTTACAGAGATTTCATCACCAATTTGAAATGGTTCTTCAATGAGCAGAATAATACCTGCAAAGAAGTTCTTTACAATATCTTGGAACGCAAAACCAATGGCAACAGAACCAACACCAAGGGTTGCAATAATGTCACCTAATCTGAGGCCAGGGAAAGCGACAACGCAGGCAAACAAAATACCAAATATCCAGATGCTAACAAAACTTGCTTTTTCAGCAATCAACCTTAGAGATCGATTTTTAATCGCTTTGCCACCAATATCGTGGACAATATTTTTTGAGAAATCCGAGACATAGCGAGTCAGGAAAATAATAATCAATCCGCCTAATAAACCGGGGACTCTTTCTACTGCCACCCCCAGAATATCTTGCAAACTCTCAACAATTGTTTGTGTGAATTGACCCATAATAGTCTTTCGCGCTATTGCCTCATCTCGTACATTAACTATCTACAAGCATAGCTAGTACTTCTAGTACTTGACAATCCGGCTATAGAAAGAAATCTGCTGATAATGTATGTCTTATAGCAGATTTCTTTAGGGGGATTTCTATCAATAAATCGGTATTCTTTTCGGATTATTCTGCATCAGGAGTCGTAACGGCGGCTAATCTTGTTTCATATTCTTGTAAGGTTAGTGCGCCAGAAAATGTATCCATTTTTCCTGTTTCTGTTGAGGCCAAAATAAAGAATGGTGTGCCATTTAATTGGAGTTGTCGAGCAAGTTCTAAATCTGCCTCAATAGCGGGTTGGGCTGCACTTTGATCTTCTTTAAATTTATCTAGATCGAGATTTAAATCCTGAGCAATTTCTTCGTAGAGAGCGCTGCCTAATTGTTGTTGATTTTCAAAGAGTGCATCGTGGTATTCCCAGAATTTGCCTTGTTGTTGGGCAGCCCAAGATGCTGCGGAGGCAGGAATGGCTTGGGGGTGGATTTGCTGGAGCGGTAGATGTTTATAGGTTAGGGTCACGGTATCGCTGTTGCGCTCCATGAATTGTTTGATGGTGCCGTGGGCGCTGGCACAGAAGGGACATTCAAAGTCGGAAAATTCGATTAAGACCACTTTAAAGTCTTCTGCTCCCATCACTGGAGAATCACCAATAACTTCCTGGGGATTGGTGGTCATAGTCTGCTGGAACTCTGTGGCGATCGCCTGTTGTTGCTGCTGTTGCGCTTGTTGCTGTTCCTGCTGATATTGCTGTACCGCCTCTAAAATCACTTCTGGGTTGTTGCGGATAATCTCTAAAACCTGTGCTTCTAACTCCTGATCTACCTCAGTGTCTGCCTGGGCATCTTGGTCACTGGAGCAGCTCCAGAGGCTGGCACTTAGAAGTAGAACACAAAAAAAAGCAAGCATCTTTTTGGAAAGACCTTGCTGAGATAGAAGTAGAGATGTCATCGGCATTTTGGGAAAAAGATCGTTCCCAGTTTAACTAAAACAACACCTTTTTTAGCGCCGCGAGTAACAACATCACGTTTTCAGCCCGAGCATTGTGACCCATCAAGCCGACACGCCAGACTTTACCAGCAAGGTCACCGAGACCACCTGCGATTTCGATGTTGTACTCAGCCATTAGTTTTTTTGCGACAGCCGCGCCATCCACGCCATCAGGAATACAAACGGTAGTTAGTGTGGGAAGGCGAATCTCTTTATCGACATAGCATTTGAGAC
>CAZXBK010000025.1:0-29922 GCA_964638765.1 uncultured Synechococcus sp. | reverse complement strand
CTGAGGCGATCGCCCTTGTCTGATAGACTTTGGGGTGTTTAGAAAAATACATAAAACTGCTGAGCCATATCAGTGGTTGCAGTCTGGAGGATAAAACGCGTGGATAGCACCCTCGGTTTAGAAATTATTGAAGTAGTTGAACAGGCGGCGATCGCCTCTTCCAAGTGGATGGGCTTGGGCGAAAAGGATACAGCTGACGCCGTAGCTGTAGAAGCAATGCGTGAGCGCATGAATAAAATTCATATGCGTGGCCGCATCGTAATTGGTGAAGGTGAGCGTGACGAAGCTCCCATGCTCTATATCGGTGAAGAAGTTGGTATCTGTACTCAGCCTGATGCGGAGAAAGTTTGCACCATCGAAGAGCTTATCGAAATCGACATTGCAGTTGACCCCTGTGAAGGAACAAACCTTGTCGCTAACGGCCAACCTGGCTCTATGGCAGTATTAGCGATCTCCGAAAAAGGTGGATTGTTCCATGCGCCTGACTTCTACATGCAGAAGCTTGCCGCTCCCCCAGCAGCAAAGGGTAAAGTAGACATCCGCAAGTCTGCGACCGAAAACATCAAGATTCTTTCTGAGTGCCTCAACCGTACTCCCGAAGAGCTTGTCATTATTGTGATGGATCGTCCTCGCCACAAGGATCTCATTAAAGAAATTCGTGCCACTGGCGCACGCGTCCGTTTGATTAGCGATGGTGATGTTTCTGCCGCTATCTGCTGTGCTTTTGAAGGTACAAACATCCACGCTCTTATGGGTGTTGGTGCAGCTCCTGAAGGTGTTATCTCCGCAGCAGCAATGCGTTGTCTCGGTGGTCACTTCCAAGGTCGCCTCATTTACGATCCCGCTGAGGTCAATACTCCTGAAAGTGAGAAGTGGACGAAAGAAGGTAATGCTGCTCGCCTCAAGGAAATGGGTGTTGAAGACCCTGACAAGCTTGCTTCTGGTGAAGAGGTTCTTTTTGCTGGTTGTGGTATTACTCCCGGTACTTTGATGAACGGTGTTCGTCTTTTCCACGGTGGTGCACGCACTCAGTCCCTCATCATCTCCAGCCAATCTATGACTGCTCGCTTTGTTGACACTGTTCACATGTGGGAAGAGCCCCAAAAGATTCAACTTCACTAAAATCTGAGGTCTCGAATTCTAAACGAGTAGTACTTTTCTGATTAATGTTGACGAACAAGTACTACACGGGCGATCGCCAACGGTGGTCGCCTTTTTGGTGTCATAAAGTTAAATGAATTTTCTTTACAAAACCTTTTATTGCGAATTGTCCGAGCACTACATTGCATAGGAACATAAAAACCTTTTTTAATATCAATCTCTTCGCTTCCCACGGCATTTGAAGCATCATAAGAGACCCAATTTTTTAGAGAACCCCCCATGAATATTGTTGTTGTTGGTCTAAGTCACAAGACAGCTCCCGTTGAAATCCGCGAAAAGCTCAGTATTCAAGAAGCAAAAATGGACGAGGCGATCGCCCATCTGAAATCTTATCCCCACGTCGAAGAGATTTCTGTGATCAGCACCTGTAACCGCCTCGAAATTTATGCAGTCGTCCAGGAAACAGAGCAGGGCGTACGGGAAATTTGTCAATTTTTAGCAGAGACCGGACAGCTCCGTTTGCACCAGTTGCGTCCCTATCTCTTTACCCTGTTGCACCAAGATGCCATTCGTCACCTCATGCGTGTATCAGCAGGCTTAGAAAGCCTTGTTCTCGGTGAAGGTCAGATTTTGGCACAGGTCAAAAATGCTCACAAACTAGGTCAAAAACATAAAGGTCTAGGACGACTCCTCGACAAGATGTTTAAGCAGGCAATTTCGGCGGGAAAACGAGTCCGTAGTGAAACCAATATCGGTACAGGGGCAGTTTCGATTAGCTCCGCAGCTGTTGAGTTGGCACAGATGAAGGTTAATGATTTATCAACCCAAAAAATTGCCATTATTGGGGCGGGTAAGATGTCGCGCCTCCTCGTGCAGCACCTTCTCTCTAAGGGTGCAGAAGACATTACAATTGTGAACCGTTCTGAGCGGGGTGCTCAGCAGCTGGCGAAGAAATTTCCCGATGCCAACCTGCAATTGGAGCTTCTACCAGCAATGCTCACAGTCGCTGAACAATCCGACATCGTATTTACCAGTACGGCTGCCACCCAGCCCATTATTGACAAAGCCAAGCTCGCAGATCTTGCTCTCTGCAACTTGATGTTGATCGATATCTCTGTACCCCTTAATGTCGCTGCCGATGTGGAAGAGTTAGATAATGTGCAGCTCTTTAATGTCGATGCGCTCAAAGAAGTGGTTGCCCAAAACCAAGCATCCCGGCGCAAGATGGCGGAGGAAGCGGAAGTACTCCTCGAAGAGGAAGTGTCTAAGTACATGAGCTGGTGGCAGTCCCTCGAAACTGTACCGACCATTAGTTCACTCCGTAGCAAAGTGGAAAGTATTCGCGAACAAGAGCTAGAAAAAGCATTATCTCGCCTCGGCTCAGAATTTGAAGAGAAGCACCAAGAGGTGATTGAAACGCTCACGCGCGGCATTGTGAATAAGATCCTCCACGAGCCGATGGTGCAATTACGTGCCCAGCAAGACATTGAGGCGCGTCGCGTGTGTATGAATTCGTTGCAAATGCTCTTTAATCTGGAAACAGAAGAAGCGGTTTAATACATCGCGGATCCAGACATTTCACGGTTAAATCACTGAAATAATTGGGTTTACGTTTTTATTGGGCTGGGGTTTTCGGTAGCATATTCTACGAAAGCTTCAGCTTTTTTTATTGTGAATCGGAGAAATGGGTATGATTTCGATGGCTAGTTTTAAACAGGGTGTCAAGAGGGCGATCGCCACAATCTTAGTGTTGTGTTGTAGCGTCACCCTAATAGCCTGCGGTAACGGTGTAGGCAGTTTGCAACCTTATACTAGCGGTACCTACGGCTACGAATTTTTGTATCCCAACGGCTGGATTCCCGTTAATGTCGGCAGCTCCGATAGCGGCGTCGATGTCGTCTTCCGCGATTTGGTGGAATACTCCGAAAATCTGAGCGTTATTATCAGCGATGTACCGGCGAATAAAAGCCTTGAGGATCTTGGTACACCGACCGATGTCGGTTATCGCTTTATGCAAGAAGCAAATCAAAGTAGCGATCGCCAACCGGATCTAATCCGAGCAGAAAATCGCACAGACGATAGCGGTCAAACCTACTACGTCCTCGAATATCGCGTCACCCTACCTAATGGACAAATACGCCACGACCTGGCCACTGTCGCCGTGAAATTTGGCAAACTATACACCTTTAACCTTTCCACCCTAGAACAACGCTGGAACGACGTTGAGGCACTCTTTAACGCAATTGTGCAATCCTTCAAACTTTAAAGTTAGGCCATCGGGTTAATCAGGGTACTACTAGATAGAAATAAACTCTTTTCTTTAATGGATATTTCTCGGTTTTGCATTGCTTTAGGGCAAACTAAATAACCTTTTCCCATTCATCCCATCTCCGTACAGTAATGGAATTTGTTTTAGCATCTGCCTCCCCAGCCCGCCGTCGTCTCCTACAGGGCATCGGCATTAATCCTATTGTTCATGTCAGCGACTTTGATGAAGATCAAATCCAAGAAGCTGATCCCGCTCGCCTTGTCGAGACGTTAGCCGCTGCCAAAGCAACTGTCGTGGCGAAACAGCGGCAAAACGCCCTGATTTTAGGCTGTGACTCTGTATTACTGGTGCAGGGAGAGATTTGTGGGAAACCTGAATCTCCTGAGGCGGCGATCGCCCGTTGGCAAACAATGCGCGGTAGCTACGGCGTGCTCTACACTGGCCATGCACTGATCGATCAAACCCAAGGGCGAACCATTGTTCGTCATGGAATGACCACAGTACATTTCGCCCAGATTAATAACGAGACTATCAAAGCCTATGTTGCCAGTGGCGAGCCCTTAAAATGTGCCGGGTGTTTTGCCCTTGAGGGAAAAGGTGGCCTATTCATCGAAAAGCTCGACGGCTGTCACAGTAATGTCATCGGCCTGAGCTTACCCCTATTGCGCAAAATGCTCCTAGAACTAGGCCACGATGTCAGGAAACTCTGGAGCTAAGCCCTAGATTTCAGTGTTACATTTGCTGCGACTTTTCGGAACGATCCTTTTTTTATGGGATATTCTGAAGAAAATCGTCCATACAACCCCGTAAGACCAAGAAGATGTGCCCCGAAAACTGAACTTTCTAGGTAAAGGTTCAGCCCCTTCGGGCAAATAAGAGGAGAGCAACTTACATGCCTGCCAGCGACGAATTTAAAAAAGCCCTACGTTCAGGCGATCTTCCCGAAGCTTTCGTGATGGCGATGGGTAAAGCGACAGAACTCAATATTACGACGAAGGTCGTTAAAGCTGACGGCACAGTAGACGAAGAATACAACGCAGCTCAACATTTAGAAACCCGCCTCGATATCCTCAATGGCACTATCGAAAATCGTGTTGGGGAAGAGTTCGTTGGCACAGGTAAATATCGGGAACTACAGGAATTTCATCAGCAGCAAGTGGCCCTTGGGAACCGCAAAATCCAAGAGAATTTTCAAAGTTTACAAGAGCTTTTTCGCCTACTGGTCACGCTACAGCAGTATAACCGCCTCACCAATGCTGAGCAGCCCCTCGATCTGACTTTCCTAGAAGTTCCTAGTCAAAAATTACCGCCCGAAAAAGTTATCACGACCTTGCAGGAACAGGCTTCCATTCTGGAGTCATTGCAAGACGAAGGTTCGGTCGCAGAGCCAGCGCCCTCCCCAACTAGTGAGCAAACAGCCACAGAGGAATCAACAGATAGTCCAGAGACAACAGAAGTCCCACCAACAGAACTGATTGCGCCACCGCCACCAGGCTTTGTGCAAAAAACAACGCAACCGGACAAAGAAAAACGCCAAGCAGAAGCGACTCCGAGCCAACCCCCTCAAACAGAGGAAGCAAATAATCAGTTCCGGGATGCGGCGATCGCCACGGGTGCTGTAGCGGCTACCACTGTAGTTGCAAAATCCCTCGCATCGGAACCAGAGGCGAAAAAACCAGACGATGGAGAAGCCTTAGATTTCCTCGATAGCTTTGCAGCCTTAGATTTAGACGATGCCCCAGAACCTTTAATGCCGGTTTCTGAGGTGGAAATTGACGATTGGGAAACCCCCACGGAAATGAGTCCTGCTGAGCGGTTAGCCCAAACGCCCACGGATACCTATATTCCTACATTGTCGGATTTTGACCACGATGACGCAGCAGGGCTAGACGATCTCCTCGATGATGATTTTGGAGATTTAGTCGAAGATGAAACGCCGACTGTTGATGGTGACAACCCAACAGAGTCGATCACTTCTGAGAGTCCAGATGAGCCACAGCCCACCGAGGCGGAGGAGGCGATCGCCTTTGATGAAGCGATTGGAGCGGAAGAATCAACCACGACAGTGGCCGAAGACGATGACTTTGATGCTGATGAGTTAGCTGGCGGTATCGAAGACAATTTAAATGAGCTTTTAGTCGATAGCTTTAGTGAAGATGACGGGGTGAGCGCCGCTGAGTCGCTGGAAGCAGTCAGTGAAACTAGTGATACCGATAATTTTGATAGCGATGACTTACCGGATTTCGCCGACGTAGATCTTGATGAGTTGTTATTAGATAGCGACGACACCGAAGATGAAGTGATCGCAGACGGTAGCAATGAGGCTATTGAAGGATTTGATGACTTTGCGGATTTCTCAGAAGATGATCTACCCGATGATGTCGTTGATGATCTGCTCCATGAGCCAGACACATCCGACGATGATGGCGAGGTTACAGCCATTTCCTTTAAACAAAATGCTGATGCTGCGGCAGTGCCGACGGCGGAAAATCCTGAGACAGATCTACTAGAGGATGAAGAGTCGGGGTCTCCACTAGACGATAGTATCGATGACCTCTTAGAAGATGAAGTGGCGATCGCCTCGGAAACAGAAGAAGCAGTCTCTGAGGTTGTCGACCTTACCGACATTAGTCATGCCCAAACGGCAGGTTTAGCAGCAGTTGGTGAACCGACTACCGGAGAAATTACGGAACCCCAAGATGCGACAACCCCTAGTGAGGCGATCGCCGACGAACCAGCAGAGGTTGTTGATAACGAGTTATTAGTTGCGGCCACCGCAATGACGCCGGAGGTCACAGAGCAGCTTCTCCAAGAAACCTTTGAGCAGCCTGAAGCATCTGTTGCAGAGCTTGTTTCAGAAACAGCTGAGTCTGACAGCGAAGCCGTTACGAATGCGGACATGCCAGACTTCAGTGACATTGACGATTCGGAGCTCCTGAGTTTTATCGACGAAGATTGGCAGTCCCACCCAGATGTCACAGAAATCACCTCCCTCGATGCAGAAACCGATAGCGAACCGATCCTGTTACAGCCCCTATCGGAGGAGGAACTCGCGACATTAAAAGAGGTCGAAGATACGGATTGGTTATCCTCTACCGTTGACGATGACTGGAAACCCTTAAACCTTAGTGGCGATGAAACAAATGGACTAGAAAGCTTTAGCTTGATTCTCAATGACGAAGAGCTAACGGTAGATGCAGAAATGAATTCTCTCGTATCTGCTGAAGCAGAAACCGCAACATCCTCTGTCACGACTGAAGGCATTGATACATGGCACTCTGTTGGTGACAGTATTACTGACGATGCTAGCGGTAGTTTCGACGCGGATGGTGAACTTCCTGAAATTGACTTACATTGGGGCGGTCTTGATGCGGTAGAAGCAGTCGAAGTCGAAGAGTCAGGTATTGCAGACGCAGAAGATAACGGGGCGATCGCCGATGATTTTGCGACTGAAGTGCCAGAAGACGTTGGTTCCCTAGAAACGGATGATTTATCCACTGTCACAGAAAATATTGACGCCCTAGAACTAGCCGGAACAGATGCAGATTTAGGGCTGGATGCCCCCCTTGATGAGGAAAACTGGGACGAGGCGATCGCCGAATCGGCCATTGACTTACTGTCTGAAACATCAGAAGAAGTAGAGTCTGGTGTGTCTTTTGATTCGTTTGAGGATCTAGACGAATCAGCAGATTTACTTGGTGAACCCGAGGTGGAGGACACTGGTAATCTGGCTGACGATGGGCCTATAGACAGCGATGGGGATGTATTCGCCGATATCGAAATCCCCGATGTAGCGAGCCTCAGCAATGATGAACTTCAGACCCTAGACCTCAGCGAGGAACCATCCCTAGGGGCGATCGCCAGCGATGATTCTGAAGATCAAGATTTAGACCCCTTTGCCACAGCGAACTTAGCGTCTGTGGATTTGGAAACATTGACCACCGAGGCCGATTTAGACTTTGAGGCAATGGAGGAGGATGTTGACCTTGATTTGTTAGAGGACAACATCGGTGAGTTGGCCAGTCCAGATCCTTTAGCTTTAGAAGATGACTCCCTGAGTGGGCTAGACCTAGACGCAGATTTGACGGCGGGGACTGACGAGTTTGCCACACCGGTATTCGACATCGAGCCAGATCCTTTTGCTGAGCTAGATTTAGGAAACGAAGAGCTTGAAACCGCGAATTTAGATGATCTTGGCGCCTTAGATACAACGGAATTGCCCGACCCTCTAGATGACAGCTCTTTAGAGGGCTTGGATCTTGAGACTGATGTGGATATTGCCACGGATCATTCTGCCGATGAACTGGAGACCCCAGTATTCGATATTGAGCCAGATCCCTTTGCTGAGCTAAATTTAGACGATGACGACCTGCCAACCTCAGATCTTGAAACAACAGATTTAGATAGTCTTGAGTTGCCAGACATCGACAACCTAACAGGCGATCGCCCAGACACTAGTGACGAGGAAGCAACTGCCGATGAATTTAATATTGATGACCTAGACCTAGATCTCGATATTGATGGGCTGGACAATCTAGACTTGGATGGTACGGCGATCGCCTCAGAGGTTGACGATACAGAACCTTTACAGGAATTGGACGTCAGTAGCGAACTTGATATCGATACGAACGTGATGGCTGAGGGAGACGAGGAAGTGGCCCTCGCGATGGATATGGAGGAACTCGATCCAGAAATTTTAGCTTCCTTAACGGAGCTAGACGAAGCAACCCAGTCCCTAGAAACTGGCAGTTTAGACTTTGGCTCGGAGGCATTATTTGATGACCTCGGCAACTTGAATGAGGCTGAGGAGCCCCAAGACGACTCTTTAGAAGCAGCTTCGACAACTCTTTTTACAGACGATGCCGATGGCAACGACCTTGATCTTGAGTCATTTTCCCTAGACGACATTGGCGGTTTAGAAGAAGATATCGCCATCAGCCAGCCTAGTGATGCGTCCGATGCAGAAGATTTTGCTGATTTGGACTTAAACTTTGAGGAAACAGCGGCTCTATCAGATCTAACAACAGAAGAGGCGATCGCCCCAGACAGTACATCAGGCGCTTTATCGGCAGACGATGACTGGGCAAATTTTGATCTCAACCTAGACTCCGATGATCCCCTAGCCGATTTATCGACTGACGACTCCGGCGGTCTCGACGACACACCGATCGATTTAGACTTTGACCTGGGCGACCTCAACTTACCGGATTTAGACACAGCGGAAGCGGGTGATGGGGCGATCGCCGCTGACAATGATCTTGATTGGCAACAGTTTGCGATTAGCGATAACGAAACAGAGACATCATCAACTAATGAAGCAGATGGCTGGGATGCCTTAGGAGATACTGACGCGACTCCTGAGACACCAACCGCCGCGACAACCTCTGATTCCAATGATGACGACTGGGCGATCGCCGGGCTGGATGGCCTAGACGATCTCAGTGATAACGATTTGAGTGGGCTCGGAGACTTTGACCTTGACGCTTTAGAATTAGACGATGACAAAAATGACGATAGTGACTTTGATTTATTTGGGGACGATGAAAGCGGTGACTTAAACCCTTTCCTTGACCCTAGCGTCTAGATTTCCTAAACATTCCTTGCCGAACTAATCGCCATGACTACTGCCTTCGAAAGATTGCAAGCCCAGACCAACAATAATTCCCCCTCACTCGATCAAAATCCTCGGCAATTGCCGCAGCAACTCCATGAATTTGTGCGATCCCTAGGCGGCTTACTGGCAGACGTTTCAGCCCTTGAAATTAATACCATGGTCGTTGAGCAGATTAGCGGCAACAAATTTACGCCGTGGGAAGTGTACCGAGATATCTACCCCATCTCTCGCGTTTATCTCGAACAGCAAGGCTATCATCCCAAACTCCACAAAGCCTACCTTGATCTGCGATCGCAGCTAGAGCTGCAGTATTCCCTGCTCCTCACAGACCCAACTTCCCCTTTTTATGAGCCTAGCGTGCTCGAAAATATCCGTGAAATGTCACCGATTTTGACAGATCCGACCATTGACTCGATGGATCTCCCCACCCGCTTACCGGATCCAATTAACCCAACCGACGCCACAGAAGTTACCCGTGTCCGTCACCTATTAAACAACGGCACTTTTCTGTGTCACTTACGCAAAATTAGCGAGCTCAAAGCCGCCCTCGACAGCCGCAACCGTCGTCTGATCCGGCAAGCCGTATCACTGACAAATGAGTCTCCGGGAGAAGATACACCCAACGCCAACGCCCAGGGGAACGATAACGTTTTAAACGACATTATTTATGCACAGACGGTGATTCAATTAGATGGCGATATTGTGAATCGCTACGCCGAAGAATTATTTCGCCATCCCCACAAGGAAAGTATCCTTGAAATCCACCGGGCAAGCCTCGAAACTAGTGAAAAACAATGGCGGGGTCTGTTGGGCTTTATTATTGAGATTATTCAGTCCACTATCAACCGAGGCAATGGTGGCAGTCAAAAACAGCGCGAGCGCAATCAAGCTTCTTTGAACTAATGTTGTTTAAGTTACTGCTAAATACCTCTGCTCTAGTTGCTTATCGTCCCTAATGCCAGTTAAAAAGTCTGACTTTCTCGCCCAGAATGTAATCTCTTTAGAGTCTGAGGAGATTCAAGAAGGACACCATCTTATTCATGGCGTGGCGTTTGATCTCACTCAAGAGTCTTTACTGGCGTTGTTATCGATTAAAGCAGCAGGCAAGCGTTTAAGGTTTTCCCGACATTTTGTTTTAGCGTGGCAGCAATACGCCCTCTTTCAAAGTGGTCGGGGTGATTTACGACGCACATGGTCTTTTACCCTTAGCTACGAATCCCAAGGTATTTTTCAGACATTAGTCACTCGCGACGGGGAAGTGGTTAATCAGGTTTGTGCGGATATTTTGCCCCATGACATTCTCCATCAACAGTTACGGGAGATTCATTATTGGCTTATGGGACAGCTACTAGGCAAATTAAATTTGCGTCGTCCACGGGGCAAGTGGATCAATATGGCGGCTTGGTTGCTGGCGATCGCCTTTGTGATTCTGGTCGTCCTGTTCAACCTTGGAACTGTGCTGAGTCAACCCTTACTTTTGGTGTTGCCCATTGTTGTCAGTGTCGGCATCTGTAAATGGCTATTTGCCAAGGGATTATATTTTTCACTGTCATTTTTGCAGCGGGCATTTGTGCGGCGACTTCTGTGGGGCAATTGGGCAAAAGGCGCACCAAAACAACTAAAAGGGCTGCAATATTTGCGTCGACTATGATGCCGGGGCAAAATACTGCAACCCTCTAAGTTTTAAATGGCTTAGTGGGTGATGTGCCTAACCGTTAGACCGTAACCCTAGAGGGCAACTCTAAACAGTAGCCAGCACCATAAACCGTCTTAATAAATTTCGGATGGCGGGGATCCGGTTCGAGCTTCGTGCGCAGGTGACGAATATGGACGCGAATCGTCTCGATATCGTCCGACGGATCGTAGCCCCAAACCTCTTTTAGAATTTCGCTGGGAGAAATTGTTTGTCCGTGGCGTTGCAATAGACAGTGCAATAACTCAAACTCCAAATGAGTTAGCTTCACTGTGTCGTCGAACCAGATCACTTCAAAACGCTCTGGGATTAAGGTTAATGGCCCATAGTTAAGAATTTCGCTATGCTTTGCCGCCTGGGGAATACGATCACTACGGCGTAGGAGAGCACGCACCCTCACCAGCATTTCTTCAACTTCAAAGGGCTTCGTCAAATAGTCATCAGCGCCAGCATTAAAGCCATCGACCTTATCCTGAGTTTGACCTAGGGCAGTCAACATCAAAATCGGAATATCTGAAATGCGTTCATCCCGGCGAATCCTCTGGCACACCGTAAATCCGTCAACCTTTGGCAACATTAGATCTAGCATCACCAAATCTGGTTGCAGTTGTACAGCTAAGGCTTGACCTTTAAGACCATCTTCAGCGCGATTGACGTCGTATCCTGCCAGCTCCAAATTAATCGCCACTAATTCTGCGATCGCCGGATCATCATCAATAATTAAAATTCGAGGCATTACCACTAAACCCAAGCTACATAACCCCATCTTAAAAGTAAACATTCGGGAAGTTACGCTTTTTTTACAGAAAGCTGCGGTTTATTGCGGAAGAAAAACGCCAATTTTTGCCAAATTCACCTTTTTAAAGCCTTTTTAGCGAGAAAGCGCGAAGAAAAGCGGCATTACAAAACGAAAAGGACTATTAACTTTTGTGTACTCTTTGTCATATACCGGCGTGACTTTTAAGGTTTTTTTAAGGTGAAAGGCGAGCTTTTTTTGCTCTATTTTTGCTGTACCAAGCGGCAATTTCCGGACACCATGCCTCAAAGTGGCCGTACATTAGCTCACAGAGCTTTTGGGCTTCGAGCTGGGCGTCTTATTTCCAGCGCAAATCTAACAAATGCATTAGGGATCGCACATTACAGCTCATCACAAAATGTTGCCGTGCATCAAAGGGAATTAAGCTACGGGCATGTTCCTCTGCTAAACCTTCATTAATACGCTGCCGATAACGTTCACAAGCAGCTAAGCACCACTCTTTATCTTCATTACGCTGGTCGTCAGAGTAAAAATATTTTTTTCCTTGACGATTGTCGTAGTGGCCGACGGGTCTAAGGTAAAACACATCCTCCACATCCCGCTGACCGTCCGCTACATCGATGATGCGTTGTCCGGTGTAGCGAAAGGAGTTGTGAACCACCACACCATTAGCCACAAAATTGTGCCAAGGCCCGCGCATTTCAATGTCGTAGGTAACCGATTGATCCAAATATTCGATACCCTCAACTGTAGAGTCGGCAACCACTTTTTGATCGTCTAAGGTCACGAGCTGACAGTCTTTTGTCATTGTGACTTGCGCTTCATTTGCCTCTGTTGAACCTTCCAGACCAACGGCTGCCGACATTTTTTGCCAGCCATCTTTGGTGAGCAGGCGATGTTCGGTCGTGCAGTCTAAATGTTGACCATTACTGAGGGTTAAACGGTAAATGGGCTGTACACCGCTACAAATGATGTTTTGAATTTTGCCGCTCGTAAATGTGTGCTCGTTTTCGTCAAAAACGATGACTTCAAAGGTATTAAAAATGCTGGCGTCTGTGGTGCCCAGCTCGTACAGGGCTTTAATCGTGCGGCTTTCGTGAACACCAATATCTGTTTTTTTGAGGGCGATCGCCGTATCTCCGGCCAGACATTGCACATCAAAACTAATGCCCACGCGGTGAGTGCGAATTTGCTGCATCATCGAGTGGGGAAAATAGCCCACATTAAACACAATCTGCGGATGTTCTAGGGGGCCATAATGGCCACGACCACCAGCCAATAAATGTTTAATGACGAGTTCGCCTGCTTTCTGTTCATCTGGAAAGTCCTGCCGCTGCTCCCAAACTAGCTCTTCACAGTAGTCCTGGTGCATGGCACTCCAGATTGTCTGTTGGGGGTTGGGGGTTGAGCGCAGTACTTCAACGCGAAACTTATCCATATGAGATACGGGCGATTTTTTAAGACAGACCATTAATACTAAAGGAAGCCCGGCATTCATATGCAAGGACAGGCATCAGTCTAGCGAATGTTTATGCCGCTTCTCGTAAATGGTCAAATTCCTTAAAAATTCTTGGCGATCGCCGACCAACAAATTTCCGTAATCTTAAGGGGAGAACTTTAACCTTCCGTTTCAATAAGTTCAATGAAATCCTGCTGAGTGACTCGCGATTCCGTTGTGAGATCGTAGCCATAGCTTTCTGCGAAGGTAGGAATCTCCGAAGGCAGCGGATTTTCGAGACCATGACACACTTGCCAATAAATCGCGTCGGGTTCTTGGAGACCTGCAAAAGGATAGATCTGTGGCGATCCAGCACTAATGTGATTCACCGTGTATTCAGTGCCATCAAAATCGATCACCATCGGACGGTAAGTAGAACACAGCACTTGAGTGGAATAGGGGTTAATTTCCCAGCGCGCAGGCTCATCAGCAAACTGAGCTGTCGTTAGTACCTCAAGATCGTAGGCCGTTTCTGCGTCGTTAGCGTTTAGTTGATTCAGAAAGGTGTAATAGGTTTCACGGCAGGAGCTCTGATAACAGTAGCCCATGACAAAGGTGAGATTATCCTCGGCGATCGCCGTTTCAATGGCTTCATATCGCAGCATTTCAAATTCGGATAGCTCAGTATAGTCCACTTCAATATCAGCACCAGCATTCAACGTTCCTGCTTCTAGGACTGGAGACTGCTGTTTAATCCAATCGGGCGTCTCCTCATCGGCAGAAGCTTCTGTCGCTGCTTTAACCTCAGCGGAGGTGGGAATTGACTTTGGCGTTTTTTCTGGGTCAGAAGAGGGAGCTGCAGCAGAATCTGACGCGGAAGAATTAGACGGTAAATCGGATCCAGCAGTGGCTTCTGTTTCGGCGGCGCTCACCGTGTCTTCTTGGGGAACATCCGTGGTTTCAGAGACAGTCGTTTCTTCATCACAAGCCACCATGAACATGGCACTAGCAATGAGCATCAGCGCCCAAGGACTACGACGAGAAAAATTACAAGACAAAAACATAAATCAGGGACTTAAACAGAATAATATTCACTACGACCAGCATTGTCGGCCATAACGAGAGAACAAAAACCTATACTCGTGGCAGCGTCACACGCTCTTCTTGATCTTGGTATTTGCCGCCGCGATCACTATAGGTTGTTTTACAGGGTTCCCCTTCAAAAAATAAAAGTTGCACCACACCCTCATTGGCATAAATTCGACAGTCAGTGCTGGAGGAATTACTAAACTCCAAAGTAATCGCCCCGCGCCAAGACGCCTCAAGGGGAGTTGTATTGGCGATCAAGCCGACACGCGCATAGGTGGACTTTCCGAGACAAATCGCCGTGACATTGGGAGGCATTTGAATTTTTTCTAGGGAAACCCCTAGGCCATAGGAATTTGCCGGAATAATGAAATACTCACCGTACTCATCCTGTTGAAGGGCAACTTTTTCAAGATTTTCTGGACTAAAGGCTTTCGGGTTAACCACAGTGCCGGGAATGTGGCGGAAAATCAAAAATTCTTCGGGGCTGAGGCGAATATCGTAACCATAACTAGATAGACCGTAGCTTAAGGCAGGAACATTACCATTATCGAGCTGGATCTGACGAATAAGGGTCGGCTCAAAGGGGGTGATCATTCCTTGTTTGGCTTGGTCTAAAATCCAAATGTCATTTTTGAGCATAGTTCCCTCGGCAAGAAATTCGACATCATATATTCGCATGTCCGTCGGCGATCGCGCTAATTCTCTGCGCCGTCCGCAACAATCAATAAAAAAAGCTCAACACTGTTTTAGAATACGTGTTGTGACAAACTATGTTTAATAAAAATTTATCCTCCAAGGAGTTCCACCCATGAGCGCAGAAAGCATGATGTTTAATGGCTTCATTATTGCCATTACCACTGTTCTTTTTGGTCTGGCATGGGGATTTGTAATCCTCAAGGTTCAGAACAAGTCTACGGGCAAGGCTGACTAGGTCTATTTGCTCAGATTGTTAGGATAGGGGTTGTGTACATTGCTCCCTTCCCCTAATCCGGCGATCGCCATGTTTAAGAATTTTCCGTTTTTCAACCGCAACCAGCAACAGGCTACTGCCGAACCCGCGTCCCAAAATAAAGAGGCAGACCCCCAAGCCAACGCCACTGTCGAAGAAGAAAAAGATACAACGCCCCGTATAGAATTTTTTAACGGCATTACCGAAGATCTAAGTAATGTCAGTCTCCAACGAGATCCCCGCACAGGCATCAAGTCCGTTGCCATGACCTTCGAGCAACTTAATGCCCTAGAACGCTTTCAGAGTTTCACCAATGGCTTTAACGGTGTTGTCAGCCTCATTGACGAGGAAGGGGATATCGCGGTTACCCCATCTAGCTGTCGCATTATTTTTGGCGGTGATGAAGGCGACGATTTACGTGGCGTTATTTGCCGCTTTGAAATTGACCAAGCCAGCCATTGGGAAAGATTTATGCGATTCATGAATCGTTATGCCGAAGCTAATGGCTTTGCCTATGGCGAGCCGGACAGCCCCCAACAGGTTTAATATCATCACTTCTAAGACCTGCCAGCTGACGCGACAACCGTCTTAATTCCACGCCATACGCTATCGAACGGTATCGAACGGCTCTTTACCGTCAAAGAAGAATGGCGATCGCCGATACGACAAAGCTTTCGTCAAATTTTCCTTCCCAGATTTCCCCAAATACGCATCATGGATTTCCGTCATCCATGCGCAACAGAGTCTTGCTTTATTCCTTAATCGCATCACCTCTTTTGAAAAAGTAGCAAATAATACGAATTTTCCGAAAGAAGAGTGTGATTCTGATGCCAACTTTTGAAAGTAATTGAAGTTAATTTGCCGGAGTAAAGAGTATCAAGGTCTTTTTTGAACCGTCACTCAAATTCCAACAAGTCAATTAATTCCTCACTTATTTTCACAGCCACAAAAATTTTCAATTGTCTTCAATCTCTGAGAAAAGCAACTAATCAGAAACATTGAATACAACAAAGTCTTTTTTATGTGGTTAGGTCTTAAACATCAGAACAGTTCTTTTTTGGAAGGTAAAAAATGCTCGGAGAAATGTGGTCATTTAAGGGGAGATACAAAATCCTCCATATGACATGGTTTGCATTCTTCTTGTCTTTTGTGGTTTGGTTTAATTTTCCTCCTTTTGCCACCACAATTGGTCAAGAATTTGGCTTAACTCGTCCTCAACTCGGTACTATCGGTCTTTGTAACGTTGCACTGACTGTTCCTGCCCGAGTCATCATCGGTATGCTGCTTGATAAGTACGGTCCTAGGTTGACCTACTCTCTTCTGCTAATGTACTCAGCGATTCCTTGTCTTATCTTTGCAACGGCTCAAAGCTTTAACCAGCTTGTAATTGGTCGTCTGCTTATGGGTATCGTTGGTGCAGGTTTTGTAATCGGTATCCGAATGGTTGCGGAATGGTTCCCTCCTAAGGATGTTGGTACTGCTGAAGGTATCTACGGTGGTTGGGGTAACTTTGGTTCTGCCTTCTCCGCTTTCACCATGGTTATCTTCGGTATTGCACTGTCTTTTATCCCTGGTGCATTCAACTTCGGTGAGCCTGAGACTTTTAAAATTCTTTTCTTCCCCGCATTCGACACAGCGATCCTAAACTGGCGTGCGGCGATCGCCGGTACAGGTATCATTGCAGCTCTCTACGGTGCTTTGTACCTCGTTAGCGTTCAAGACAGCCCTCCCGGAGTAGAGTACAAGCGTCCTGCAAAGGCTCGTGGTATCGAAGTTACAACTAAGCGTGACTTCTGGTTCCTCATGGCGATGAACCTTCCCCTCAACATTATTTTGATGGTATTGGCTTGGCGTCTACAAAAAGTTGGCTTCCTTGACAACACTGGTGTAACTATCGCAATTCTCGCAATTGTTGGTTTGTATCTCTTCCAGTCTTGGAACTGTTGGGAAGTAAACAAAGAGCTCATGACTGGTAAGAAGCGTTATCCTCCCGAGGATCGTTACGAGTTCATGCAGGTTGCAATGCTTGAGTTGACTTACATCGTTAACTTCGGTTCTGAGCTTGCAGTTGTAACAATGCTTCCTGCTTTCTTCGAAGGTACTTTCGACAGCGTAGACAAAGCGACCGCAGGTATCATCGCATCTAGTTATGCATTCATGAACCTTGCTTCTCGTCCCGGCGGCGGTATCATCTCCGACAAGATGGGTAGCCGTAAATGGACAATGGTCGTCCTCACAGCGGGTATGGGTATTGGCTATCTCTTGATGAGTACTGTGAACGGTGCTTGGCCTATTCCTCTTGCTGTACTCCTCACAATGGCTTGTTCCTTCTTCGTACAATCCTCTGAGGGCGCGACATTTGCGATGGTTCCTCTAGTTAAGAAGCGTATTACTGGCCAGATTGCTGGTAATGTCGGTGCTTACGGTAACGTTGGTGCGGTTGCATACCTCACAACTCGTCTAATCTTGACAGAAGGTTCTGCTGCTGCGAATGGTGGCGAAGCGGTAATGGCAAATGTTAACGCTGGATTCTTCCAAGTGCTGGGTGTTGGCGGTTTGATTGTTGCCTTCCTATGTGTCTTCTTCATGAAGGAACCCAAAGGCTCCTTCGATGAAATTCATGCGGATGACGCTCGTACTGAAGCCTCTACTGAAGAAGCGACTTATTAAATTAGATTGCTTGGTTTGAGATAGATTTAGATAAATACCTGTAAAGTGCTAATTATTTTCAATGGCATTTTATGGGTATTTTCTTATTTTGATTTTTTTAAACTCGCCGTATTTTTCATTAGTTTTAGTTGATATTTATTGTTCAAATAAATCAAAATCGTGATTAATAAATCATCTTTCTATTTGAAGCAGTAGAATACAAACATTAATAAGTACTGACTTAAGATAGAAAGCATAGGCTTTTATTTTGATAGAAGTTTCAGTAGGATCGAATTGCAGAAAGATTTGTTTCGCGTATAGGTAAATGGTAACGAGCTGGGCAATTCGCAGCAGACGGTAAAGGCGACCCACTCATTACACCAAACTTTAAAATTTTCTTTGATCTCTCAGTCGAGTTTCTAGCAATGGATCAGCAAAAAACAAAAACCCTTTGTCCCTACTGTGGTGTTGGTTGTGGATTGGAAGTTTCTCCAGTTGATAAGCCTGGCCGTGCTCCTCTCAAAGTTATGGGCGATCGCTCCCATCCTTCTAGCCTCGGTAAGGTCTGTGTTAAAGGTGCGACTATTGCTGAATCTCTTGATAAAGATCGTCTTCTCTACCCGATGTATCGGCGATCGCTCGATGATCCCTTTGAGCGGGTGAGCTGGGATAAAGCCTTTAATCTGATCACAGATCGCATTAAAACAGTCAAAGCCCAGATCGGTGTTGAAGGCATTGCGATGTACGGCTCCGGTCAATTGCAAACCGAAGACTATTACACCGCCCAGAAATTGCTCAAAGGTTGTCTCGGCACTAATAATTTTGATGCCAACTCACGACTTTGTATGTCCTCAGCAGTTGCGGGCTATATTCAAAGCTTTGGTGCTGATGGCCCACCGCCCTGTTATGAAGATCTAGAACTGACCGATTGCGCCTTCATTATTGGTAGTAATACCGCTGACTGCCACCCGATTATTTTTAATCGCCTCAATCAACACATTAAGCATTCTGGGGCAAAATTAGTCGTTGTTGACCCCCGCCGTACAAAAACCGCTGAAGCCGCTGATTTGCACCTTGCCATTAAACCCGGCACAGATATTGATCTGCTCAACGGTATTGCTCACTTGTTATTAAAGTGGGAGCGCATTGATACCTTCTTTATCGATGAATGCACTAGGGACTTTTCTAAATTTGCGACTCTTGTCCAAAGCTACACACCGGAGACTGTGGCAAGACGGTGCGGCATCCGGATCGATCACCTAGAGAAAGCGGCAAAATACTGGGCCAAGGCAAGTAGTGTCTTATCCATCTGGTCGATGGGTATCAACCAGTCCTCGGAAGGAACAGCGAAAGTTCGCACCCTTATTAACCTGCACCTAATGACTGGCGAAATTGGTAAGCCTGGCGCCGGGCCTTTTTCCTTAACAGGTCAGCCTAATGCAATGGGTGGTCGCGAAGCTGGTGGCTTGGCTCACCTACTCCCTGGCTACCGTTTGGTGAAAAATCCGGAGCATCGCCAGACTTTAGAAACAGCTTGGCAACTGCCGGAAAACTCGATTTCGCCAGTACCGGGCAAAGATGCGTGGTCAATGATTACAGGTCTAGAAACTGGGGATGTCGGCATGCTGTGGGTGGTGGCGACAAATCCAGCGGTGAGTATGCCTGATTTAGAACGAACTAAAGCAGCACTCCGTAAATCTGAATTTACGATTTGCCAAGACGCCTATTACCCAACGGAAACAGCGGAATATGCCCACTTACTATTGCCTGCGCTGCAATGGGGTGAAAAGACGGGCACAATGACTAATTCTGAGCGGGTGGTGACCTACTGCCCTCAATTCCGCGATCGCCCGGGTGAGGCTTGGGCGGACTGGGAAATTTTTGCAGAGGTGGGTCGTCGTCTTGGTTTTACAGAGCAATTTAAGGCGGTTTCTTCTGCGGAAGTCTATGACGAATTTATCCAGTTAACTGGCGATCGCCCCTGTGATATGACAGCCCTCAGTCATGAATATTTGGCAACAGAAGGCCCAACCCAATGGCCATTTTCGAAGTCAGAGCTGGATGAACCAGATAAGGAAAAAGAAAAAGATAATCGTGGTTTATTGAAAAAAATCCTCGGTCAAGATGCCCCCCTCAAAGGTAAACGTTTGTACGAAGATGGCCGCTTTCACACGCCGGACGGACGCGCAAGATTTGCGGCGTACCATTCCCGTGGTTTGGCTGAGCCGCCCGATACAGATTTTCCCTTTGTCCTCACCATTGGTCGTCTCTATGGCCATTGGCATACGATGACCCGCACCGGTCGCATTCCAAAAATTCAGAAAATGCACCCTGAGCCTTTCCTTGAAATCCACCCAAGGGATGCCCAGCGCATCGACGTTCAAGATGGCGATTTAGTTGAGGTGCGTTCACGGCGGGGTTCAGCAAAATTCCCAGTGCTCATCACCAAAAATATTACCCACGGCACAGTCTTTGCACCCATGCATTGGGGCGCGCTGTGGGGCGAGGATACAGAAGCCAATGCGCTGACTCACCCAGAATCTTGCCCAGTTTCTCTACAACCAGAACTAAAAGCTTGTGCGGTACAGGTCTCAAAGGTGCGATCGCCCCTCGCTGAGTCTGCGGAAGTGCAGCAGACACCAACGGAAGTGCTGCAAAGCGTCTAGGGTTTAGCTTTCAAAAACCGGCGTATCGATAATGAGTTCTTGGGCACTTTGTAAGAGCGGCATTAACGGCCCCATTTGTTCATTGCCAGTGATACTGAGATCGCTGTGGCACAGATAAATTTTGTCGCGGCAACGCCCAACTAAATCCTGCACAATGCGTTGGAGTCGTTGTTGATTTTGGCTGGTCTCTGCGGCAATTGACCAAGGCTCACCATCCGAATCTTTTTGAAAAACACCATAGCCAAAAAGGGTCGCAGCGCCGCCCTGTTCCCACAGTCGTGCCCCTGCATCTAGCCAAAACTGGTAACGGTGGCGGAGTTTGGCAGAGCGATATTGAAAGATCGTGGCCAAGGTGACAGTCGGCTTTTTATTGCGGTTAAAGGCAAATTGGGGACGTGGATTGGTTGAGATTAAATCCAGTTGCAAAAGTTGAATTAGTTCGGGGACGCGAGATTCCGGAGTTGTGGTTTCGGCTTGATGGTTTTGTAGACGGCGATCGCCAGCGTAGAAGTGTTGGCAAGTTTCGGTGAGTTCTCGCAATGTTGCCAATTGTTCATAACTGAGGTCAAGGCGATCAAGGAAAAAATATCGAATCGCTTCGTCCAGAGTCGTCAAAACACCGAGGGGTGACGGGTCTAATTTTGATTTTTGCTCGTTAAGCCAGCGGCGAATATCTTCATAGGCTGTTGTCACCTGATAACCGAGGCGATCGCCCCGTGGCATTGTGTTTGCGGACAAAAGTTGAGGATGATCGGGATCAGGCTGATAACAATAATCCACCAATAATCCCGCCCGTACAGGGTCAATAGGATATTCTCCTGCCGTCGTTTGCGAAAGCATAATTAACAGTTCCGCGACTTCGCTCGTTTGAAGCAATCTGCCGCAGTGAGGATACAGCAAAGCTAAAAGCGTAATCGGCGATCGCCCCCACGGGGAACTATAAATCGGTCGTTGTTCACTGAGGGGTTCGACGGCAATGCCTGACTCTCCAAGGCTTTGGATCAGGGTATAGCGAGCAACTTCATCAAGACCGGGCGCAATAATAGCAATCTCCTCTGGTGCAACCCCTTCGTCTTTGATCAACCGTTGAATTTCGATTATTACCTTTTCGAGCAGGCTGGCGCGGGACAAACTTTGGATGGATTGGATTGTGGTTGGCAGGCTCGTACTAAATTGTGGTTGCGCTAATTGCTCCGCCAGAATTTTGCCTAGGGTACTTGCTAAGCCATCGGTTGATTCTAAGTCGATCTGCTGGCATTTTGTGGCCAAAGTCGCTAGATAATTTGGGTCTGCATTTAAGCCTAAGCGCGTTTGCCCGTCGGGATTTGCCGTAAACATTGCAGGATAATTTGCGTCTAAAAATAGCTCACACAAATCTTTGGCGATCGCCGGATAATCATGGACATCATCAGCCCAAATCGAATCGAACCGTTGAAAAAGCTGCTTTTTGTAACTGGGATTGGGTAATAAATGCCGCCAATACAATTCGTAAATAATGCCGTAGGTGAGAAAACCCCGCTCCAAACACCAGTTGCGCCAACTAATTAAAAGTTCCGTTGCCTCCTCGGTGAGAGTCGCCAGCAAATCATCTTGACCATAAACAATTGTGCCGCTGAGCAATGACAGTTGACCTGCCGTGAGGCGATCGCCAATCTTGTCCGGTTCAACGCCTGCCGCACCAGCTAATTGCAATAGATCGAGTAAACGCCGAATTAAACGAGACAGCGATCGCCCACTTAGATTTAGATCCCAGCTTTCGAGAGTATCTTCCCAAAGTTCAGTCGCATATTTTTGCTCTAGCTCAGGACGCAGGCGCAACGGAAATTCCGATTGGAGATTGAGGGTATCGCAAATGATCGGAAAAAATAATTCCACTTCATCCGCCATAAAACCGAGGGGCGTTTTACTGACAAATCTACCGTCGCCGTCGAGCGCGGCTTGGATAGCATCGGCTAGTTCCCGTTGATTATGATTATTTGCCGCCAGAACTAACATGGATTGCGGCAGCTTTGGGGAGGCTGGTGTTTTCCCTAAGGCTGGATGGGCATTAATCGCTGTGTAATGTCGTTGAATCTGTTGCACAAGGCGGGTTGTTTTACCGCTGCACGATTTGCCGCTCAGCCAAAACTGTTGACCCTGAAAATCCTGTAACTTTGCCATAACGACGACTACAAAAAACTAAATTGTGACTGCTCAGCTCGAACCATTGCAAACAAAACGAATCGCTACAATAATGAACCAATATTGCCTTGGTTCCACTGATGGTATCCCATGAAATTTAATGCCCTCGTCAACAAAGCCCGCAACTGGTTTTACGACACGCCAGACCGCGCTTTAGAGCAAGCATATCGCGCTGCCCTGACCATCAAGGCAATTGAAGACGAACACTTTAGCGGTAAAACGGTTTCCAGTCGTCATGCTGAGTATAGCGACAGTGTGATTGATTATTTTCAAGGGGAAGTCCGTAAACAGCTCAAAATTGCCCAGGTGCGCCTCAGGGAATTTCGCTCATTTAAAACAGTGGTCGCTGTTTCTGAGGAAACAATTAATCGTAAATCGAGCAATTCCTTTTACCCCGATGCTACCGACAAGGAAACGATTGTCATCGAGAAATTGCGGTTTATTGACGAAATTACAGCGCGCTATGGTCGGCCTTTATCAAAGCAGTCTGTTGCTTTAGTGAAAGTCGATCGCCAAACAATGTCTCCCATAGAAAATGGCGATCGCCCTGCATCTGATACCCCAATGAATCGTCGTCGCAAAGCTGACACCGCGATGAATAAAACGGGGTTAGTACCGCGCTCGATCTTAAGCACTTTTAGTCGTATTCAGCAAGAAATTGATCCCAAGTCCCAAGAGGCAGAAGAAGAAGTCGTCACGAAATTTCGGCGATCGCGCAACAAGACAGCGGTTTCCATCAAGTTTTTGTTGATGTTGGTGATTATCCCTTTACTAGTTCATCAACTGTCGAAAATTGCGATTACACCCGTTGTGGAAGAGCGTTTTTTTACTGAGGCTAGCCCTGCTCTATTCGCCAATCGCGACCTTGAAGACGAAGCCTTTGAAGAGCTAGAGAGATACCGCGCCAGTTTAGAAATGCGCTCCCTCGTGGGCTTAGCTCCAGCTTTAGAGGAGGCGGAAATTCAAACTAAAATCAAAGAAAAAGCAACTGAGATTGCGATTGAGTACCGCGATGAAAGTTATAACGCCTACGAAAATATTTTTGCGGATATCTGCTCCTTTTTCGCCTTTGTTATGGTGTTAATGTTCAGTCAAAGGGAAATAGCTGTTCTTAAAAGTTTTCTCGATGAAGTCGTCTATGGACTCAGTGACTCAGCAAAGGCCTTTTTGATTATTTTGTTCACCGATATTTTTGTGGGCTACCACTCCCCCCACGGCTGGGAAATTGTCCTCGAAAGTGTCGCCAAACATTTTGGTCTTGCCGAGAGTCGCGACTTTAATTTTCTGTTTATTGCAACGTTTCCGGTCATTCTGGACACGGTCTTGAAATATTGGATTTTCCGTTACCTCAATCGCATTTCGCCTTCCGCCGTGGCAACTTACCGCAATATGAATGAGTAGAGTGAAGTTCTCTATTGAGCTAAGCAGTTTTTAATCAAGAAAAGATTTAAAGACAGCAGGAGCGTGCTCTATGACGCTTTTAGCGACTTCTCTGAAAATGACTTGCACTGTCACTTTAAAACCTTCTTTGCCCAAAGTTTTTAGCCATTGGTGAGTGATTTTAGTTTCTTTTTCGGGAGGCTCAACTTTTGTCATTCCTTGCTTGATAGCCTGATCCTGTAAATCAAGAGTATCCTTTGCAACTTCTACAGCGTTATCGAACGATGCGACTTCGGCAGCTTCCAATATTTTCTCGTCAATATCAATTTCAATATTTTCGTACTGAAAAACTTCCGCTACTGTTTTCAAAATCTCTGTTGAATCTTGTGCAACTCTTTGAGTCATTCGAATCTTGATAATTCTTCGTGGGGTCTTCATTTATCGTTTTTCCCCAACACGAACTTGTTCAAAAATTTCCGCTAAATCGACTTTAAGCCCAGAGCCACCATTTGAACGATGAATTGCATCTGCACGTAAAACAGCTTGACGTACAATTTCCTGTATTTTTTCTGGGTCAATACCTTCAGGTATCTCCAGCGATATATCTAAATATTCTGGCTTCTCGGAACTCTGACTGGAAATATCCTGAGATGAGCTTGTATTTTGTGGGTTGGATTCAAAACTTTCATAGGTGGTGAAACGATGTTTGAGGGGTAAACACTCACGTCTACGTCTGTTGACTTTCTGGTTTTTAATACCTCGTAACTCTAAAACACGGTGTTCGGTAGTCTGACAATGAGGACATTTCAGTCCCTTACTTTCAGAATGACCAACAACATTTTCACCTTCAGTTTTCGGAAATACACGCTCATTTGTTGTGAAGCGATGCTTGCAATTTAGACATTCCCGACGCCTTCTAATCTTATTATCAGAGTCTTCTCGACTCTCAAGAACTCTACTATTGACATGACCACAGTATGGACAGTGCATATTTGTCAACTCAACTCGAATGATCAAGAACATCAGAGAATCGCTGAGTCCTCAAACGTCCTAACTAATTATAATTGAACCTTTTTAGTGGAGGTCGTTAATTTAATGCTTAATAAGCCCATTACATCAAAGCGATTAAAGCCTCGACTTTTTCCTTAACTTGATCGCGGACTTTGTGAAAGATTTCAAGCGGCTTACCATCTGGATCTTCCAAATCCCAATCTTCAAAAACTTCGCGAATAACCCACGCTTCGGGCAAAGTTGTTCCGCAACCACACATTGAAATTACGGCATCAAAATCTTCGGCTTTAAAATCGCTCAATGCATCAGACGTTTGTGTCGTTAAATCGATGTCAACTTCGGACATCACCTCAATGGCGGTTGGATGGACACGACTAGCTTCTAAACCCGATGAAACCACTTCGATTTTTCCTGCGCCGAGAGTTCTTGCAAAGCCCTCTGCCATCTGGGAACGACAGGAATTACGGCGGCACACAAACATTACTTTTTTCATGATTTGTCCCTAACAGGAAATTATTTGTACGAACTTACACAACGGGGGTCGAGGAGAGTCGCTTTTTCAGGATGACGTGGGAACCACGCAGCGGTGCGCTTACAAAATTCCACCAGCATCAACATCACTGGCACTTCAATTAAAACACCGACAACTGTTGCCAGAGCCGCCCCAGAATTTAAACCAAACAAAATGACGGCCGTGGCGATCGCCACTTCAAAGTGATTACTCGCACCGATTAACGCCGCTGGTGCTGCATCTTCATAATCTAAACCAAGTTTCTGGGCTGCAACATAGGTGATTAGGAAAATAAAATTCGTTTGGATAAACAGAGGCACAGCAATGAGAACAATGTGCAGAGGATTGTTCACAATCAGTTCGCCTTTGAACGCAAACAGCAAAACTAAAGTTAGAAGTAATGCGGCGATCGCCACGGGAGAGAGATATTTTAGAAAGATATTTTCAAACCAATCCCGACCTTTGTAGCGGAGGATATAGGTACGACTGAGCATCCCCGCAGCTAGGGGCAAACCGACATAAATCAGCACTGAAAAGACAATTGTTTGCCAAGGTACAGTCAGATCATTCGCCGCCAGAAGCCATTTACCGAGGGGCGCATAGAGAAACAGCATCGCTAGGGAATTTACCGCCACCATCACTAAAGTGTGACCTTGATTGCTGTAGGACAAATAGCCCCACATCAAGACCATCGCGGTACATGGCGCAATTCCCAGCAAAATAGTGCCTGCAATGTACGAATTTGCCAGAGAAACTTCCACACCGCGAATCACTTCTGTTTCTGCCAACAACGATCCAAAAACATTACCAAGGAAAAAATTGGCAAAGACAACCATCGTGAAAGGCTTCAATAACCAATTAATCACAAGCGTCAAGGCAACAGGTTTTGGGGTTTTCGCCGCCTTAACAGCTTGGGAAAAATCGATCTTCACCATGATCGGGTACATCATAAAAAACAGACATACGGCGATCGGCAAAGACACGTTATAAACACTCATCCCATCGAGGGTTTGGGCGACCTGCGGAAAAACTTTACCGAGCAGAATCCCCGTCAAGATACACAGTGCCACCCACAGCGTTAAGTATTTTTCAAAGAGATTGAGTTGACCACCCGCCTGCACAGCTTGGGTATTGACCTGCGTTTCCCCGATCGCCATTGCATTACACCGCTACTTTCTAAAATTAATAAATCGATTTTATATCAAAAAGTTTTGATGTATCAAAGAATATTGATGAGTTAAGCGATGGTTAATTAATTTCAAAGAAAGTGGAATTAGGCTTGTGCCTTTTCCTTGGCAAATGTGCGAGTTAACCAACTGCTTTCTTCAAAGTCCCGTGATCGCTGAGTTCGAATCATCGCGACTTGGCCAGTCAACAGAAAACTTGTAAAGCTAGAAATAACGATTACTGGCAACATCGCCGTCCCCGACAACACACTCAAAATAATGCTCGTGCTAATGGGTGTTTTTGTCACAGCCACATTTACCGCTGCCATCAGACAAACCATCCCGAGAGTCGGATGTACCTGCGGCACAGCAAGGGCGATCGCCAGACCGACATTTGCACCAATAAAAAATAGAGGAAAAATAAAACCACCAAGGAAACCGGAGTGGAGCGTAAAGCTAATGGCAAACATCTTCGCCACAGCAATGAGCAGTAGCATCACAACGCCTAGTTCCATGCCCGTTTCAATGACAGTGTGGATTTGTTCTTCACTAAAAAATAGAGTTTGAGGCAGAGCAAACGCAATCAGACCAATACTAAGTCCACCAAAAGTCGCCAAGAGAATCCGATACTTACTGAGCGGCTCAAGCAAATGACCGACTAGGCGAAATACACCAATAAACATCACGGCAACACCCGCACCCACAATTCCTAAAACTAACCCTTCAAGGAGGTTCATCGGCGTTAGAGCCGGGATCGTTTCAAAATGATAAAACCCACCAATGGTGATGCCTGTACTGATGCGAAAAACTGCAAAGGAAAAAATTGCTGAAATCACAGCTGGAGCAACCGCCTCATAATATTCCAGTCCCCGTCGGTGGGGAATTTCTAGGGCAAAAATAGCAGCGCCAATAGGTGCGCCAAAAAATGCTCCTAAAGCTGCGCTCATGCCACAAAAAGTCAACATGCGTACATTCGTAGTGTCTAGATTTAGCTTGTCTCCCAGCCAACTCCCGAAACTACCATTAACTTGTACCAAGGGAGCTTCCGGCCCTGCACTACCGCCAGAGGTAATGGCAATTAAGGAAGCAATGACCATAGCAGGGGTCTTTTTAATATCAATTTTGCCGGGGCTGTGAATCCGGTCAACCACCTGCGCCATCTCACCGGGCAAGCCCATGAGATAAAGGACAATGCCCACGCAAAGACCACCAAAAGTCGTCGTAATCCAAACGTAGTTATTGGCCGGTAACCAACTCGGAAAATATGGCGTTATCTTGTCGGGCAGGGTATGCCAAACGCCGTGCATTAATGTTTCTAGAATGAAGTAGTAAATGGTGGCAACAAGTCCGCCAAAGACACCAATTGCACCAGCACATAAAACTATTTGCGGATATGACAATTGTCGAGAATCTTCTTCGTCTTTTATTTCAAGGATGCGCGCCCCATTGACTAATTTGGTGGTTACCATTTGCAAGCCTATCTCTACACTTCACCGCTAATTAACCACAAGGAATTATGACGGTAAGTGTGGCTTGTTACAGGTTTGCCTCTACAGAAAAACCCTTGCATTAGAGTCATGCAACTTTGCAATGGTGAGACTCTACAATGTCTATTTTCTAATCAGTTATGTGTTGTTAAAAGGCTTCACCAATAGCAGGGCGATCGCCACCCTTTATTATCAAGTTCATTAGAGCGGCATATCAATGTTATGCCCTAACAACAAGGCTTCGCAGGATTAAATGAAGCGTTTTTGTAATCCGCTAAATAAGACTCTAGCTCAGCAAACTGAGACACATTTAGCCGATAGTACATCCAGCGCCCCTGCTGACGAGCAATCACTAAATTAGCGTCTTTTAGATTTTTTAGATGAAACGATAATTTTGATTGACTTGTGTCCAGCTCATCGCACAGCTCACACACACACAATTCCTGCGATCGCAGTAACTCCACAATACGGATACGTAGCGGATCCGATAAAGCCTTAAAACATTGCCACACTAGAAGCGGACTTTTTACAGAAGCTTGCATAGAAAAGAAAAATACCAAAAAGCTTTGCTAGATCACTATTGTATAAAAGCAATTTAGCAAAGCTGCCATTCCACAGATTTTCGTTATATCTACTGTTACTTTTTGTCTAGTCTTCGCCCGGCTCTAAAACTTGGACATCCACAACCCGAGCCTCAGAAGTAGAGTCTGCATCCACCTCAATTGCATCAACCGCCGCTACGTCTACAGTCCCCGCTGGTGTTTGTCGTTGGAAAGCCTTGTCCACAACTTGGACAACTTCACCACAGTTTGGGCAACGGGCAATAGAGTTATTTAAACCCGTAAAAGTTTGACTGCAAACCGGACAATCATCCTCAACAATGTTGCGTTTGAGCCACCACTGAAAACCGAAAATCCCCAGCACAATCGTCACTGGAATTAACAAAATTAAAATGACAAAGCCATTGACGATCCAGCCTAGCCCTACCGACGTCAGCAACGCCGCTATCAGGATAAAGGTCAAAAAACAACCCAAGCCGGAAGAATTGAATTGAATATTACGAGAAAAAGGATCGTTCACAATATTTCTTAATAATTGTTAACTGCTTACTCTAATGTCTCAAGCTTATTTCATAAACCGAGATGATAAGCTTACAAATGCACAAAAACTATTTTAATAAATCATGTCGGAAAGCAATAATACACCTCTGTTATTGAGGGCTGCACGGGGGGAAAAAGTCGAACGTACTCCGGTATGGATGATGCGCCAAGCAGGGCGTTACATGAAAATCTACCGTGACCTCCGCGAAAAGTATCCGAGCTTCCGGGATCGCTCCGAGAACCCCGACCTCGCGATTGAGATTTCGTTGCAACCTTGGCATGCTTTCAAGCCCGACGGCGTGATTATGTTCTCTGACATTTTGACTCCGCTCCCCGGCATGGGTATTGATTTTGACATCGTCGATAGCAAAGGTCCCCAGATTACTGACCCAATCCGGACCCAGGCACAAGTTGATGCGATGACTGAGTTTCATCCTGAAGAGTGCCTACCTTTCATTAAAACCATCCTTAATACCCTCCGCGATGAAGTAAAAAATGAGGGTACTGTGCTCGGTTTTGTGGGTGCGCCTTGGACTTTGGCGGCTTACGCAATTGAGGGTAAAAGCTCTAAAAACTACGCTGTGATTAAGAACATGGCATTTTCTGAGCCTGCGATTCTCCACAGTTTCCTTGGTAATATTGCCGACGCGATCGCCAAGTATGTTTGCTACCAGATCGAGTGTGGCGCCCAGGTTATCCAGATGTTTGACTCTTGGGCGGGTCAGCTTAGTCCCCAGGACTACGACATTTTTGCGTTGCCCTACCAGAAACGCGTTGTTGACTATGTGAAAGAGCGTTACCCCGATTTTCCTCTCATTCTCTACATTAGCGGTAGTGCTGGTGTCTTAGAGCGCATGGGCA
>CAZXBK010000024.1:4090-30378 GCA_964638765.1 uncultured Synechococcus sp. | reverse complement strand
ACTTGGTACGCTGGCGAAGATTTCCTTGACGACCTCATCGGTGAACTGTCGATCATTGAAGAATTCCCCCAAAAATCTATCCGCATGGCGAACCTAGCCTGTGTCGGTAGCCACGCGATTAATGGTGTTGCGGCGCTACACACAGAGCTATTGAAGTCCGACACCCTCAAAGGTTTTGCTCGCATTTGGCCAGAGAAGTTTTTCAACAAAACAAACGGCGTAACGCCCCGTCGCTGGATTCGTCAATGTAATCCCAAGCTGACTGCATTGATCTCTAGCAAGATTGGTGATCAGTGGATTAAGAATCTAGAGCAAGTTCAAAAAATCGAAGACTTTATCGACGATCCAGAATTCCGCAAAGAATGGGCCGACATTAAGCACGCCAATAAGGTGAAATTGGCCGAATACATTAAACAAAAGAATGGCGTTGAAGTTGATCCCAGCTCTATTTTTGATATTCAGGTGAAGCGGATTCACGAGTACAAACGTCAGTTGCTCGACGTGCTCTACATCATCACTTTGTATAACCGCATTAAAGCTAACCCCAGCCTCGATATGGTGCCCCGCACAATGATCTTTGGCGGTAAAGCAGCTCCCGGCTATTTCATGGCCAAGCTAATTATTAAGCTAGTTAATGCTGTGGCGGATGTCGTCAATAACGATCCCCAGTGTGGTAGCCGCCTCAAGGTGATTTTCCTAGAGAACTTTAATGTTTCCCTCGGACAAAAAATCTACCCCGCAGCAAACCTTTCTGAGCAGATTTCCACAGCGGGTAAAGAGGCTTCTGGTACTGGCAATATGAAATTTGCCATGAACGGTGCTCTCACGATTGGTACCCTCGACGGCGCGAATATTGAAATCCGCGAAGAGGTTGGCGAAGATAATTTCTTCTTGTTTGGTATGACGGCTGATGAGGTTTATAGCCTCAAGGCTAGTGGTTACAATTCCATGCATTATTACCAAACTAATAGCGAGCTCAAGGAAGTCGTTGACCGTATTGCCCGCGGTGATTTCTCCCACGGTGATACTGAGATGTTCAAGCCAATTGTGGATTCTCTATTGCACAGTGACCAGTATGTCTTGCTCGCTGACTATGCGTCTTACATCCAGTGTCAGGAAAAAGTTTCTGCCGCTTATAAGGATCAAGACAAGTGGACAAGAATGTCGATTCTCAATGCGGCGCGGGTTGGTAAATTCTCCTCTGACCGCACCATTGATGAGTATGTCCACCAGATTTGGGACGCTAAGGCTGTTCCTGTCTCTCTCTAGTATCGGAATTATAGTGAATTAGTAGATTAATTAATTCTCAATTTGATTAGCAGTCTCTTAAAGCTTTAAGGGGCTGTTTTTTTATGCCGATCGCCGTCCCCTTATTTTTATTCAGCTCTTATTCAGCCGCATCTGAATTGTCGATGGATGGGACTGGAGGAAGAGGGTTGCACTTGGCTAAAGCCTCAATGAGGAGTTGAACTTTAATGGGTTTACTCACAAAATCATTCATGCCTGCTTGGAGTGCTTCTTCTATATGCTCACCCATAGCATTAGCACTGAGAGCAATAATCCGAGGGCGATCACCGGGGGCATACTGCTGGTGAATTTGCTTCGTTGCTTCGAGGCCACCCATTTTCGGCATCAACAAATCCATGAAAATTACGTCGTAGCGATCGCCTTGGAGACAGTCAAGCACCTCTAGACCGTTTTGGGCAATAGTGATTTCGTAACCTAGCTTTTTAAGAATTTGCCGAATAATAGTTTGATTTACTTTGTTATCTTCCGCGACCAAGATTTTGAGGGGATTTTGCGCCGCTAGCTGTGGCATTTCCCCTGATTTGGTTTTTTGTTGTTTTGTGGTGAGAGTGGCCGCTTGGGGATTAATAATTTCCGGTAGCTCTAGCTGAAAATAAAATTCGCTCCCTTGATGCAGCACACTTTTGACCTCCATATGGCTGCCCATTAAGGTCAAAAGCTTTTGGCTAATGGATAAGCCTAAGCCTGTACCTTGGGAATTTTGCTCGCGATCGCCGACCTGTTCGAAGGGCTGAAATAGGCGATTTAGAACATCTGCACCCATGCCGATTCCCGTGTCTGTCACCCGGAATAGTAACGTTGTGAGTGCTTGCTTATTGCCTTGCGGTTGACGATTTACAAGGGAAACGGCCAGTTCAACGGTGCCTTGGTCGGTAAATTTAATGGCATTACCCAGCAAATTTAAAACCACCTGTTTCAAGCGCACAAAATCTGCCACCACAGTATCCGGTAGCTCGCCGTCACATTTGACTTTGAAAGTCAGTCCCTTTTGTTCAGCCGAGGTGCTTGCCAGACTAGTAAGACTATGCAAAAAGGTTTGAAAACTGAAGGGTTTAGGCGATAACTCTAGCTTTCCTGCTTCTATCTTCGAGAGATCGAGGACATCGTTAATTAATTCCAGTAAATGTCCCCCAGATTGATGGATCAGCTCAATATTGTCATGATCTTGTCGATCTAAATTCGGTGAAGATTCCAGCAACTGGGCAACGCCTAAAATGCCGTTTAGCGGTGTGCGCAGCTCATGGCTCATATTGGTCAAAAATACACTTTTTGCTACATTCGCCGCTTCTGCTTTATCCTTGGCGATCGCCAACTCAGCGTTTGTTTTTTGCAAGGAGTTGGTACTTTTCGCGAGGGCATCAATGAGCTGATTATATTGCAGGGCAATTAAACCGGCCTCTGTAAAGGGTTCGACGTCTAAGCGTTCATCTAAATTTTTTGTTTGGGCCTGACGGGCGATCGCCACAGACAGATCATAAAAATCATTGCGAGCAAGGTGTTCAGAAATATTGAGCCCGATCTTTTCATCATCCGGTGAAACCCGCAGCGGATAGAACTGATGAATAATCCGGAGAATAACCCACACGACGCCGAAAGACCACGCAAAACAGATGCCTATACCGAGCAACTGCACCGCTAGCTGAGACATACGCCCCAAACCTGTATCCAAAAGTGCCGGATTACCAAAAAGGGCAACAGCCGCTACACCCCAAATCCCCGCCCCTCCGTGAACGCCGATCGCCCCGACAGAATCATCAATTTGACATTTTTCGAGGAAGTCATCAGTAATCACCATCGCCAAGGCTCCAAGGGCACCAACGAAAAAAGATTGCGGTGTACTAATGGCATGGCAACCCGCTGTGACGCCGACTAAACCCGCCAATGTGCCGTTCATCACCGTCTCAACCGCCGGTAGCCGATAACGCCGCCAGCTTAACAAGCAGCCCATTAACATGCCGCCAACACCACCAAGGATCGTGCGCACCATAATTAGAGGCACAAGATCTCCGAATTTCAAGGTGCTGCCAGCATTAAAGCCGAGCCAACCCAGCCACAGCAGCATTACCCCGAGCATTGAGAGGGGGAGACTGGCCCCTTGAATTTTGTGGGAACGCCCCTGTTCATCAAAACGTCCCTGTCTAGCACCAATAATCATCACAGCAGCCAAGGCAATACCTGCACCAAGACCATGCACTACCGATGAGCCAGCAAAATCGACATACCCGAGTTTTTGTAGCCAGCCAGTCGATTCTTCGTTAAAAATACCGTTCCATGTCCAATGGCCAAACAATGGATAAATAAACCCCGAACTGAGGGCAATAATGATCAAATAGCCTTCAAATTTCAGACGTTCGGCCACTGCTCCAGACACAATCGTGGCGGAGGTACTACAAAACATGGCTTGAAATAAGAAAAAAGCTGCCAGTAATGGATCTTGATCAACACCGATCGCCAAGTTTCCCCGACCAAACCAGCCCAATACCGATGGGCCAAACATTAACCCAAAGCCGACAAACCAAAACAGGGCAATCGACGTACCGAAGTCAATTAGGTTTTTGAGGGCAACATTAATATTATTTTTTGAACGCGTCAGCCCTGACTCTAGACACATAAAGCCGGGCTGCATCAAAAAGACTAGACCTGAACAAAGTAAAAGCCATTGAATATCAATGTTAATGTTAATGTTAATGTCTCTCATAAATGGCGATCGCCAAACCTTGTTAAATAACGACGAACTTAGACAATAATTAAAGTCAGATAATGACAATTATGAACGAAGATTTTCGCAACGACTGACTGTCATGACTTGTCTAAACTTGTCTTAACGAGAAAACTGGTAGATACTGCCTAATTTTGTGAGCAAAATCAAAAAATATTGATACTAATTAAGTCATAATTTTGTTGAGAATTTATACCCTAAAGAGCCCAGTGGGAAAAAGACTTTGCTTCGCCACCTGTGTAGGTGGCTGCGATTTGGTCATTATCGACTAAATGATATTTATAGGTAACTAAACCTTCCAAACCAACCGGTCCCCTCGGCGACTGAGTTTGAGTTATGCACAAGATTTGTTGTCAATATGCACAAAACATTCTTGTACTACAGAAAGAGATTGGATCTAAAAGATGATCGCCAACTAATCTAGAAAGCGGCAGTAAGTCAACCAAAAACCTCGCCTTCAAGTTTCTATGATTAGCCGGCTTTCAAGCCTCATGTATGCTGTTGGTGTATCGAACCTCATTAAAACGAGAACAGACAGCTAATAACATACATGTTGTCTAAGAAAAAGACTTTTTCTTTACCGTAAGCCTTTTATAAGAGACATTGTATTCATCTCCGGAAAAAGTTACTGTCCTCTGAAATGAAGCGCAGGGCAATACCTTGATTATCAACCACGACGACTTTGTCTCCCTTTTTAAAGAGGCACTCTGTACCTTTGTAGAAGGCAAAAGCAGGAGAATACCTTCCCTGACAACTTATTAAAAAAGGAAAGTCGCCATCGGGGCAAACTTCAATTATTCGTGCACGTCTGATGTAAATTTGTGTCATTTGTTGTTGCCTCTTGTATCTAGTCGATGTCATTACATATCTTGTTTTACTGAGCCTGCGCTTATCATTTCGCAATAAATATCGGCGGTGAAGACTCCTCCCCTCTTAAAATAAAGAACAAACGTACTTTGTTTGCTGCCCTGTGGACTTTTTCTCGTAAATCAATGTCTAAAAAATAAGCCTTTGGTATATCGTTAAGTGACAGCTAACTCACCTGGCTAATTTTCTTAATGCCCAAGCTTGGAGAAACAAAAAAATGTTGATGCGTTGATCATACTGTATAAAAAATATACATGCAAGTTTTTTGAAGACAAAATTTTTGGTTTTGATGATCTGATGTCGCCGTCGCCTAAAAAATATGGATATATTCGAAGAAGAAACTCAATATTGGGATCGATTACGGAACAAGCTAATTGACTATAAAAATGAGCTGAAAGCTACTGATATGGAGCTTAAAGACGGTTTGTCGATCAGCCGTCAGCCCCTATCACTGTTTCTCAATCGAAAAAAATCAACATTGCCCATCAGTCGCTCAAGTCTGATTTCTCTTTGCAACTACCTCAGCGACCCCAAAAATTTAGAAAAAAAAGCCAATATTCCAGATGCTGCTAAAGAAAAGCGTCTAAGTCTTAGACAAACAGAATGTGATTCTTTATTGATGGCGGCGGGATACCTTCCCCAAACTCAAACTATAGAGGTGTCTTCAGATTTAGATAAACGACAGGCGCGCCAACGGAAATATAGAGAATGGTCCGATGAGAAGACGCTAGAACAGTGGATTAATGATCATCCTAATATTGAAAATCTATCGTTGCCATTAAAAGCAAAACTTCAAGAAACCATTAATAGACTATGTCTATTTGGAGAAAGTTTTTTCTCTGATTATGAAATTGATAAAGTCTATGGAGCACTTAAGGCTGAAGCAGAAAAGTCAGCAGATATTAATCATGCAGAAATCCTTGAAGCCATAACATTACAGGTCGTATCATTTTCTTTCAAGGATATTAGCTTTTCCCTCACAGATCACATTTCAGATGTTGAATTAAACCGTGATTTTCTCAGAGTAAGTAAACGTACAGAATCTGCCATTCGAGAAAAATACAGCTCGATTTTAGACAATATTGATGATTCAGTTTTTGTGATTCCGCCAATGACAAAGACTCTTATTCAAGTTAAATTTCAAGATTCGCTGCCAACTCAGACCATTTATTTTTGTCATATCTCAGATAACACCCACTTTAAAAATGCCTTTGCAGCAATTCGTAGCGGCATGGGATACGCCAAAGAAAAAAGTCTCGAATCCTACTCCACAAAGGTTGAAACCCTTGGCGAACAGACTTCTTGTCTTGTCGAAGCAGCTGTTGTTTTAGAAGATAAAAACTCACACCAAAAATACATTAGTCAGTGGGTTGATAACAACACAGTTAAAAGTGTTATCCAAGCAACATTAAACTCCACGCGAGACTGGTTGACTAATCTGTTGCAAGCTCAAAATACCGAAGGATTAGTTCGTAGTACGAGAGAGCTGATCAACTACGAGAGTCATGAAAGCTACAAAAACTGCTGCGAAGAGGTCAATACTATCCACACAATCCTTGATAAATCAAGGCAAGCTCTGGGGGGCTATCGTTTTGCTGGCATTGGGGCAACTTATACTCTAGAAAATGTTTTAGAAAAAATTCAAAAACTTAAATTTAAATATCAACATACTCATTTTTTTGATTTATTTGTCTACAGAATTATTTATTTTGAATGTTTAGCCTACTGGATGTTGGCTCGTGCGTACCATGTCCAGGGAAACATCCTTAAATCTAAGGCTAGACTAGACAGTTTAAATCAAGTAAAAGCTGAAATTCAAGATAATTGTGTAGTCGCGATTTTGTATGAGATTGAAATGACATTGCTCAAGTTCTTCTCAGGTAATAAGGAGTTTCTTGCTTCTCCCAATCAATGGTTATTGAATCAGTCTAATTGGTTAAGTCAGCTACAGGATTATTTAAAGACTGATCATCCAGAGTATGGTCACTTCAAGGAAAGCTGCAATATTGATATCTACGCGATCGCCGCTGAAATTTTTGGGCGTGCGGGTCGGCTCAGTTTGACGTTTAATCAAGGTAGTTTTGAAGTTATTAACCATGCCATTGATAATCTTTTAAGTGCGGCTCACTGCTGTGCCAGAATAGGCCATCAGAAAAGAGCGGCTCATTGGTTAGTCAATGTTAGCCGAGCCTATTCAAAAATTGGCGATGGTCACAATGCATCTTTATTCATTAAATTGGCTACAGATATTATTGAGCTATCTATTGCTCCCCAATACGAAGATGAGGCTCGCCAATCAGTTAGTGAAGAATACCGTGAATCTGTAATGGCAGAGGTTTATCTGGCTTCTGCTGAAAGTTCTTTTTTGATTGAACAAGATTGTTTCAAAGCTAGCGGATGTTTTATTCGGGCATTGAAAGGCTCTATTTATCTTGGTTTTACGCGTGTTATTTCGGAGAGCTTATACGGCTGTTCTTTAGCATTACGCCAAGTAAATCAACAGGAATTTGATGTTTTAAAAAAGCAAATCTCTGACGTGTTTACTGATATTTTAAAAAAGGCTGAGAATGCAACGAATACAACGAGCAAATACGAAAAAAGCTTTATCAAAGATAAGCAGCCTCTTCTTGATTTTTTTAAAGAAATCAACGATGACATTCAAGGTGAAAGCCAACAGGAATTTTCTCAACTCTTAAAAACACAGGCGATTGCCATCTGGGAGCAGTGGCATTGTGATATTTATGAAAACCCTGAGACTTCCCACCCAATTGCTGAAATGATGGCAAATGATGTTTTTTTTGTTGATATCACAGGTAGAAGTTAAAGGTTTGACAGCAGAAGTGGATCTGCTTGTCATAAGTTTTTATGGGTAAATGGCTTTGCATTGTCGCCTGTGTAGGTAGCTGCGATTTGGCCATTACCTACTAAATGATATTTATAGGTCACTAAACCTTCCAAACCAACCGGCCCCCTCGGCGGTAATGTTTGGGTACTAATGCCCACTTCTGCCCCAAAGCCATAACGGAAACCATCAGCAAAGCGCGTTGAACAATTGTGGTAGACACCCGCTGCATTTACTTCATTGAGAAATGTTTGGGCGGCAGTCTGATCTTCGGTGACAATGCCGTCTGTATGCTTTGAGCCGTAGGTATTAATGTGGGCGATCGCCGCATCTAGATTGTTGACCACCTTAATTGCCAAGATAAGGTCACTATATTCCGTACGCCAATCTTCTTCAGTAGCCGCTTTAACATCAATAATATTTTGAGTGGCAGCATCACCCCGTAATTCGACATTTTTTGCCTGTAGAGACAACGCAATTTGCGGTAAAAATTCCGTCGCAACTTTCTCATGAACCAGCAATGTTTCAATAGCATTACAGGCAGCTGGATAATGGGTTTTAGCATCAACAACAACCGGGATTACTTTGCTAACATCAGCTGCTTCGTCAATATAAATATGGCAAATACCATCGGCATGACCTAAGACAGGAATATTAGTGTTTTGCTGCACATATTGCACAAAAGAATTCGAACCACGCGGAATAATTAAATCCACATATTTATCTAAAGAAAGTAATGTTTTAATTTCCTCCCTTGTGGTCAATAGGGTAACCGCATCCGCAGAAACAACGGTATTTTTAAGGGCTTCTTTAATAATTTCTGTCAAAACAGTGCAGGATTGAATGGCTTCTTTACCGCCTTTGAGAATGACGCCATTACCAGACTTAATTGCCAAGCTTGTAATTTGAATTAAAGCTTCGGGACGGGCTTCAAAAATGATACCCAAGACCCCCAGAGGACAAGTGACACGTTTCAGCTCTAGGCCATCGTCTAACTCCCGGTGAATCTGTACATGCCCAAGGGGATCCGCCAAATTAATTAGGTCGCGGATGCCGGCGATCGCCGTGTCGAGTTTACTTTCACCAAGTTTCAAGCGGGCATAGAGAGCTGGGGCAATACCCTCTTTTTCTGCTGCGGCACAATCAGCTTGGTTCGCGGCGACGATACGGGATTTATTTGCTTCAAGGGCCGTGGCGATCGCCTCTAGAGCTGCATTACGCTGTATGAGATCTAGGACACCGAGTTTTTGAGCTGCGGCGCGAGTTTGCTGCGCTAGGGTTAATAAATTTTGATCCATGTTTTTTTCCTCCTAAAATCACCAACACAAATTTTGAATCGAAAACCGACAAATAACTTTTTAAAGAACCACCAATAGTTCCACAATAAAAAAAAGCCCATCACCGTGGGCTTAGATCGAAAACATTCTCAAAATAAAAACTCTATTTCTGTTTCACCATTAAGATGCTGTTCCTTCTGCCCGTTCCCGGTATGGCTCCGATTCTGGTGTGTAGTCAATCGGCAAAATAGCACAGACATTAGGGTGGGGACGAGGAATAATCACCCATGTCTCAAGGACGCCGCCTTCAGCTTTTTCGACTGCCTCGATACCCGCAGCCATCGCTGTTTTAACCTCAGAAACATTACCGCGAATATTAATATTGAATCGGGCACTACCGACACGAATATAACCAACAAGGGTGACGCGGCCAGCTTTTACCATTGCATCCGCCGCGGCAAGTACTCCGGGAAAGCCTTTTGTTTCGAGTGATCCAACCGCAGACTGAGAGGGCATATAGGGTCTCCTTTATTGAAAATATTAGTTAAACTTATTGGTGATTGGTTCTTTACCCAAGCACATATTATTGACTAATCTGGCAAAAATACCAAGATTTTCACGGAATTAAAATTAGGTTCGGTACTGGTTTGCCGCTTCGGTATATTCCAGCGGTAGAACAGCAACCACATTATCTGGGGGATTCGGCACTGTGTAGTGGGTCATCACTTTACCACCAAAGGTTTCTTCCGCTGCCCGGAGTCCGGCTTCCATTGCAGGGCGTACTTCTGAAGTTGTCCCACGAATGACGACGAGAAAGTTACCGCGTTCTGCTTTATCAAAGAATACTATAGTGACACGACCAGCTTTGACCATGGCATCGGCGGCGGCAAGGACTGCGGGGAATCCTAGGGTTTCGATCACGCCCACGGCTTCTTGCATTATTTTCGGACTCCTTGATACTTAGTTGCAGTGCTATATTCTCCCATATCTACAACAGATGTTTATGATTTCTTGAAAAAAGCTACTGATGGTTAGGAACTGGTGCTGAGATTTATAATTACGGAAGAAATTCAATGTTTATACTGATGGTGTCAGATTCTCTGTGCATAATGATGACGTTAGTTATGAATCAGTTGTTTTTTTGGCGATGATGTAATGGGAGAACCGCACTGCTAGCCCTCTGCTGACTAGCTTCTTTTTTTAGATTTTTTTGTGGTTCTTACTTGAATATTCATCCGCACATCTCGGGGTTTCGTCTCGTTTCGTTCGTTGTCTTTTTTTGGGGTACTCGCATTGCAGATCATCACATTAAACCGTAGGGAATGAAGTTTTTGTCGCGGAGTTTGACGTTTAAGTTGGTAGGGTACTTTTCTGCTCTATCTCTTTTAACGGTGTCCGCGGTGGGGGCGATCGCCCTATTTGAGAGTCGTAAGGCGCTGCGACGTTCTATCTATGAACGCCTTGAGACAACGGCGAATTTACAGGAACAGACCCTCGATATTTGGTTTGATAATCAGAAAAATCACTACGATGCTCTCAGCGAAAACCCCCAATTACGCTCGTTTATGGCGGCATTACTGGATGATGAGGCAACGGAGACGCAGCTAGAGGAAGCACGGCGCGGCTTATTTTTCCTGTTGCAGCAGGAGATGACTACGACACCGGGTATCCAAGAGTTAACCGTTCTAGAAGAGGAAACGGGGACTGTTCTTTTCTCGACGCAGCAACAAAATGTCGGCGATCGCTACGATAACGAGACTTTCTATAAAGAAGGACGTCGCCAGCCAGCGTTGCAGTACCCCAATCAAGCCGACGGCGATTTTATTTTTAGTCAGCCCATTAAAGGCTCATTCCAAGAATTTATTGGGGTTTTAGTCGTCCGTCTTAAAGCTTCTGAGCTGGCTAATGTTGTTTTACAGTTTCACGATCCGGATGAAGCGCGGTTCAACTACATTGTGACCACTGATAATTATCTGTTGACGGATGATTTATCTTTAATTGCGGCTTGGCAAAATGGCAGCAATGCTCCAATTCAACGGGCGATCGCCGGCGAAAGTGGACAGCAAATTTACCAAAATGTATTAGGGGAATCGGTTTTTGGGTCGTACCGATGGCTACCCGAGTATGAGCTTGCCCTATTTGTTGAGGTCAATCAGCAAGAGGCATTGAAACCCCTAGAAGCCCTTGTCTGGAAAGTTGTCGCTTTTGGCACTGGCATGCTTGCTATTGCTGTTGGTGGTAGCTTTGTCGTGGCGCGGCTCATCACGAAACCCATTTTGGCGATTAAAGACACAGCTCTTGAGGTCACTCAGGGAAATTTGCAGCTAAAGGCGCCCAAGTTTACCGAAGATGAAGTCGGGGTTTTGGCTGAAGCCTTTAACCAAATGACCGACGAATTTGAGCTGCTATACGACGAGTTTAATGCCCAAGTCACGCAGCTAGAAATGGCAGAAATTTCAGCCCAGCATAGTTACCACGAGCTGCAACAGGAAAAGCAAAAAGTAGAGCAGATGATCACCCAGTTGGGTCAAGCCAACGAAGAAATCTCGAAACTCAACGATCGCCTTAAAACGGAAAATATTGGTTTAGCCGCAGAAATCCAAGAAACAAATGAACGTCTCAATCAATTTCTTGAGGCAATTCCCGTCGGCATTTTGGTGTTCGATGGCAAAGGAACGCTGGTTTACTTTAACCGTAAGGCTCAATTGCTCTTGGTCGGAGAAGAAGAGGAGCAGGTGGCGATCGCCAAGATTTCTGACTATGAGTTGCGTTCGACTGAAACTCAAACACTGTGTAAACCAGAAATGCGCTTAGGGCAGCGAGCCTTACGACTGAAGCAGAGTAATACCTATGATGATGCCGAGATTCACCGTGATCAGCAGCAAATTCCCATTGAAGCTTGGGAAACGCCCATTCTCAATGATGTGGGTCAGGTCAGGTATGCCATCGTTGCATTTCAGGATATTACCGAGCGCCGCCAAGCAGAACAAGAAAAACAGCAGTATACCCGTCAGCTGTACCAGCTTAACCAAGCTAATGAACGCTTCGTGCCGCGACAGTTTTTGCAGCTACTCGATAAACACACCATTGTTGATGTCGGTTTAGGGGATAACGTCCAGAAAGAAATGACCGTTTTATTTGCTGATATTCGTGGGTTTACGGGTCTCAGTGAAAAAATGAGTCCAGAGGATAATTTTAAGTTTATTAATGCCTTCCTCTCACGCATGAATCCGGCCATTAGTAAGCATGCGGGCTTTATTGATAAATATATCGGCGATGCGATTATGGCTCTTTTTAGTCGCCCAGACCATGCCGATGATGCTCTTCAGGCGGCGATCGCCATGTTGCGCACCCTTGAGGACTACAACAAAACTCGGCAGCGTCCTGATCGACGACCGATTCGTATCGGTTTGGGATTAAATTCTGGATTGATGCGTTGCGGCACAGTCGGTGGTGAACAGCATATGGAAAGCACTGTTATTAGTGATGCGGTTAATTTAGCGTCTCGTCTGGAGCGCCTTACAAAGATTTACCGTACGCCTCTACTAATTTCGCACCACACATTTTTACGCCTACAAAATCACGAAAACTATTACATTCGCCTCATTGATAATGTCACCGTTACAGGTAAATCTGTCGCAGTCAGTGTCTATGAGGTGTTTGATGCTGAGCCACCAGAAATTGCCAATATCAAGAAAACAAATCGTGTCACGTTTGAGCAGGCTTTTGTTCTTTATCGCTTAAAGCAGTTTATGAAGGCACAAAAGCTCTTTCAGCAGTGTCTAAACAGTTGTCCCCAAGATTATGTGAGTCAGCTGTATGTTGAGCGTTGTCAACAGAATATGCTGAATAAATTGACGAAAAAGACAATACCACCAGAACCATATTTGGATGGTGGAAAGTTTTAACTTGATACATGGTCAATCGGTCGATTTTTAAGAAAGTAGTATTAGATCAAGACCAAATAGACTTTCTTTTAGGTTATCCAGAGATTTCAAAACCTGAATTGCAAGCAAGACATACAGAGTTAGAAGAATTTGATATTGGGCAATTTTTATCAGCTGGAGAAACTTCTCTGCGAGACTTGAAAATATTAGGCCTAGGCTATGTTGGTTTAGTCGTTTTAGTGGTGAAAAACCAGCAGCTATTTGCGCTAAAAATCCGACGGGCGAACAGTAAAAATGAAAGTTTACTAACTGAAGCAGCGGCACTACAAAAAGCTAATCAAGAAGCTATTGCACCTAAGGTTTATCAGGCGAGTCAAAATTTTATTCTGATGGATTTTGTAGAGGGGGAAAATTTTCTGGAGTGGCTAAAACAGGCGATCGCCAACCAAGACTTCTACGGCATCTATCAAGTAATCAATAATCTCATTGAACAAGCATTCCGGCTTGACCAAATCGGCTTAGATCGTGACGACATGAAGTGCATTACCAAGGATGTGATTGTCACGCCAAAAAATCAGCCAATTTTATTGGATTTTAGTGGAGCTAGTGGCGATCGCCGTCCCCAGAACGTTACTGCTCTAGTGCAAGGATTATTTTGGGGGAGTGTTGTTGCTCGATATCTGAAACCGCTTTTACCCCACTGCAATCAAGAACGTTTAGTGCCGTTATTGCGCAACTACAAAAAACAGCAAAATCGCCCTAATTTTGACGCGCTAAAACAGGCGATCGCCTTGCCTACTTTTTCTGATTGAACCAGATTAAAACCTTAAATTTTCGAGCGAAATCTTGCAGGTAACCAACGGCGCAGCAGTTCGGGAGTGATTAAACCTTGGGGATAAAAAATAGTGCCGAGGACGAGTAATAAACCAAAAAAGATTAATCGAGCATCGCCTAAACCCCGCAATACTTCCGGCAAGGCTGTGAGAATAATGCCGCCTAAAATAGGGCCAAGAAAGCTGCGGGAACCACCAATGAGCACAAAGGCAAGATAGGTAATACTGGCATCGAATGTTCCTTGGCGAGCGTTCCAAGTATTGAGAAAATGGGCGGCGATCGCCCCGACGACTCCTGCGAGAATTGCCCCTAGTACAAAGGATAAAACCTTGTAGTAAGTGGGGTTAATGCCCATCGCATTGGCTGCTAGCTCATCTTCGCGAATCGCATTAAAGGCGCGTCCGACCCTTGTATTTTCTAATCGCCACACCAAAATTCCCACAAGAATTAGTAACGGTAAAACGACCCACAGGTAGCCTAGCGGACTGCCAAAGGGTTGGGGAATCGCAAAAATTCCTACCGCCCCGCCAGTTATTTCCAAATTGAGGGATAAAACTCGCAAGATTTCCACGAAGGCAATGGTGGCGATCGCCAAATAGATGCCTCGCAAACGTAATACTGGAATACCGAGGATGACAGCTAAAAGTCCGGAAGCGATGCCAGCGATAACCATTTCTACCAAAAGCCACGGCAGCGGAAACCATATCCCCTCAAAAGGAATCACCATCGTTGAAAGCACCGCCGCAATGTAACCGCCTAATGCATAGAAGCCCGGTGTTGCTAACGATAACTGTCCCGTCATTAACGGCAAATAGACAGACATTCCCAACATGGCTCCTAGCAGAGCCGAGACAATGAGATAGCCGTAGGTACTTAAAAATGCCGCCATGATGTATTGCTTAACTAAACCTCAACCTAAACTTTCTGAATCGTCTTTTTACCAAAGAGTCCTTGGGGACGAATGAGTAACATGCCGAAGAGTAGCGCAAAGGCGATCGCCTCTTTATAGCCCGAAAAATCCCCCGGAATAAATGCTTCTGCCAAACCAATTAATAGTCCACCAATAACCGCCCCCGGAATATTGCCGAGACCACCCAACACAATTACCCCTAAACCTTTTAAGCCGTAGGTAATGCCAAAATAAGGCCCTGCAATACTGACACTAGAGCCGACCAATGTTCCGGCTAAACCAGCCAAACAACCACTCACGAAAAAAGTAAGCTGGATCACCCGTTCGGTATTAATCCCCAATAGGCTTGCTGTCACGCCATCCTCTGCCACTGCCTGAACAGCTTTTCCCATTTTTGTTTGGGTCATACCGTAGGTTAATATCGCCACGGCGATCGCCGACACGACAAAAATAATGACTTGAACTGACCGAATCAAGATCGGATTTTCTGCCGTCCCAAAATTAATTGACGCGGGAATATTACCGTAGATATCTGCCGGAAATGTATAAATTTCAGCGCCGACCAATGCCTGAATACTATTCACAATGACGACCGCTGCGCCGAGACTAGACACCAAACTCAGTAGAGAATCCGCCCCACGTTTTCGTAATGGCCGGAAGGCTAGCCATTCCAAACAAACAGACGTAAATCCAGCCACTAAACAGCCACAAATAAGCGCTAACCAAAAGGGCAACGCAAAGGGTAACTGAGCATTGGCAAGGATGCCATTAAATCCAAATTTCCCCCCAGCAAAAAGATACGTAAAGTAAGCACCGAGGGTAAAGATTGCACCGTGGGCAAAATTGATAATGCCTAAGATAGAAAAAACTAAGGTATAACCAAGGGCAAAGATGGCATAGACACTGCCAATCGACAAACCGTTGAGGAGTTGTTGTGAAAACAGGATAAAGTCCATTACGGAGGCGGTCAATTTTTCGCCCCTATAGTAATACCATTTATCCCGGCGTACTTTTTTTAATGAACTTGGATCTCACTGTCTCGGCGATCGCCCGTTGCTAAAACTATGTTTTGGATTGCACTACTAATTGGTTTAGGTTCTGGCTGTGTCATTTGTTTTGCGTGGCAGCAGCGTCAACGGCAACAGGTACGACGAATGCTCTATTCCTACAGCGAGCGCCCTGATGAAGTTGCCTCCTTTACACCTTTATCTTCTGTACGGCGTGAACTGAAAAGTCTTTATAACGAAAAACAAGAGCTGCGCAAGGAAATTGATCAGAGCTATCGAATTTTCGATGCATTTCCCTGCGGTTATTTACACATTGACCGCGATAACCAATTACTGTGGTGCAATCAAACGGCTCGTGAACTACTCCATCTCAACCGTTGGCAACCGGGAGAAGTTCGACTACTGCTAGAGTTGGTGCGATCCTACGAACTCGATCGACTCATCGAACAAACCCGTAAACATCAAGCATCTCAAACCCGCGCTTGGGAATTTCATCCCAGCCATGACGCCCAAACCCGCGCTGATAGTCAGGGTCAATCTGTGCACCTGCGAGGCTCAACTTTGCTAATGCGGTCTGGTGATATTGCTGTTTTCCTTGAAAATGAGGAATCACTCCACGTCGTTAAACAAGCCCAAGAAAAATTATTGTCTGACCTGACCCATGAGCTGCGTACGCCTCTGACCGCAATGCGTTTAATCACAGAAACGCTATCGCCTCGTTTGCAGGGACAGGAGAACAAGTGGTCACGGCAGCTCCTTGGAGAGATTAATCGCCTTTATTACCTAGTACAAGATTGGCTTGAACTGAGTCGTTTAGCTGCCCACCCCCACCAAGTGCTCAGTCATCAAACCTTTGATCTGGTGCAACTCATTGATGAGGTATGGGAAAAGCTAGATTTAGTGGCTGCCCAAAAACAGGTCAATCTCAACTACACGGGTGAGGAAAGCTTGAAAATTGAGGGGGATCGCGATCGCCTGACGCAAGTATTGCTTAATCTTTTTGACAATGCCATCAAATACAATCCGGCTAACTGTCCAATCCATGTCAAAGTACAACATCAAAATGTTGCAGACATCGCAACTATCGATGTCATCGATCAAGGCGTGGGCTTTGGGGTAGAAGATCTACCCTACGTCTTCGAGCGGCTATACCGTGGTGACCAAGCGCGGGTGAGACAACCAAAATCTCCCAACCTCAGTAAAGGCAATGGTTTGGGACTGGCGATCGTCCAGCAAATTATCTCGGCTCACTACGGTGAAATTACAGCACGCAACCACCCAGAGCTTGGCGGTGCATGGTTGCATGTGAAGCTACCTACGACTATGCCTAGGGATGATCTTGATACTTGATCCTTTCCCATACGTAACTTACGACATAGACGGAAAGTAAAAAATAAATGTGAACTGCCATGTTTTCCTCCCCACTTTTTTCAAGTTTGCCAGTGATCCTGATGTCATGTTTAGACATCTCACAAATTGAAAAAGTTGCAACTTTACAATGATTTATCCATATCTGGCTATTCCAGACAGACGGACAGTTTTCAGTCCTTTTTCCGAGTGATATCGATCACAATACTGCCGGAAAAATCAGGAATGGGTGGGTTTGGTTTCGTTAAACAAACTCTGACGGATTTAATCTTTTGAATCGCCAATAATTTGGTGGCGATCGCCGCTGCTAAACGTTCAACTAAATCGAAACGACTTGCCTGAATCGTCCCTTTTGTGACATCAATCACTTGCCGATAATCTACCGAATCTTCGAGGTCGTCACTGATCCCAGCTTGCGCGAGATCCACTCCTAACTCCAAATCAACCTCAAACCATTGCCCAAGCACTTTTTCTTCTTTCAGGAAACCGGTGTAGCCATAGCCACGAATATTGCGAACAGAAATAATATCCACTAGTATCTTTGGCGTAAAATCAACCGTGTTTTCACTGAACTTCATTTACCTTAACATTAAAAACCTTGATACACAAGGGTTTGGGGCTTTTACTCCGGTGAAACGGTGGCGATCGCCAACTGTAAATCAGGAATTGCCCGTAGCTCATCCATCACTGCGACGACACGACCATGACTCACTTCTGCATCAGCTTGGATAACGAGCTGGGTCTGGTTTTCATCAAGTTCAGCTTCGACTAAAGAAACCAATTCTTCGAGGGTAATATCCTGTTGCTGGAACCGAATTTGTCCTTGGGCATCGATACCCACTTTTAAAGATTTTTGAGATTGGTTAGCGGCGCGTAGAGCTTCCGGAAGATTGATATCTAAGCCTTCGGTAGGGATCAAAAATAACGTTGACAGAATAAAAAACGCCAAAATCGAAAAAATCACATCGATCATTGGCACAAGATTGATACTAAGGGGGCGATCGCCGTCTTCAGGTAATTGCATATATCTGACTGTCAATATCCCCAATACTTTACCAACTCCTCTGACCTGAAATCTTTATGCTTTCCGTCTGAGTTAACTTCACCATTAATGAGTTGATGATTTAGAACATTTGCCTTCCTCAGACCATACGTAAACTTATATGAGCCACAACTAACTCGCCCAATACTGTTTTGTATAATTGGTTACACAAATAACTTTTTTTGTTTTGAGTTAGAAGAGGCTTAACTATGTCGCAGACTACATCTAAACTGGGTTTTCGTTTTTGCTCTGACATCGTTGAGCACCCCTTCGACACCAAGTTTATTCCGGCCCAGCCTGATAGTGACTGGGTAAAGCGCGCTGATACTGAGGAAGAAGAATACGCCCTTTTGCTTTGTCCCTACTCCGATACAGAGTGGCTTGTGTGGCTACCCTCCCAAGGAGAAGCCGTTTTGCACCGTGACCAAATGTGCCGCGCTGCCTAGATTTTGCCGCTGGATTATCCACAAAAAAATAACTATCAAACAAAGGAGATTGGAGCTTTACTTCCTGTCTCCTTTTTTTCGTGTCTGTTCATTGACATGACTCAAAAAAATAGCTGTTGCCTTGAATTCATTTCCCTGTACAATTGCTGCGAACATAAACGGGACTAATCCCGTTGCTAGCCTTTCAGCGATGACAAGGATTTATGAGTAATACAGCAAAAGTTTCAGTCGGTATTGTTGGTGCATCAGGTTATGGCGGCGTTCAATTAGTTCGTCTTCTGCACGATCACCCTAATGTCGAGCTGGTTTATCTCGGCGGTAATAGCAGTGCTGGTAAGCCTTACGCTGAGCTGTATCCCCACGTTGGTCACCGTATCGATATGACCATCGAACCCATTGACCTTGAGGTGATCGCTGAACGTTGTGAGGTTGTATTCCTCGGTTTACCCAATGGTCTTGCTTGTAAATTTGCGCCGGAATTAGTGGCGAAAGGCTGCAAGGTTTTAGATTTATCGGCAGATTATCGTTTTAAAGATTTAGAGACCTACAAAACTTGGTACAAGACAGAGCGTACTGACCAAGATACCAATGCGATCGCCGTCTATGGTTTGCCGGAGCTTTACCGCGAAGAAATTGCCCAGGCTCAATTAATCGGTTGTCCCGGTTGCTACGTCACTGCAAGTTTGTTGGCGCTATCGCCCTTATTTAAGCAAGGTCTCATTCAACCTGAAACAGCGATCATCGATGCAAAATCCGGAACTTCCGGCGGTGGTAGACAGGGCAAAATAAATTTACTTTTAGCGGAAGCAGACGCGTCCCTCGGCGCTTATGGTGTGGCATCCCACAGACATACCCCAGAAATTGAACAAACCTGTAGCAAGCTTGCGAGCCAAGATATTCGCGTTCAATTTACGCCCCACTTGATCCCGATGCCTCGGGGCATTCTGTCCACTGTCTATGCAACGTTGCGAGACCCTGGTTTGGTGCGGGACGATTTGCTCACGATTTACAACGCCTTTTATCGGGCATCTCCCTGCGTCGAGATTTTGCCTAATGGTGTTTATCCCCAAACAAAATGGGCGTGTGGCACTAACCTTTGTTACCTCGGTGTTGAAGTCGATCACCGTACTGGTCGCGTGATTGTCATGTCGGCGATCGATAATTTGCTTAAAGGTCAGTCAGGCCAAGCAGTTCAGTGTATGAACATTATGATGGGTTGGGAAGAAACCACTGGTTTACCGCAACTCGCTTTCTATCCCTAGGCAACGGCATAACTAATTCATTCGTAGGGGCAGTTCGCGAACTGCCCTTTTTTGATGTCCAGAAATAATCGAGTGTCTGATCCGAAAACACCGAATTTCTGGCTACTTATCTTCTTTGACGTTGGTAAACCAAATATCTGCTTCTGCATTACGACGACGGAGTAAACCTGCTTCGACATTGGAGCCGGGATTACGGTAAAGGACTAAAGCCTTGCGCATGTAGCCCCAGTCTTTATTTTTGAGAGTGCGGGTAATGGTCTCAAAGTTGGTTGCACCGTAGAAACGTGCACCGAGATTATAGGCAAAGGAGAGGATTGCGCCTTTTTGGTAATCATCCATTTCATTGAAGTGGGGGATTTTTTCCAAGTGGGGCATAAAGGATTTTTTGCAGTTGTTGATTAATTCTTTTTCTGCCTGTTCTTTGGTGATGGTGTCGCCTTTTTTTACTTTTGCGCCACTTTCGTAAAAGGTGGAGCCGTAGCCGATTGTCCAAGGGTCGCCGCCTGTCAATGGATCGGGGTAGGCGTGTAACTCAATACCTTCAAACTTTTTAATGAGATCCATCCCGCAAATTGGTACACCATCAATATTGCCACTACCACTGCTATTGTCATTGGAGCTATCTAGATTGACTGGTTCTGTGACGGCTGCGGCGCCGGGGAAACCTTCCCAATGAAGTTTGTAAATGTACCAAGTACCGGAACCGTAGGCTAAGTCAATTTTGATGTGGTCGGCAGCTTCTTCGGTGAAGTTTTCGACTTGCCACTCTATTCCTTTTTTAGACAGTTTTTTGTAGGCATCAGAAAGTTCTGATGAGGGTTTGATTTCCCGTTTTAGGTAGGTGTCTTGGGTAGCGCGGATGGTTATCATGTCTGGTTTTGATGTAGGAGGATTGGAGTTGGGAAAGCCGCCCCAGTGGGGTCGATAAACGAACCATGTGCCGGAACCATAAGCGAGGTCAATTTTGATATGGTCATCGGCTGCCTCGGCAAAGTTTTCGACTTGCCATTCAGTATCTTTTTTAGACAGTTTTTTGTAGGCGGCAGGGAGGGCGGATGCTGAGGCAACTTCTCGTTTGAGATAGGTGTCTTGGGTGGCTGTGATGGTTAGTAAGTTCAGTCTAGGTGATGGCACGGCTACTGTTGGAAAACCTGACCAGTGGGGTCGATAGGCATACCATGTACCTGCGCCATAGGCGAGTTCGATTTTTAGGTGGTTGTCTGCTGCAATGCTGTAGCTATCAACATTCCACTCGGTACCTTCTCTAGAGAATCTTTTGTAGGCATCTGAGAGTTCGGACGCAGAAATAGGTTCTCGTTTGAGGAAGGTATTGGCAGTGGCGCGGATCGTAAACATCGCTCTCTGTCTAAGTCTTTGGAAGGATACTGTTTTTTTCTTAGGGTAGAGTCATTTTTTGATTGTGGCTTCAGTGGAGATACGTTTCTCAATGAAGATTTGATGAATGTTCTTTAGTTGGCGATCGCCGCTGAAAAAAAGCGAAGGGGCACTGTGTAACGCCAAATACACTAACGACTAGATAGGCGGCTATATGATGAATGAAAATTCGTTATTCTGTACCTTTTACTCCTCCACAGATTGAGTCCGCAATGTCTATTCGCGAAGTATCTAACGACAACGTTGAACAAACAGCAGCGTCTTTTGAACATGTTGCAACGCAGAAAATTCCGCCGAACAAATTACTTTCTGCCCAAGAGTTAGCTAGTCTAAATGAAAAGTCCAACCTAAAAGGGCTGATTCGACTGGCTGGACATTTGGCCATCATGGGAGTGAGTGGTTATCTGTGGGGAGCCTATGGGCTGCTTGCGTTACCTGCTTTGGTTATTTATGGATTTAGCTTTGCAGCAATGTTTTCGCCGATGCATGAATGTATTCATCGCACTGCCTTTGCGAATAATCGCCTGAATGATGCGGTCGCTTGGTTTGCGGGATTGCTTTCCTTTTACAACAGTACGTTTTATCGTCGCTATCACAAATGGCATCATCGCTTCACCTTGGTTCCTGAGAAAGATCCAGAGCTAACGGACCATCTACCCACGAATCTGTGGGAGTATTTTGTGGCGCTGAGCGGTATGCCTTGGTGGTGGGGAAAAATCCAAGGGCATTTCAGCATCGCAGCAGGTCAAGTGAAAGATTATCCATTCCTTTCTAGTGAAACTGCTCAAAAAGAAGTTATTCGTTCTACCCGATTGCAGCTATTGGTCTATGCTGTGGCGATCGCCTTCTCGTTTGCAGTAGGGAAACCTCTATTTTTAATCTATTGGGCTTTGCCTTTGGCAGTGGGTCAACCGATTTTGCGGGCAATTTTATTGGCGGAGCATACAGGCTGTAGCAACGACGGTCACTCTCTGACCAATACTCGCACCACTCTCACCAATCCTTTAGTGCGTTTCCTGATTTGGGAGATGTCATTCCACTGTGAGCATCACCTTTACGCCTCGATTCCATTCCATGCTCTGGGCAATGCCCATGATTTAGTCGGTCAACACTTCACCAACAATACTCCCGGATATCTCAGCTTTCACCGCAGTTTTGTCGGTCAGTTAATGGCAGGTAAAAAAGCGACGGCATAACTTGTTTACAAACCTAAGGTGAACTCGTAGGTAATCCATCTTCAGCTCAGTCTGGTTTTCATGAAGACCCATTCTCGAAAAATCGATGCTAAAAATGTGCGGTAATATTCTATGTAAATTGAGGAGTTAAACCGTATTGATGCCATAGCTCCTAGTAGATAGCACATAAGCTAGCCCAAATCTTGCTTCATTTCTCAATAAGTAGATATTTAATCGCTGAGACACCCATTCTGCAGTCAAAATCCAGCTAATTATTTAGTTCTTATGAACTAATACCAGTCTGAGCTAATCTAGATAAAAATAGAGGCTTCTCATTTGGTACACAGGCAACTAAGTTTAGATTTTTATCCGGGTTTTAGTATTTCTTCTTCGCCCAAAGTTTCTGCTGCACTTGTCAAGCTATCTGAATCTGATAATGCACAATCGCGTGGAGCAATCTTTACTCGTTCAGAGGTGGTTGAATTTATCCTTGATTTAGCTGGTTATACCAATGACCAACCACTCCATAAAAAACGAATTTTAGAGCCTTCATTTGGTGCTGGTGATTTTCTGCTACCTATTTTAAAAAGATTACTATTAGCATGGCGAAATGAGAATGGTACATTAGATGATCTGGCTAGTGCAATCAAAGCTGTTGAACTACACAAGAAGACCTATCACAAAACATATGCCGCTGTTTTTTCTTTGCTTAAGCAAGAAGGGCTAACAACACAAACAGCGACAGATTTATTGAAACGATGGTTACTGCAAGGGGATTTTTTATTAACTCCTTTGCAGGGTGAATTTGATTTTGTGATTGGTAATCCGCCCTATGTGCGACAAGAGATGATACCTGATCCTTTGCTTGTAGAGTATCGAAGTCGTTATCACACAATATATGATCGAGCCGATTTATATATCCCATTTATCGAATGCTCTTTATCTCATCTTGCTCCAAATGGTAGTTTAGGCTTTATATGTGCAGATCGCTGGATGAAAAATCGCTATGGCGGCCCTCTACGCAAGCTTATCGCTGAGCAGTTTCATCTAAAGATTTATGTGGATATGGTTGGAGCTTCAGCATTTCAATCTGAAGTTAATGCCTACCCGGCTATTACCATCATTAATCGAAACGCTCCTGGCCCCACTCGCATTGCCCACTGTTCTAACACTGATCAGGCTGAACTTAGAGACTTGGCCGCAAAGCTACGGGTTCGAGTTCTACCCAAGAAATTTGAAACGGTACGAGAACTAGCCCAGGTAACAAATGGTGCAGAACCATGGCTGCTAGGATCATCAGAGCACATGGTTTTGCTTCGTCGCATTGAACAACAGTTTCCAAAACTAGAAGACGTTGGCTGTAAGGTTGGTATTGGTGTTGCAACTGGTGCAGACAAAGTATTTATAGGCGACTATGCGAGTCTTGATGTAGAGCTTGAACGTAAGCTACCACTTGTGATGACGAAAGATATTACAGGCGGTGAAGTTAAATGGCGTGGTCAGGGTGTTATCAATCCATTTGCGGAACATAGTGGTCTTGTTAGTTTGGACGACTATCCACGCTTACGTCGTTATTTGGAGGCTCACCGAGAAATAATTTCTAATCGCCATTGTGCAAAAAAAACGCCTGCTAATTGGTATCGTACGATAGATCGCATCACTCCGGGCTTAGCATCAAGGCCAAAGCTTTTAATTCCTGATATTAAAGGTGAATCTCATATTGTTTTTGAGGAGGGAAAACTCTATCCTCATCATAATTTGTATTACGTGACATCTGACCACTGGGATCTAAGGGCATTACAAGCGGTTATGCTTTCCGAGCTAACTCGTCTTTTTGTTTCAACCTACTCAACGAAAATGAGAGGTGGTTTTCTGCGATTTCAAGCACAATACTTGCGTCGTATTCGGCTTCCATACTGGATAGATGTACCTGATTCTTTACGTATAGAGTTAGCAGAAGCCGCCATTAAAAAAGATCGTCAACTCTGCAATCATGCTGTGTTTAAGCTTTACGGGTTAAGCGCTGCGGAGCGTTCTGAATTAGGAGGAACTGTCGATCTATGACCCTTGATCTTGTGAGTTACGAACAGAAAGCACGCAATGCTGTGCAAATGTTTTGGGGTAATCGAGAAGCAGCGAAACAAAAGCAGGTTGAATCAGGCAAGGCTGACCAAGGTGAACGTGCTGGTGTCACAGCAGGTAAAAATATGGATGGTTTTCTTGGTTTAGTTATTGATTTAATCAAAGCTAATGGGCTGGAGAACGCCGACATCTACCAGAATCGGGCAATGTTGGCACTACCTGGCTACTTTCGACCGACTAAACTTTGGGATCTTCTTGTTGTCTATAAAGATGAGCTAATTGCAGCTATCGAGCTGAAGAGCCAAGTGGGTTCTTTTGGAAATAATTTTAATAATCGCACTGAAGAAGCCATTGGTACTGCACATGATTTCTGGACAGCTTATCGTGAGGGTTCATTAGGAAAACAACCTCGTCCATTTGTTGGATGGCTGATGATGGTTGAAGATGCGCCAAAATCCAGGTGTCCTGTGAAAAATAAATCTCCTCACTTCCCCATTTTTGAGGACTTCAAAGAGACGTCTTATCTCAATCGATATGATTTACTTTGTCAGAAATTAGTACAGGAACAGCTTTATACGTCTGCTGCCCTCATTGCTTCACCTCGCAGTTCCATTGCAAATGGTGAGTTTTCAGAAATGTCGGCTATGACTGGGTTAAGAACATTCATAACGTCTCTAGCTGGTCACGTTGCTGCAGAATCCGCTAGGCTTGCGTAGAAAATACTGCGAACACTCTGCAGGAACAGACTGCATGAGTAACTTGGAATTCAATGCAGAAAATCTAGCCGCTGCTTAGATTTACCGTTAAAACATTTCAGAAATTAAAACTTTAGGCGATCGCCCCTTACTTATGAGGCATGTTTTGCATAATTGAAGTTACATGCAGTAACTCTGGACAATCAGTGGCATGAAAACGTTTAGCCTAAAGAATTTTGAGCTGCAATGTAGTGCGGTTTTACCGGAAGCTGAAATCGTCTACGAAACCTATGGGGAACTCGCCGGCGATCGCCGCAATGTAATTCTGTATCCCACCTCCTACGGCGCACAGCATACGGATATCGATTGGCTGATTCGGGCTGATGGCATCCTCGATTCGAGCAAGTGGTTCATCATCATTCCGAATATGTTTGGGAATGGCTTATCTACTTCACCCGGTAATTGTGATGCTTGCGGTTTGGCCGAAGAAAACTTTTGGTTTACCCACCTCGATAATGTCCATGCCCAAGAGCGATTATTGCGGGAAGTGTTCGGCATTAAGCAGTTGGCATTGGTTTATGGCTGGTCAATGGGAGCGCAGCAAGCCTACCACTGGGGCGCATTATTCCCGGAGCGAGTAGAACGGATTGTTGCTCTCTGTGGCACGGCGAAAACCACCGATCATAATCGTATTTTTCTCGACAGTTTACGGTCAGCTTTAACCGCAGATCCCGCTTGGACTGGGACAAAATTCGATGGGATTCCCGAGCGAGGCTTTCGGACATTTGCTCGGATTTACGCGAGTTGGGCGGCCTCCCAAGCCTATTACCGCGCCAAACCCTACCTGCAATTTGGCTATGACTCCCTCGAAGATTATTTACTGCGGGGTTGGGAAGCCAATTACCGAAAGCGCGATCCGCATAATTTATTGGCAATGATTGATACATGGTTGCGGTGCGATGTGGGCAATAATCCCATTTATCAAGGCGATTACCAAAAAGCATTGGGCGCTATTCAGGCGAAAACTTTGGTGATGCCAGCCACCACAGACCTCTATTTCACCCCAGAGGATTGTGAGGCGGAGGCGGCACTCATTCTCAATGCCGAGTATCTGCCTATCCCTTCCATTTGGGGACATCGCGCCGGTAATCCTTACCAAAATCCAGAGGATG
>CAZXBK010000024.1:0-3990 GCA_964638765.1 uncultured Synechococcus sp. | reverse complement strand
ATCCCTTCCATTTGGGGACATCGCGCCGGTAATCCTTACCAAAATCCAGAGGATGAAGTCTTCATTCGTCAGGCTGTCTCAGATTTATTGGCCCATTAAACTCTCTATTTTCAACCTCTTTTGCTTATGTCTTCTGCACTGTCGGCGATCGCCCAAGAAAAAGGAATCCGTTACTTTCTCATTTCCTTTACCGACTTATTTGGGACACAGCGAGCGAAATTGGTGCCAGCCCAAGCAATTGACGATATGGCAACGAATGGAGCGGGGTTTGCGGGTTTTGCGGCATGGTTAGATATGACCCCCGCCGACCCAGATATTCTGGCGATTCCTGATCCGAACAGTATGTTCCAGTTGGCTTGGCAACCAGAAGTTGCTTGGATGCCAGCGGATCTGTTCACCACCGACGGACAACCCATTGGGCAAACACCACGCATCGTTTTAAAACGAGTCCTTAAGCAAGCAGAAAATTTAGGTTATCGCGTCAAAACCGGGGTGGAATGCGAATATTTTCTGTTGTCTCCTGATGGCTCGGATATTTCAGATCCGGGCGATCGCCAAAGTAAGCCTTGCTATGACCAAGCGGCTTTGATGCGGCGTTTTGATGTCATCTCCGAAATTTGCGACATTATGCTCGACCTCGGTTGGGGTGCGTATCAGAATGACCACGAGGATGCCAATGGCCAATTTGAGATGAACTGGGCCTATGCCGATGCTCTAGTCACCGCCGACCGTCACGCCTTCTTTAAATATATGGTCAAGGCGATCGCCGAAAAGCATGGTTTTAGAGCGACCTTTATGCCGAAGCCCTTTACTCACCTCACCGGGAACGGTTGCCACACCCACCTTTCCGTTTGGGATACCGCCGGAGAAAACAATCTCTTCCATGATCCCGCTGGAGAATTAGGGCTTTCAATGCTCGGCTATCAATTTATTGGTGGTGTTCTACATTCCGCCGAAGCGATGTGTGCGTTTACAAATCCGACGGTGAATTCTTACAAACGCCTCAATGCTCCAGTAACGAACTCTGGCGCAACTTGGTCACCAAATACCGCCAGCTATACCGGCAATAACCGCACCCATGCCATCCGTATTCCTGATACAGGACGATTTGAATTTAGGCTGCCTGATGGTTCCGCGAATCCTTATCTCTTGCCCGCAGCAATGATTGCAGGGGGATTGGACGGTATCACCCAAAAACGCGACCCTGGCCCAAGATGCGACAACAATAGCTATACAGAGCCTTTCCCTCCCGGTGCTGGCAAACCTTTACCGACTAATCTTTTGGATGCCCTCCGTTGTCTCGAAAACAATAAAATTCTGGCGATCGCGATGGGAGAAGATTTTGTCGCTTCATACCTCAAACTCAAAAAACAAAATTGGCATGAATACTGTAATCACATCAGCACTTGGGAAAGAGAAACAACTCTTAATTGCTAAAAAACGAATCACTAAGTTTTAGATGGATTTTGAACTTGGGGAGATCGCCAAAATAAACTCTAATTGCTATTCTTAATGAATTATTCTGTACGAAAGAAAATAAAAATAGCAAAATAGATTACGCTTGTTAAAGTCTAGCTTATAAAATTCAACTAGTAGTAATGTATTTGGAAACCTTCTTGAATTCACAACAGAAAAATGCTTAAAAAGGCACGGATTATAAACTTTAGAAGCCTACAAGATATCACTCTTGAAATGGGGAACTTGACCGTTATTGTTGGAGCAAACTCTACGGGGAAATCAAACTGTTTAAAATCTCTTTCTTTGTTTTCTTTCTTAGTAAAACTAAGTTCTCCCCTTCCAGCAGAAATTTTCAGAGACTTAATCAGAGGTGGAGAAGAAAATCAGCTCCATTTCGAATATTTCTTTGAGCTTGAAGGGAGAGACATACGCTATAACCTCTCACTGAAGCAAGCAGAAGAAGGTAAAATCGAATTTTCTGAAGAGCAATTATGTATTGGTGAGGTTATTTTAATCGATGTCAAGAGCAATTCCGGCCAAATAAGAGATGAAGATGGTAGTAATGAACAAAAGTTTTTTTCAAAAGAAGGAAAGTTGGCGTTAAACACTACTGTAAATTTTGGAGATAAGCCTTTAACCTCAAAGTTCTATGAGACCATAAAATCATGGGAGTTTTTCAACCTAAAACCATCCGATATGAGAAGAATTAAAAAACATAGCTCTCTCATAAGGACATTACTCAAGGAAGAATCTGATGATGTAATGTTGAAGCCATCATTAGACCCAACTGGACGAAACTTAGAAAGTGTCTTATTGGATTGGTATAAAACGGATAGGGAGAGATTTGACGAATTATGTAATGAAGTGAACGAATGTTTGGGAATAGGTATTTTCGTAACCGAAAAAGACGAGAAAGTTTTTTTGGAAATTCAGGAAATTGATAATCAGACTATTAAATTGACTGGTTTATCTGACGGAACTTTGAGAATAATCGCCTATTACGTACTTTTATTTGTTGACAATATCCCTTCTTTGATTGGTATAGAAGAACCAGAAAGAAATTTGCATCCTGCTATATTAAAAAACGTTGCAGACGTTCTCAAAAGACTTGCACAGAAAACCCAAGTAGTAATTACCACTCACAGTCCACAATTATTGGATTGTTTTAATGTAGATGAACTCAACAATGAAACTTCAATCATGTTATTGAGTAAGCAATCTTCTTGTGGAACTAAAATCTTTCAATTAAGTGCTTTGAGCAAGGAAAGAGAAGACTTAGTTGAGTGGATGACAGATTTTGGGATTGGTAGTGCCGTATATGATAGTAATCTTCTAGAAAAAGTATTAACTTAAAAATGGAAAACCAGTGCAGAATAGATAACTTGAGAAAAGAGGAGAAAGAAGTAAAGAATATACGTATTTGGACACCAGAATCCGACTATGATGCCGAAGCAATCGAGGTAATAGCAAATAAAATTATTACATTATATGGAAGTGATTGTTCTGTAGAAAAATCTACCAAACGAGCCTACGTAACTGCTGTGAAAAAGCAACAATTAGATAAAATGGTGGCAAATTATTTAAAAAATGACGATCTTGTGATTTTTCTCATAGATCATGATAGTTTGCAGTCAAGCAGTGAAAGAAAATTACAAAGTAATTCTTTATTCAATCAGATAACCAAAGTCATAAACTCTAACGAAAAAGCAGTTTTAGTAGAAATATATCAAGAATTAGAATCTTGGTTATTAGTTGATTGCTTAGGAATAGCTTGCTATGTCACGAAAAATAATAATTGTAGAGAAGCTGCTGATTGGAAAAAATTTATCCGAAAATATCAAAAAGGTGATACGAGTCTTATTGTTGAGGCAGAATCAGGAGGAAAAGGTGCAAAAGAATACCTTGAGAAACTATGTGACGCAATTAATTTAAAGGTCAACCCAACCCTAAGCAATAAAAGAAAGAATCTAAAAGCCAAAAGATATGTAGAATCGCAATCTCCTAAAGTAGCCAAAAGTATCCTTATTAATAGGCAGACAATAAATCGCAACTTATCACTCAAAACATTTGCTGAATATTTTAAAAATTGAAAGAAGCTTAGAATCACAAACAGCGTTGATGTTTTCTTTATCGATAGTAAATTACTACGTTATTTCATTAGGCGAATCTTCAAGATAGTCGTCATATTTTACTAATATGTACTCTTCCTGAAATACTTTAATTTATTGATTTAAGCAATAAACTACAATCAAACCAGCAACGCAGAGAATAAATCAGTATGGCTCTGGCAACCTACAAATGGACAGTAGAAAACTATCATCAAGCGATTGATGCAGGTCTATTTGCGGATGAGGCAGTTGAACTATTACGGGGAAATTTAGTTGTTCTGCCTCCAGAAAGTGTCCCTCATGCTTACTACACCAGTGAAATTAGTGATTACTTAAGGAGAGTGTTGGGTGATCGTGCTTTAGTTAGTGAAGGTCATCCAATCACACTGCCCAATGACTCTGAGCCAGAACCCGATGTTGCGAT
>CAZXBK010000023.1:0-30867 GCA_964638765.1 uncultured Synechococcus sp. | reverse complement strand
TGGTCTATCATCTCTACCTCCAACATACAAGGTACCCGAAGGGGGTAAGGGGTTTTGAGCGGTCATGAAACTTGCGGAGAAACTCTCACAAAAACCCCGCAACAGGAAAATACGAACTCACAAAGCTTAAAAATTTGCTGAACTAAATTTATTTTGCCCGCGTGGATTTTCTTCTTTTGCTTTGTCGTCTCGCACGTGGTTTGAGTACAGGACTGGTGGTTTCAACCTTCGGCGGTAAAGATTCTAAATCGAAAACCGGAATGGTAAAGGAGAATTGGCTGCCTGTATCTTTGCCATCCGACTCTGCCCAAATCGAACCATTCCACCCAGTGACAATTTGACGACAAATCGCCAAGCCCATGCCTGTGCCGCCAGCACTCCGCCGCAGCGCTCCCTCTTCTTGATAAAACAAATTAAAAATCGTTTCGAGGCGTTTGGGTTCGATGCCACGGCCATCATCGACGATGCTCAAAGTCAGTTGCTGTGACCCTTCTGCTGTCACATTAATTTCCACCTTGCCTGACTCCTCGGTAAATTTGCAGGCATTATCGAGCAGCTTGGCAATTACCTCCACCAGCCATTCACCGTCGGCTTGAACGAGGGGCAAATCGGCGGAAACATTATTAACGAGATTGGGTAGGGCTTTACCACCACTTTGGAGACGACGGGCGCGCATGTGACTCATGGCAAGTTCAACACATTCCCGCAATAGCAAGGGTTCTTCTGTCCATTCAACCCGACCGCTTTCGAGCTTTGAAAGAGTCAAGAAATCTTGTACCAATGTTCGTAATCGTTCGGCATCCTGTAGTGCTGTTTCGAGCATCACCTGGCGCAACTCGTCGGGCATATCCGGTTCATTAGCCAAACTTTCGAGACACACTTGAATCGTCGATAAAGGTGTCCGCAATTCGTGTCCTGTAATGGCAACCAGATTTGAACGGGTACGGTCAAGGGCTTCTAATTGCTCGTTAACTTCTTCGAGATTGTTATAGGCTTCGGCTTGAATTAATGCGACACCCACCTGCACGGCGATCGCCCCAACGAGGGCAATGTCCTCTGGCCGCCAATGAATTGACTCCGCTTCACAGTGGTGTAGCTCGATCATGCCAAGCAAGCGACCTTGGTACAAAATTGGCACAAGGAGCCAAGACACAATAGAACAGTTTTGCGCTAACTGCTGAATTTCACCCTTTACAAAGTAGGGATCATTGGCCGTTTCATCAACACCTAAAGGCTCGCCGAGGGCGACAACTTCCTGAAATAGCGGATTATTTTTGAGCGGCCAACTTTGACTCTTTACAGAAATCTGTTCACCGGTTAAAAATTCGTGGCCAATGGTCGCCGTGTCCGAATTTTCTTCGCAACGATAGATAATACAGCGGCAAACACCGAGACCTTCACCGAGCCTTTCCACCGCCAATTGCAAAATATCCTCTGTATCCAGCGATCGCCGAATTGCAGCGGTTACCGTATTAATTAAACGTTCCTTTTGTTCCTTATTCGAGAGAGAACGGTTCGCTTTAATGATTTTGTACTGACTTGCTTGCAGATAGTTGATGAGGCGTTGCACAAAGGGATCTGCTGTTGAGGAGGGCGCTTGCTCGATCACGTCCGCAGGAGTCCCTGAGAAATAGGTCTCTTTTGCTGTTTTGATTTTCTCTGCGAGTTCAGGACGATAGACCAACACTCGGTCTAGCAAAATATCCGCAGCCTTTTCTGTAATGAGGCGATCCTCTGTCCAGAGACCCTCAAATCGTCGGGAGTTATCGGCGGCAAAGCTTTTATTACTACCGGGTGACATTGCCTTTTCGCGGCAGACTAAACAGCTCGCAAAATTTTCTCCCAGTACGATGAGGTGCCACTCATTACTGAGGCTATCTTCCGGCTCAAAAGCAATCATCTCAAAATCTTGGGATGCGTTTTTGAATTCTGTTTCTGGGGCTGCAAATACATACACTTGGTCAGAGATGGCAGCAATCCGACGATAGCGACTAGCCTCTTGGCGGTAATAACGTTCCTGTTGAAAGCTGGCAATAACCAATGGTGAACCACCATTCGCTAACACCTGATCTTCCATTGCATGGGACAGGGCGGTCAGAGACGACTTAAAGTAAAGTTGCGGCTGCCCATTGGGCACTGCGGTAAGGAGTTGCTCGACAATCGAGGAGTGGATGCTCATTGAAAAATGCTGTGATCCTTTGGAGTAGCACCGAAAACTTGGCATTCTGACACGGGAATCTTCTCGATTATCCTTGATTGCCTACCATTGATCAATTGTTAGTAAACATTTTTACCTAGGGTGAAATTTGGGCTTCTGGTAAGTTCGGTAAAATCCGCATTCGGGCATATTTGAGACCTGTAACACCTTGTAATGGCTCGACTGTCCCGGATTCGACGGCGGTATCTAGCCATTTTTCTCGCTGTAAATAGTAGACATATTGGCGATATTGATCCCATTCGTCGTCGGTGGAATACACAATTGTCAACATACCGGGTTGGGTAATGCGGCTTTTTGTGTTGAGATCCCGACCTTTGTCGATACGCTTTTTAACGATTTCGTAGCGGGTATCTTTACTGCCGCGCACATCAAAGCTTTTTTCTGTTTGTTCGTCGTGATAAATGTCGATAGTAATGTCTTGGACAAGCACCAAATGAGTAACTTCAATGGTGGTGTCGTAGTCGTTTTTGAGCTGGAGACAGGTACGGGCACAGTCACAGACGGCACGGATTTGCTCGTAGCGCAGGGCGTGGAGATGGAAGGGGGAAAAGCTTGGATTGATGGCGGCACCACAGTAGATCATGTGGTCAATGCCATCGGTAACTTCGACATCGCAGTAATGGGGGATAATCGCCTGCATTTTCTGTTGCCAGTATTCCCATGTTTTACGCAAACGACTGGTGATGTCGTGGATCATGTAGTCGTAATGTTCGCGGGCTGAGCAAGCGGAACCTTGGGAATTGTCGCAAGCTGCTTTATAGGCGGCGATCGCCTTAGGGACGCCACCTTTTAGGGTTTGAAAATAGCCAAAATAAATTTCGAGATGTTGCCGGAGATATTCGATGGCTGTCACTTCGTCCTCGACATGGATGCCTTCTTGGAGACGTTGGGCTTTTTCGTTGAGGTTGAGGTGGAGCTGCTGTAAAAACGGAATGTCTTGTTGTTCTAAAACGGCATCAATGACGGCGATCGCCAAACCATATTGATCAAGTAGATCCTTTTGCACTGCGTGGTTTCGTTCTTCGGAGGAGCCACGAATATCCGAAATGCCGTACATCGGGTAGACTTTCTCAAAAATAATCGGCGCTGGTGCTAACCCCCAACTGCGGCGTTCTGCTTCTTCACGAAAACGCCATTCTACAGAGGGGTGAATGTGGTTAAACGGTAACTGATTCGCCGTTCTGAGGGCAGTTCTTAAGGCTGGAATCAGTTTTTGACCATGACTAATATCAAGATGATCAAAATTGTTGCGGCGATCGCTGAGCATAGCCACCATGCCCATTAATTGTTGCGTGTCACTATTTTCCTGTTGACAAGCCAAAACTAACGGAATCAAGAGCATTGACTTGATGCCTTGGTTGACTAGCTTTTTCTCAAACTCAGTAAAACAGTGGGATTCGAGGTCAGGGACATTCAGCACATGATTGTGGGAAGCCGCCCGAAGAAAATGGGAATTATCTAGGGAATGTAAAGAGGAAAGAGTCGTTTGACGAATTCTGCCGTTTTTAATGCGATAGAGCTTGATTTTTTCGTGTTGGACGCTCAGCAAAATGCCGCCGTGGGAACGAAACAGCGACTTCATTTGCTGGGTAAGACTCTGAAACTTTTCTTCTTCGAAAATTGATTCGCGATCAACAAGGGAGGCAATTAGGCGCTGGAGTAATTCGCGGTTGGTGACATCGAGTCCTTCCCACAGCCACTGACCCGTCACTTTATAGTTGTCGAGGTTCAGGCGTTGTTCCCACTCGGGGTACAAAACAATATCTTCGGGAGCAATATTTTGGAGACCAAAATCGGCAAATTCGTCGAGGTCTGGATTTATCCGCTGGACATTGAGGTGCTGCGATCGCAACCAAAACTGAATGTAGCGAGGTTCTTCGGTGTCGGTGGGTTTAAAAGTTGCGATTAGGGGTTCATCGAGAAAACGCCAGCGATCATGGCAAATACCATAGACATCCCGCAGTACAAGGGGCAGGAGATGGCGGCGATAAAGCTGCTCTGGGAATTCTTCTTTAACGTCAGCTAGTAAATCAAAAATGCAAATATTTTGATGTTTTAGTGGAAGTTGCTGTTGATCAAGACCTGTTAACTCTTCAAAGGCGTGATTAATTTTTCTCAGCACAAAGGAGCCGGGTTCTAGAACTGCCATCAGCAACTTACTGTGTTTGTGCAGTAGGTCATGCCAAGAAATATTTTGCTCTTCAAAATCGGCGGCAATATTGAACGGATCACTCAGGGGGTTGTCGACGAGTAAGAGGGGTTGGTCTTCCATAGAAATTGCTTCCGCGATGGGTTCACTAAAATCCGGATGGGACCATTGAAACCTGATGCACCCATAAGACATCCCCCGAATTTGTACCTAGTTTTGATATCTCTACCTTAATCAAGGATGAGGTAAATGTCCGTTGATCTCAGTCACAGGAATGGGATTTGCAACAGAACAAAAGACATTTCTAAATATCAGCAATATTTTCAAATAACTAATTTGTAGGGGCGGTTCGGGAACCGCCCGATAACTGTCGCAACTAACCGATGACTCTTCAACCAAATTCTATGTTTGTCCAACCGAGCAATCATTTGTAGGCGATTCAAGATCCTGTTTTACGCAAATTTTTTTCGTGTATTGCGTGATTCCCTGCTGGGCGTTTCCCGAAACGCCCCTACAGATTAGAGATTGGTTTATCTAAGAGGCGATCGCCTCAAAAAGCTCACCGTAGGGTTTTTCCGATGTATCTTTATCCGTGACTGCTTCGATAATCTGCTTGGAGGCATTGGGATCATCTAGGGCTGCCACGCAAATTTCTGCAACGAGTTGGCGGGCAATGCGACCTTCAAACAAAGAATCCGCACCAGAAATAACCACTGGGGCGATCGCCTCAGGTTCGTTGCTCAGACCACCCGGACGCACAATGGAGTAGTTGAGAGAACTGCCAATGAGATATTCCTCGGTTTGCTTTTTCCAAAAAAGAATTAGACCAAACAGATTGAGGGGATGGAAAAATTTAGAGACACAAAGGGATGTAACCAGCACAAACTGCTTTATGCCTTTTTCTTCTGCCACATCAATCAGATTTTTTGTCGCGACATAGTCGATCTGAAAGGGGCCTAAAAGATTTGGAGGACGGGATGCGGCTGCTGAAATGACATAGTCACAGTCGGCGATCGCCGTCTCAAGGGTTGATTTTTTTTGTAGATCTGCGACGACAAGATCCACATTTTCCGGCAAGATTTCCTTCGCTTTTTCCAGATCCCGCACCATTGCCCGCACAGAAATATTTTGCTTCACCAATTCTTTTACAATTAGGCGACCCGTTTCTCCCGTTGCACCAGCGACCAAAACTTTCATCTCACAGCCTCTTTTGTTACAAAAATCTAGAATAAAGTTCTGTTAAATATAACGAATCGGTATTCCTAGGGATGCAACTTTACAGAAAAGCAGGCATGATTTTAGGTACAACGAGCGTATTCCTTGTTTTGTGATTTCTATGGACGTTTCAGATTTGTCGTCTTCTGCCACAAATATAAATAGCCATGGGGACGAGTTCCCACCAATGCACTTCCAGACTCACTACAAGGGAGTTATGCTCATGTACGCCACTCCTGATGTGGTGGCAAACTATCTGAACCAACATAGTGGGTGGTTTTGCCGCTGCGCTCACCCTATGAAAGTAGAGCCGTTTACCGAGAAGGGTTATATCTTGACTGTTGGTAAGTTTGGAAGTTTTGGTTATGAGGTAGAGCCAAAAATCGCGGTATTACTCGACCCACCGGTAAATGCTAATTACAAAATGTATAACGTTGAGGTGCCGGACGAGCCTTATCTCGGCTACGCCATTGATTATCAGGCGGAGATGCAGCTGAGTGATACGACTTGGGATGCGGCAATTCACAATGCGAAAAAAGCGGCCAAGTTATTTGGCGATCGCCCCATTCCCCAAAATATTACCCGTGTAGACTGGCATCTTGATCTAGATGTCACAGTACAGTTCCCGAAATTTATCTACAAATTTCCCCGCAATGTCCTGAAATCTACTGGCGATCGCCTCCTGTCTAGTATTGTCTCGCAGGTTTCGCCTCGACTAACCGTTAAAGTGCAACAGGATTTCCACCGCACACTAAACTTACCGAAGCCGCCAAAAAGCGCCAGTTCTTGTACCTTTATCCCTCACAACAAGTCTGCTGAAGTCCCCGAGGCAACGCCACCACAGGAAGACATTGGCTCTGTTGAGGTTGACCAAACAAATACTCCTACCCAAAGCATTGCGCTCTAGATTGGTTGGTGATTTCGGTCAGGATTTTCGAGCTACCAAAAAAGTTAGTGCAAAGGCTTTGTGTTTCATCTTGTCGGCAATTTTCTGGCAATAAACCGTAGCCGCACATAATCTGCAACCCAACCCGCTGTCTCCGTATACAAACTGGGCTTAACTTTTGCTGTGACCTGATCAAGAAAAAGCGTTCGTTGATCTACGGGCAATTTGGCGATCGCCTCCCCAGCAAACATTTCTAACCAAGCTTTAACACCTGCTTTTAAGGGTGTCGGTCGCGGAATGAGTTCGATATAGTCAACTTGAAATCCTCCAGCGGTGAGGGCTTGGGTATAGGCTTCCGGCGTTGGAAAATACCAAGGATTGTCAAACTTTCCCCAATCTGGGTGCTCCGCAAAAACGGCGGCGATCGCCTCCAGCAAAGCATCGATATTGCCTGCGCCGCCAAGCTCTCCGACAAATTGACCATTGGGCTTGAGCGCCTGATGTACCCCAGCGATAACCGCTGCGTAATCTTTCATCCAGTGGAGAGCAGCATTAGAAAAAACAGCATCAAATTCTGCTTCAAAATTGAGATTTTGCCCATCGATAACCGACGCATTGAGACCCTTCCGGCGAGCGGCTGCCACCATACTGTCACTGGCATCAACCGCAACAACTTCTGCACCCAACTCTTTAATTTGCAGCGCCAAAGTGCCGTCACCGCAACCTAAATCAAGAATTTTGTCCCCGCGTTTGACATCGAGTAATGCCAAAACGGGAGAGGCAAGCTCAGAGACAAATGCTGCTTGGTCGGCATATTCTTCGGCGCACCACAATTGGGTCATGGGACATCACCTAGGCTAGATTGGCTATGTCTATGCTATCGATAGATCGGCGATCGTCTAGCCCGCGATTTTTATAACTTTAACCAGAGCATTGATTACGCCACATCACATCTCCAATGGCACCTTCCGCTGTACGAGAGCCGCGCTCGGAGTTGAAATAATGATCGTAGGAACCAAAGCCGGCGATCGTCACATATTCGGATTGCAGATCACCGTAAGTGGGCATGAGCTGACTGTCGAAGAAATAGGTGGTAAAGCTCGGTGGCTCCTGAGGAGTTGCGCTATTTTGCAAAACCAAGCTAACGGTTGGGTAGCCCACAGACACGGAATAATCGAACCGTGCAATTTCACCGCGACTGTTGTGAGTAATTATTGCTGTGTAGGGTACGCTCACGAAGTTGTTGGCTGGCTCAAAACGCACTGAAACTTGAGGATTACCAATGGCTTGAAAGGTTATATTTCCGTTGCTACAGGCCGAAGCTTGATCATTCATCGCTGGTGGTTGACCGAGTTGACCATTTCCTTGGTTGTCGGGAGGCGCAGCAATGGAGCCGATCGCCCCAATGGCATCAATGTCGGGGCCACCGTAGGGTCTGCCACTCGTCCGTCCGTCGGGATAGTCGCGAAGACGCACAAAACGATATTGGGCACCCGCTGGTAAATTACTAAAATCGGCTAAATCAATGGCTCTGGTGGAACCTTTAATGCGTCCTAGGTCGTACCAATTTTGGCCGTCGATGGAAATTGCCACATTGGTCGATTGAACCGAAGGGCCAACTTCAAAAATGTAGAGATCTGCGCCCGGAGCGTCGACTAAACGATTATCAACAAACTCAACAATAAATACTGAAGAGCTATTCAAATCTGAAGCATTGCCAAGGGACATCGATTCATCATCGGGAGCGCCTAGTGCTCTATTGCCATCTAAATATTCGCCCGTCACACCTGTTGCACTGTTGTAGTCCAAGGTGACGACGCGGTCTGCAAATGAGCTTTCCCCTTGGGGGAATTCGATACCTTTATAGGTTTCGGCGATCGCCGGAGTTGCGAAAGGTGCAGCAAGAATTGCGGCGCTGCCAATGAGCAAGCTAGGTAATTTGGGAAAAATTGTTGCGAATGTAGCTGGCATATTCATAACGAAAAAAATTGTTTTGGCTTCAGAAATTTCAAGGAGCCGCAAAGCGAACAGAACTTGATTTTCCTTTTACGCTGCGAAGCATCCCATTTCGTGGAAAAAAGATAGGACTTAATGGTGCTTAATATGAAAGAAAATTTTCATCAAAGTGAACTTATAGTTCTGAGCGTCGAATATCCTGTCGAGCTTGGATGCGGAGGAGGCGATCGCGTTGCTCGTGGTAGAGCTTGAGATCTTCTTCTGTTAAATTCTGTGGATCGAGGACAACGAACCCTTTGAAATCTAATGCCGGATAAACTTTCAAATTGAGGTGGGGCACAATCTTTTCTAAAGCCTGCTGTACTAAACGGTAAACATCAGCCCGATAGTACTCAAAATATTCTGGGTTGTCGGTATAGCGATAGCCCACAGTCGCTTCTAACTCTTTTTGGGAAATAATATAGCCTGCTTCAAATTGGGAAAACTCTAACATTTTTACAGCAATAAAACGCTATTTCATCTTAATAGATTGACATTGATCGAGGCTATCTTTGGATGTGATTCTAATCACTTGGATGTAGAAAAAATAGATTTAAAAATCAGCGATCACTCTAAAGGATGATTATTCCGCGACCGAACCCAAAAATGGCGGTTAGTACTACAGCAAAAGGCTTTCGCTTTGTTTACAGTCCGTTACAATGGGGATGTGAAATAAACAGGCTTAAAGGTTTTTTAGTAACGTCGACGATTGATTTTTGAGCCTCATTGTTTAAGTTATAAGAGGTTCTTTTATGAATGGTAATTTTCGCGTCGGGAACTTATTTGGTATTCCCTTCTTTCTAAATATTTCGTGGTTTATTGTATTAGCGCTTGTCACCTTGGATTTTGGTACAGGACTCGCTTCGCAGTTTCCTTACCTCGGTAATGGTGCCATCGTCCTTGGACTCGTTACAGGTTTATTGATGTTTGCGTCAGTACTGTTGCACGAGCTGGGTCACAGTTTTGCTGCTATTCAACGGGGTATCAACGTCAACTCAATTACGTTATTCCTTTTCGGTGGTCTGGCAAGTCTAGACGATGAAGCGAAAAATCCTAGTGGCGCATTTTGGATTGCAGTCGCTGGTCCTCTCGTAAGTTTGGCTCTCTTTATTGTTCTCTCTCTCGTAGCAGCTAGTGGTCTCGTTACAGGTCCCGCTGCGGCGATCGCCGGACTGTTGGCCTACATCAACCTGATTTTGGCGACCTTTAACATGATTCCTGGTTTACCCCTTGATGGTGGTAACGTCCTACGGGCAATTGTCTGGAAAGTAACAGGTAATCGCTTCAAAGGAACCCTCTGGGCAAGTCGTGTCGGTCAATTTATCGGTTGGACTGCAATCACTTTCGGTATTCTCGCTGTTCTCGGTCTATCTAATGTTGGTAGTTTCTGGACGTTGATTATCGGTTGGTTCTTGCTCCAAAATGCTGGTCGTTCTGCGCAATCCGCAACGATTCAAGAGGCTCTGTCTGGTTTAACTGCTGCTGATGCTGTCGTAAGCGAAAGTCCTGTAGTTGATGCGAATGTAACGCTCCGTGAGTTTGCAGATATGGCAATCTTGACGAAGGATAAAAGCCAATGGCAACGCTTCCTCGTAAAGGATGAAAACGATAATTTGCTCGGTAGCATTCGTCTCGATGTCTTACAGGCAGTACCTTCTACAGAATGGTCTAACGAAGTCGTTCGTAACTTCATTACACCCATCTCTGAAGAGAATAAGGTTGAATCTGATCAATCTCTCTTGAATGTAATTGGTCAACTTGAAAAGCAAGGTATTCAGGCGATCGCCGTGATCCGCGACAACGGTAAATTGGTTGGTCTCCTTGAAAAATCCACCATTATCAATTTGCTTCAGAAGCGCAATCAAGCTCAAGTACAATCCGCCTAATTTTCTTTGCTAACAATCTTCGGGTTGTCTAGAGAAATGAGTCGAATAACCCGCAGCCAATTGGTTGTGGGTTATTTGTTTGTCAAAATGTCATTCCAGCCCAACTTCACGGCTAGCGTTGACTTTACGCCCGCTTCTCTTTCAAGCTAGAGAGTACAGCCCTACTCCAAACCTGCTATGTCTGAACAGTCCACAAGTCCTTTCAAATATTTGCCCCTGTGGGTCGGTGTTATTGGTGGGTCGATGTTAATGCTCAATCGTTTGCTGACGCCTGCTTTGACCGATTCCCAAGCCCGTTCAGATGTGGTGGGCACTATTCTCAGCGCCATCTTAATTTTGGTGACGTTGCTATGGGAGCAAATCCAGCCGAAACCGCCGGAAGCTGTTGTTCTAGAAGGAAAAGAAGATTTTCAGCTCGCAGATAATTTACCTGAGGCGATCGCCACAGAGTTAGCTTGGGCATCCCATATTTTGCTGACAACAACCGTGAGTAAATCAGTTGTGGTCTATTACGACGGCAAGATTTTGTTGCGGCGCGGTATTTTGCCAGAGAAAAAAGAATTTAATGTGGGCACAATTGCCAAGCGAGTTTTAGAAACGCAAAAGGCAGTTTATCTAGTGACCCTCAAGCTGTATCCGGGACGCGTGGAGTTTGATTATTTACCGGAAAATACCCAAGGCATTATTTGCCAACCCATCGATGAAAAGGGTTTGTTAGTGGTTGGGACAAATATTCCTCGTAGCTACACCAAACAGGACGAACAGTGGGTTGCAGGGATTGCGGAAAAGTTGTCTACGAACTTAGCGGAGACTTCTCTACCCTCTGCTTGAAAAATAAATTTAAGTGGCTTGATGATCGCTAGACTTACGGCGCTCTAACCAAAAGGCGATCGCCACCCAAGCGACCAATATCCCCACAATACCGACACCAAATTTCGTCATAATTTTGAGGACATCGGCAAGGGGAAACACTTTACCGAGAACAAAGGGCAAAGTCACGGTGAAGCTTGCCCAAACAATTGCCCCCGCTAAATTACAAGCGGAAAACAGTGGAAACGGCATCTCAACAATTCCGGCGAGAGGTGCAGCAAAAATGCGGAAAAAAGTGATAAATCGGCCAAAGAAAACCGCTTTCGGTGCATTCTCTAAAAATTTTTTGCGAGCATCATCGATTTGTTGATCCTCAATGCGAAAAAAATGGGCGATTTTACGCAATAACGGCAGACCTCCCCATTTGCCAATGAAGTAGCCAATATTGTTCCCCATAAATGACCCGGCGATCGCCCCGGCTAGAACCCATTGATATTTCAGCTCGCCGCTCCCTGCCAGAAAACCACCGAGTAAAGTTAGTGCCTCACCGGGCAAAGGGATACCGGTATTTTCGAGACCGATCCCGATAAAAACAGACCAGTAGCCATATTCGTCAATAAAAATTTGTAGCGATTCGAGGGAGAAAAAATCGAGGGTCATTAAAACTTCTGTCGGCATTGCTTCTATACATTATGGGGTAGGAGATCCCCGCTTTTCCTAAAAGAACCCACCAAATCACCTCAAAATTTCATAAGATAAATATTACGCAATGTAACAAGAAAGTACCTACTGCCGTGACTCAGCTTGCTCCCCGACCGAATTCCTCCGAATCAGAGCAACCTTCTCCGCCTCCGAAGCGACGGGGATTTGGCTGGAAAGGTATTGTGCTCGGTATTGTGCTCGGTGTAATCGTCAGTGGCTTTGTCGGACGCCTTGGTGGTTCTAGAGAGGAAGAGTCTACCCCTGCTACCCCCACTGAGGAAACGGCAGTTCCCCAACAGCCTAGTCGTGCGGTCACCGTTGTCGAAATCGAACCGCAGGCGATCGCCAAAACCCTTGAAGTCGTTGGTACTGTTGCCGCCGCTGATCTGATTTCAGTTTCATCGCAACGGACGGGCTTGCAAATCACAAATTTGTTGGTCGATGAAGGGGATTTCGTACAGGCCGGACAGGTTTTAGCGCAGCTGAATAACGACACTCTCCGCGCAGAATTACTACAAGCAAAAGCCCAAGAAACTCAAGCTGCCGCCCGTTTAGCGGAACTAGCTGTTGGTGCGAGACCCGAAGAGATTGCCCGCGCCGAAGAACAAATTGCCCAAGCGAAAGCCGCCATTGCCCGTGCCGAAGCAGATTTTGATTTAGCTCAACAACGTCTTAACCGTAATCAAGAACTACTAAATTCTGGGGCGATCGCCGCCGATACCTTAGACGAAACGCGCTCCCGCCGAGATTCAGCCCAAGCCAGCCTAAACCAAAACCAAGCTAGTTTGCGCGAAGCGGAACAGCGCTTGCTGGAATTGCAACGGGGAACTCGCCGTGAAGTGCTCTTGCAAGCTGAAGCACAACTCAAACAAGCCGAAGCCCAAGTCAATCTCGTCACCACCCGTCTCCAAGAAACTCAAATCCTTGCGCCCCGCTCCGGCAAAATCATCGAAAAATTCGCCCAAGTCGGTGACCTCACCAGTAGTTCTGAACCTCTATTTTCCATTGTTGAAAACGGGCAATTAGAACTGCAAGCCAATATTCCTGAAACCCAGCTAAACCAAGTACAGCAAGGACAAACCGTTAGTCTTACTGCTGATAGTGACCCCAATCTCATCTTCACGGGTACAATTGCTGAGATTATTCCGACCATTGACCCCCAATCCCGCCAAGCAACGTTAAAAATTAGCCTTGCTGCGGACAGTAATCTCAAGCCTGGGATGCTGCTCCGCGCCGAAATTATGACCGATCAAAATAGTGGTTTTGCTGTACCCACAGCCGCTGTCATCCCTGAAGATGGTGAAACAGCAACTTTATTTGTTTTAAATGCAGACAATACGGTGACAGCAAAAGCAGTAGAACTTGGGGAACTACTCAACAACGATCAAGTAGAAATTCTTTCGGGATTACAAAGAGGCGATCGCCTCATCCTTGATGGTGCAGCCTATGTGAAAGATGGTGATCTCGTTGAGGTTGTTGCACCGATTAGCTAACGCGAAGAGTCTTGTTCAATGAGTTTTGTATTTTGAAACTTACTAATTGGCAACGATATTCATTCATAAAATTCATGATTTTTCGTCCATAAGATCACTGAAAGTTCATATTCAAGCTGCCTAGAAATGTCACACTGAAGAAAATGATTTCAGCATTGAAATTGTTGTAGCAGCTACCGATCAGAGTTATGAGTTTTGCCGCGAATTATTCTCGTCTGACTTTGCCAATTGCTTCAGATGTACAAAAACAGTGCCGTTATCAAAAAAGCGAATCAGCACAATCGTTTATCACTGAATATGCCCCAGCTGAATTGTTAGAAGCTTGTCCAAAGACAAACCATGTTGATGCCTGGAACAAAAAACTTTGGCGACAGGCTCTAGCTGATGAAAACTCCATGTTACAGCGGGTGATCGCTGTGACGGCCTTGCGGTGTTACCTTTCTAATTGCCTAGAAGAGACGGCCAAATTGATTTTCAGCGAATACAAAAATAAAAGCGTTAGAGCAGAACAAATCACCCTCAATGAAGTAAGAACTTTACTTCTGGGAGACATACAAATAGAGCATCAATATGTTCTTGAGCCTTCTGAAAATCCTAAGCGTCGGCGGCTACTAAACATTAATCAAAGTGGCCAGAATGGTTCAGTCATACCAGTTGAGGTTACTCAATATTTTCCGCTGAGTTTTGAAGTTCTAGCAACATGGAACCCTGACCTCGAATCGATCTTAAGTCTTCGCAACTGGGCGAAACGTAAGGCGCTTGATGTGAAGATCATGAAGCAGCTAGGCATTGATCGCTGTACGCCCTGGTATCGGTTAAACAAGATCTCTCAGCGTTATCTTAAGCAGTTTGATGAGTACGAAACCAAGTACATCAAGATCTTCCAACAGGTTTATCAAGCTGATCTACATCGTAACCGCAGAAGTAACAACAGCCGCCTTCCAGAACCTACCCAAGAGCAGCTAACTAAAATACAAAAATTATTAAAAATAGAACTGGGAATTTCTGAGATTGAGACGGATAAAGTCAAGAATGATTTGTTGAATTTGGCAGATGACATTCGTCGTCTTTATTTGGGAGTTCCGAGCCGTAGGACATTCTCATTGCTTGAGCAACAACTTTTAGAAACTAACCATGAGCTAGAACTCGCTGTTGAAGATACTCTTGATGAATTGGGAGGAGTCGCCTGCATTATTCAATGTGCTGTGCGTAAAATTTTTGGCCGACATCAGGAGAGCGTTCCATCTAACCTAGAAAGACACGATATCAACTTTCAAGAAATTATTTATTTGTACTATTGCGTCGGTTTAAGCCAAGCTGACATCGCACGACAGATTGATCGAGACCAATCCCAAGTCTCTCGCCTTCTTAAACCGAGGAAATATCTAGAGTTGACTTATGTCGAATGCATCAATATGGTCGTAGGCTCTGTGATGCGGAACCAGGGAATTTATTTTGATGGCGACCCGGATACTGTTATGGAGCTACGGCTGTACATCAGTGAGAGATTTTCTGGTGACTTTGGCCAAGCAAGCAAATTAATTTCGAGTCGAAGCACCCAGGTGAACAAGGTTGAGTCGGCTTATTTTCAAGCTATTTATTCACTCTATGCACAAAAAAATACAGAGGTAGATTAATTCTAAATTTTTTTAGTCTCAAGACCTTGGTAAAACGCATAACCCCAAATAACGAAAACGATTAGAGTACGTGAGGCACTGGACAAGCAATGAATATAAGCAATGAAATTTTAGAAGCAAATATTGTCAAGCTCAACCAGAAGCACCTAAGCAAGCTCAATGGTCTAGTTCCGTCGGATCTAAACCCGGTTCTTGCATACGAGGTAGAACAAAAGCTACTGGCAGTCTTTGCGTTGCAAGCTTGGCTGAAGGAGTATCACCTACACATTCCGATGGAAGGGTTAGAGACTTTAGATCAAGATCTTTTCCAGCTACTGTGCCTACCGTTTACGACAGGTTTGAAGCTCGGTAATTTTAAAATTTGCGTCATTCTCCACAAAAACGAAGAGGAAGATATTGCCGATATTCCGGCGATCGCCGTCGAACTACCCAAACTGGCTGCTCATCTATACATATTTGTCACTTTGCCAGAAGAAGTGGGTGGGGTGAGCACGAACCAACAGATGTCGATTCAGGGGAGTATTCTCGGTTTTGTGAGACACGATCAGATTCGGGGGCAAAAGCTAGACATTCGTTACGACGAAGAGCTACGAAGTTATGGTGTTTCTCTCACAAACCTTGAGGCGAGCTTTAGTGCGCTCTATACCTGCACTCGCTATGTCAATCCCGACAAAGTTGTTGTGCCCTCTAGCCTCAGATATCCGGTTAGTGGCTTAGTGAGCTCAAGAACGATCACAGAAAAAATGGCGGCTCCTACATCAGCGTCATCTTGGTTGGTGGAGCTATTGACTGGCGAAGAAATAAATTACATTTTAGGTGATGAAAATTACAGAGAAGAATTACTAAAACAGCAAGTTTTATCTAAGCCTATTTTCCCCAAGATAAATTTATACGAATGGTTCCAAGAAATTATTAATAACGGACAATCTAATCTTCTAACACCGAGGCAATTTGTGGGAAGTTTTAGAGGAAAAAATGAGCATCTTGCAGAAGAGCAAATTCGTGATCTCATTGCTTTAAAAGAAATTCCAGAGCATAGAAGTATTTTGCAAAGCCAAGAAATCAAGCTCGGTTCGTTAGCATTTCAATATATTACCGTTGCCTGGCCAAAATCTGAAGAAAAACTGGATGCTGGCGTGAATTTATGTCTGCTATTAATACCACTCAGTGAAAAATACTTACGAGATGAAATGTCTGTCACCATTCAACAGCAACCTTTGCCAGATGACATCTATGAAATACCTGAATTCGACTTTTATTTTGACTTGATTTTAGAACTTGGTCTCCAGAACGAAATTAGGATTGGTATTAGCTATAAGGAAGCAATTTATGAACAAAAGCTTATCTATTTAGATAGTGCAGCATAAGTTCGTTGACTAGAATGCCGCAAAAGTCTTGACAACTAAATTTCTGCAAGATGATGAAAAAAGTCGCTGACCGTATAGAAACACAAAGAATAAAATTTGAATTAAATATAGAAGAACTTAACGGCAGCTTATCTATTGCAGCTCGTTCACACGATCAAACAGCTGGTTATCCTCGTCCTGAAGAGTCTGCTCGTTTAGACTATCCAGAGGAGTTGATGCTTGCTTTAGAAGATTGGCGTACTGCTTATCACGTTTACTACAAGCATATTTCTGGCGATCAAAATACAGAGTCATCGATCCAAACGGCTAATTCTGAAGAAGGTCAGCCAAACCCAAGTAGAAGAAGAGGCAGGCGCGCCAGGGGTGGCAATCAAGCAGAAAAAAAACTGAGCAATTTAATTAGTCTTGAAAAAAAATTAAAACAAACTTTTTTAGGATGGCTTGAGCATCCAAGAATTTTATTAATTCGAGATTTTATCCGACAAAAGATAGGAGTTTCAACCGCTGATAGCGGTGTTCAATTCGATGATATTTTGTTTGAAAAGATTGATATTTTTATTAATTGTCGAGGAGAGCATTCTAAAGAGTTTCGCAAACTCCCTTGGTCAGAATGGTTGATATTGCCAGAAAATATTAGCAAAAAAAAATCTGGACTCATTAGCTTTTTTCACACTGAACAAAATCTTAATAGCGATAGTATTCTCGCTCCTGTTAGAAAGAAAAAGCCTCGTTTTCTAGTTTTGGTCGGTGAGTATCAAGATCTAAACTTTAAAGAAGAGATAGAACTCTTTCAAAAGCTAGAAGCTAAGAATTTAGCTGATGTTCAGTTTCTCAATGCTAATGATGCAGAGTTTAGCACTGAGAGAAAGTTTTTAGATGAGTTGAAAAAATCACTGCAAGATGATCGGGGCTGGACCGCCATTGCTCTGGTCTGTCACGGTGACGATGAAAATAAGATGGGAGAAATAATCATTTCTCGAAGAATTTCATTTACTGTTTCAAGATTTGCAGAGTCATTACTTATGGCAAAGCGACAAGGCCTGCAATTTGCTTTTCTAGGATGTTGCCGGGGCACATTAATTGCCCAAGACTTGATTCAATATGGTTTACATCAAGTATTCTTTCTAACAGAAAAAGTCGGCGATCGCCTAACGAAGCAGTTCACAAAACAGTTTGTGGAGGGACTGATACAAAGCCAGTCGGTTGAGATGATTTGGCGACAGGTCGTAAATTACTTTGCCGGCGAGGTTAGGAAATCAGAATATCCATCTGCTGCTTTGTTACCACAAATTTTTTATCATCCAGATTCTCAGGTTCAGGATCTCCAGCTAAAAAAGGTTTCGGTATCTCAAAAGCTGAAATTTTTAGCAAAACAGTTATTACCCCAGTCAAAAAATGAGGCGATCGCCCTTGTTGGATTACTATTACTCAGCACCTTGTTTCCAGTTAGAGATTTACTTATAGATTCTCGCTTATTTATTCAAGCACTAGTTCGTACACCACTAATTCTTCACAACGTAGACAAGTCTCAATCACCACCTATCCAAATTATTAGTATCGACCAAGAGTCAATTAATAAAGCACGAATCCGAAATCCAAACTTTAAAACATCTCCTTCAATTGACAGAAAATACTTAGCTGAGATTGTCGATAAACTAAATGATCTCAACATAAAAAACGCCAGTGTCAATTACTTGCTTTCTGACGAGTACCACCCTAATTTAGAACAAAGTATCAGGCAATATATTGTTGAAGACCAGCCGTGGTTGACATTCGCTTCAAATATACATGTTCGAGATCCAGAATACCCACTAAGCCAATTTGCCAATTCCCAATGGAGTTTTTGGGCGGACCATACCTACATCCCTTGGACAATGGATATTCCCAAAACTTTCTACTGTGATCAAGCATGCCCTTTTGCATTTCGATCTGCACATTTATACCAGCTCAGACAATGGCTTACAAATCAAGAAAAAACGCTTGAACTTTCATTATTGAATAGAAGTTTACTAGCCGAAATAAAATCAACAGATGAATTTGTAGATCAGCAAAATCAAGATGCTGTAAAATCAACCTCTCAAGAATTTTCCTTTAAGTCTTTAGTAGATGAATCAACTTTTAGTTTTATTTCTGAAACTGATTACTTAAAGCAATTCAAAATCTCATATCTTAACAATGACCAAGTTGAATCAAATCAAAATATTTTTGATTGGCTTTCCTCTTTATTTATACCTATTTCTTTGATTGATTATTCCATCCCCCCTAGCCATATTTATCAAACAATATCTGCAGAAAAATTTCTTGTGACAGATCTCAATAAATTGAGTGCAGAAAAGCAGGATAGACTCCGAAATAGTTTAGTTATAATTGCCTCTGGACATTACCGCGAAGTCGAGAAAAACCATTTAGCTTTACCATTAGCAACAAGGTACTGGTGTTCTATGCCACAGCGACTGACACCAAATCGCTCTAATTGCAATCGCCTCTTGACAACAGGGGAAATGCAAGCATATGCAGTATTTCAGTATATTCATGGCAGAAATTTGCGCGAAGTATCCTTGCTCTGGACAACTTTATTCGGTGTTTTGGTCGCCAAAATACTCCAAAAATACTTATTAAACTTCGACGCAAAAAAACGCTCTAAAAAAGTAATTAAAATCTTATCAATAGTCGTTTTAATTTATGCACTTAATCTTGTTGTTTTTATGCAAATTGGTCTGCTGATTCCACTTTTAGTTCCAAGCGTTACAATATTTCACTACACCTTTTTTCTTGAACGTTACAAAAAATTCAAAAAATCCATTTAAAAAAGACATGAATATCCGTTTTTCTAGCTTGCTTCCTCTGACTACACTCCTGTTTTGTATCAGCCTCTTTAATTCTGTGCTTGGAAATTCGGCTAAGGCGTCAGATATTTCATCACACCTGGAGGTGTCGCCTGAGTTTTATGACCAAACACTTCCTTGGGATGGATATGAAAGCCTTTGGGGTAGACGACGGGATTCTGATAAAGGTGAAATATTTTGCCAGTTAGCTCCTCGTGAGCCCAATTTAGTTTCGAGTAGTAGATACCCAGCGTTTGCATGGTCTGGAAATATAGAGTTTATTTCTATAGAAGCTGTAATACTAGACTCTTCAGAAGACAAGTTTGAAACCTTAGTTCTTGGTGCTTTCGAACTACAGAATAAAAATTTCTGGATTAGTGATGTGCCTCTTCCTAATGGTCATTACCTATTTTCTGTTCAGCCTTCTAGCACAGAGGAATTAAGTAATGAAAAGTCGGAGATTCTCTTCACTATAAGATCTGATTCTGAGACAGACCTACGTTTTAATCAGCCCAGTTATGAGTTTACTGTTGAAGAACTTAATGCATTAATATTTGCTTCTAACCCAGAAGAAGAATGGGATGTGTTTACAGTTATTCTCCGATATATTAGCCAGAATAAATCTGAATCAGATCTACAAAATGGTTTAGAAAGTATTCGAGAAGACGTGTGCTTACCTGAGTGAAAATCGACTCTTAACAAATAATCTCTACTACCAAGGACTACCGACTAAGGTGAAAGTTGACCAAAAATAAGGATTAGATAAGTCAAGAGTTCCCGTTAGTCTTGGTAGATCGCTAAAGTCTACACTTGGTTCGCCATTGTATAAAGCAAAAGTCGTGTTTGCTGATTGCTCAATAATAAGTTTCTTATCTAACATCTCATTCTGAACAACACGTAAAGCTTCTGCCTTGATAATATTGTCTCCTAATTCATTTTGAGGATTGCTTGGTGGCTCATCAAAGACTTGGTAAAGTCTCACCATAAAAGTTGTAGTGTGAGTATCTGGAACTTTCCAGAGAGTTCCTAATACTGAGCTTGTTTGTGCTCTATGGGCAAATCCAGCAAATCCTAACTCTGCTTCATTGTTCCCTAAAACAGTTTTACAAGCATCTAGAATGAGCAAGTTGACGTCATTCCAAGACATTGTTCTGACATCTTCTAACTTTAGTTTTCCAAAAGGATTCGAATTATCGGGATTAAAGGCAATATAGCTTTCGTCTTTTGAGCTGAAGTCTGCATGAGTTGTTAAATGAACAAACCCGTAAGGATTTTCTTTTTGTTTCGTTTTGAGAGCTTCAATAGTAAAGTTTTGATCTTGAAGTTGCTGGTTAACTCTGCGTTGTTTCTCCTCTCCCTGCCAAATTTCTGCTAGTTTTTTAATTTCAATTGGCACTGAGGGTAGAATAGCTTGTCCTGGCACAGATTGAGAACCAGCAACGCGAAGATCTAAATCTGTTAGTTTTTGATACTTAGTTTCTGTCAAGCTCATACTCGGCATCAAGCCAATACTGTAATCTCTAATGACATAATTGAGCATGCAAACCTCTGGCTCAATACAGTCTTGATTTTCTTGACCAAAGGCTGCAATTGGCAAGATTCTTAAGGAGTCATCTAATATAAAGGTCAAGTTTTGTTGTTGTTGGCTCTCTTCTAGGTTCAGGTCAGAAATCAACCACTTATAAAATCTTGTGGACAGACCACGAAAAGCAGGTTCATAATTCCAATCTAGAGTTATGGAATTTGTCAATAATCTTCGAAGTTGTGTTCCTGCTTGTTCAACAGATTTCCGCGTTGCATCAGGCACAATCGATATTCTTACTGCTCCGTTACTAGTCACGGTTACTAGAGTTAGGATATCTTCTTCTTTTTTCTCTAATTTGTCTGGATTGACTAGACATGATTGATCTTCATTTTCTATCATTTCTCCTGAACGAACAGTTTTAAAATTATTTCCGTTCGTTGAAGTATTGTTTGAAAAATTGTCCAGTTTTTCTATTGCTTCTCCGGTCGCTCTACAGCCATCAACTATGCTTTGGGGTTGAAACAGACCATATACGAGCGTGGGTTTAACGCCTGTTGCTTCTTCGATGTCAGCTAATTCGTTACGGATTTCGCTGAGGCTTTTAATTCTTTGTTCAGCAGCAAGACGATCATCATTAAAGAATCGCTCAAAGGTGCGGGTGAAATATTCGTCGATAAAGAAGCCTTTTTCTGTGGGTTCAGAAGCGGGTTCGAGTTCAGGGATTTTTGTGGAGACTTCTTGGTTCAGGAGATTAGACAAGCGATCGCTGGTGATAATACTAATATTGCCGAGGAAAAAGGAGCCGGGGAAAACTTGGAAGGGGGCAATGATAAAGTCGCCTGTGTTTAGTGCTCCGGCTGTACCGTTGATGCTGGGGTCGCCAACGATAAAGTTAACAAGGCGATCGCCGCCATCGTGACGAATGGTGATAGAGCCGCTACCGAGACCACCAAGGGTCGCAATACTCGAAAATGTGCCGGAATCATCGATGAAGCCGTCTGTGGCACGAAAAAATCCGGTGGAGGTGAGATCGACATCGCCACCAAATCCGAATGCGCCGCCTTGGGCATCGATAGAGGTGACAACGAGTTCTTCGGGGTCAATGGTGACATCACCACCGTCGTTGACGAGTCCTCTCGCATTAATTTCTGCTGCGATCACGGCTTGGTTGGCTTGGAGATTGATGTTGCCGCCAGTGTCACCACTGGTATTGATATTGTTGGTTTCGACTCTGGTAGTTTCGTTGCCGAGGGCGATCGCCGTGACATTACCGCCCACTCCACCAGCATCAGAAGTGTCTAAGTTTTGGGTTGTAATATTACTGTTATTGCTTCGTAGATTGATATCGCCACCATTGGTTGTCAGGTCGGCGATCGCCACAATTGCACCGTCGGCTGTGATGTCAACATTGCCATTTTCTGTAGTGATAGGGGCGCTGATGTTAACCGTTTGGGCATTACTAATCGTAAATTCAGCGATGGGCTGGATCCCCCCTATTTCACCATTTAGCTCGGCATTTCCGCCCGCAGGATTTAGACCTAAATTAAAGTTCGTATTGGCTTGGCTATTAACGGTATTGTTAATTGCAATATTGCCGCCACTGGTAGTTAGCTCAACATTATTTGTTAAGGTCGTTGGGTTATTAAGTTCTAGGTCGCTGTCAGGATTAGAAATACTTAAATCACCACCTAAATCAACATTATTTGCTTCCCCAATATCAATATCAAAAACTGCAATTAAATCACCAAAACTTGTACTACCAGTACCAGAAGTTGTACTTAAAATTTGATTACCAGTGACAGTCCCGTTAAAGTTGATATTTCCGTCTCCGGAATTTGTTTCTACAGCAACACTATCTAGTAAAGTAACATTGCCATTAACTGTAATATTTTGACCAATAGTAGAGATGGTATTGGTATTAGCGATAAGTGTTGTACCAGCTAGAGTGAGAGATGCATCGTCTGTCCCAATAATGTTGGCATTTACATTGATGTTATTTGTGGTTTGTAGGGTGAGGGGGTCTTGGGGGGAAATAGCCGCATTGATATTGATATTTCCAGTGCCATCTATACGACCGATTTCAATGGAACTAAATCCATCAATTAAAGCTAACTCAGTGCCAGAAATAGAAAGTTGATTAGTCGTATCCATCCCCAAATTTATTTCTCGATCCAATGATTCTGGATGAATTGATAAGATTTTGTTGTTACCAATAAAAATACTATTTTCATCCGCATTACGAATTTCCAAATTATTAGTTTTAAACGTAACATCAGAGTTTGCCTCTAGGCCACGATTCAAGAGAAGATTTCCACTTCTTGAACGAAGAGTGACATCCGATAATATATATGCTTGCATACCGAAAAACTCAAGGTCACCATCAACCAAAATATCGCCTGATATTTCGGCTTGACTTGGTGCAGAACCTGAAAATCTCAAGTTTCTTAAAGGTATTTGATTCCCTACTGTTCCAAGTAAAGAAATATTTCTTCTAGCAGATATATCTAATGACTGATTTTCATCAACACCATTAATATTCCCATCGATTTGCACATTATCTGTAGATATTGTGAGATCACCATTACTATTCGTCGATAAAGCAGATATTAAGAGATTACCGTTGAACACAGTATTACTACTGAAGTTTTTCGCTTCTTCTGCACTAGAGCCAAGTGCACTCACACCTCCGCGAATTAAAATGTCTACCGCAGTGATGTTAATGTCCCCAGCAGAAGTTCCAGTGCCGATACTGCTGCTAGATACTACTCCATTAAGCCCAACATTGCCTTGAGTTGCAGAGATCGAAATGTCACCTGAATTACCACGACTGACCGTCGTCAATCCATCGCCAACAATAATATTTCCATCATCACTAATCAAGCTGATATTACCACTTTGAGAAATATCTGATGGGAGTATCAAGGACATATTATTATTGGCTGTTGTACTAACTCTTTGTAAGCTTAAATCTCCAAATGCTCTCAGAATAGTATCACCACCAATAGAACTCTCGCCGGTAAATGTATTTAGTCCCGTTGTCGAGCCAATTCTCCCCTCGACTGTTACTGAACCTTGATTACTAATTACAGTGATTGCTCCTCCAGAACCTCCTTCTGAAAATACAGTTCCAGCTTCTAAGTTCCCCGCCACTAATATATTTCCATTTGCTTGCAAAGTGATGTCACCAGGACTTCCTTCTGCTGCATTAGCGGAAAGAGTTTCTGTCGTTATGTTTCCACCAATTGTGGTGATTTGAATATTACCCGCACTACCTGAGTTATCAATTCTTGGGGAATTACTTGATTGATCACTATCAGCAAAAGTTTCGATAGTTCCCGTTTGAACGTTTCCCGTAGCATTAATAACTACAGTACCGCCCGGAGCTGGATTTCCGTTACCAGCAGTTCCATTGATACCAGAACGAGTACTTACATTACCTATCGTGACATTTTCACCAGAAAAAGTAATTGTTCTTCCTGTAAGATTTCCAACATTACTATCAGCAGCAATAGTTTGTGTCGTATCTAGCATCATAATATCTCCACCATCCATCCCATCGGAGTTAGCAGTGAAATTTATATCAATATCAGAGCGAGGAAATGCTAAAACGCCATCTGCAAAAGTCCCAAATGTAATGTCGTTAGTTGCTTCAAAATTTAAATTAGCAACTGTTCCATTTTCGATATTAGCCTCAGAAAATGTAGCTGTTGGTTGGTCGCTAATTTCTATATCAATAGGATCGAATAAAAGAGTTCCTATTTCACCATTATTTGCCCCTAAATCTACATTGCCTCTGTAAAAAAGCTTATTCTTTCCAGAAATTTCTGCAAAACCTCCATCTCCAGAAACTTCACCACCGCGACTACTTAATGTGCCCAAGAAATCAGTTCTTTCATTAGCCCAGACTATTACTTCACCACCATCTCCATCCGTTAAAGCATCCGCGTTAATAGAAACATCGTTTCCGATAAATGTTGATTGAGCATTTGGCAACTCCCCCTCACCTTGATAATTGCCACCAATATTAATATCGCCGCCGCCCAGTTCACCGGAAGCATTTATCTGTGATTGACCATCGAGAATCACTTGCTCACCTAGGATTTTAATGTCGCCTCCTCTAGCAATTTGAGAAGCAGTGCTAACATCTCCAAGCACTAAAGTTGTCGGTGTCTGAGAGGTTTCGATTTCTTCAATATAGGTATTTTCTTGCTCGTCCGAAGACAAAAGTATTTCTCGTAGCTCACGTAACCCGAAAGGCTGAATTTCTCCTTGTTTATTAGTAGGTAAATCGATTTCAAAACCTAAAGCACTACCCTTGGGTAAAATTCTAGTTGCCGTTGAACCTTCAACCGCTTGGAGTGTCACATCCCCCGCATTAATCTTCCCCGTGTGGGTAATGCCACCACTGTAGAAAGCTAAATCACCATTATTGAGCGTTAAATTCCCCTCATTAATAATTGCAGAAGGTTCCGAGGCATCGAAAATAAAACTAATCGGATTACCAAGTAGGTTGCCATAGTCATTGGTGGTGAAAATATCAAAAAACTTGTCTTCACTAAATCCAACCCGATTCGCTGTACTAACCGTTAAATCAGCAGGTAAATTAACAACAGCACTTTGCCCAAAAATCACACCAGAGGGATTAAGGAAATAAAAATTGGCATTACTTCCCGACAGTTGTAGTAAGCCATTAATGAAAGATGGATTGCCACCATCTACCCCCACCAATAAATTCAATAAGTTAGCATTCGTCTGAAAATCAGCAATCTCGTTTATATCAAGATTAAATTCTTGAAATTTGTGAAAAAGATTTAGTTGATCTGCCGACAGTGCACCGCCTGTAATCGTATACAAATCATTGTTGTAGTTAACAACGGTATTCGTCTCAGCATTTGGAATAATATTTTGTGCAGCAACAGGCAAACTAATCGAGGCGATCGCTACAGTACTCAGAAATAAATTAGCGAATTTAAATGTGGTAGACATAATCCTAAAAATCCCAAAATTCTAATTAATCCAACGTGTAACCAACCGAGAAATAAATCCCCTTATCTTGCAAGGAATCACCCTTATCTTTTAGGTTGATAAACGGATAAGCAAAATCAACCCTTGCCGACATATCCTCATCGCCAAATAGTTCATTAAACCGAAGACCAATTCCTGTCGAAAAAAGAAATCTTTGATCACTTAAACCATTACTTGTTTGCGGATTATTCCACACCCAACCCAAATCAATGAAGGGAGCAAGTTGAAAAATTGGGTCGCCAATCTCATTGGTATCGAGGGTAATAAAATCTTCAATCGAGAACCGAAAACCATTATCTGCAGACCTTGCACTGGCTCGATATCCCCGCACCGAATTCAGTCCACCAATGACAAATTGTTGCGAGGAGGCCAAACTTTTTGGGCTTAATTGCCACTGAGCCTGTATCAAGAGTTGATGTTTCTCACTTAGTCTTTGTAGCCGTTGAACTGACCCTTTCCAACGACTAAAAATACCACCCGGCTCATCCCATGTTCCTGTTGTTGCACTAAATAAATCAGAGCCAAAATAAAACTTGGAATTCAGTGCCCACGCTCCAAAAGAAGAGCGACTTACATATTCTTGCCCGAAAGTAAAAGAGCTTGTTCTAGTGCGACCTTGGTCATCTGCGCCATTCCCAAAAGATGTCGGAATATCATTAAAAATAAACGTGCGACCATTCTGAACTTCAAATCCTAAAGTAAAAGCCAGTTCTGTATCCAAGCTACGAATGAGTGGGTGACGGTATTCCGTAAAAAACAACTGCGATCGCGCTCTAATATCAAAATCATCAAATGGCTCAGCTGTAACCTGCGTCCAAGTAGGGGAAAACCCAAAAGTTAATGTCTTTTCCCGTGCATCTAGAGGAACTTGATAACTTAAATTAGCCGCACGAATACCACCTGTCGTTGTACCTGTATAGCCAAGATTGAGGCGATCGCCCACTGTTGAAAGATTCGTATTGATATAATTGATTCCAAACTTTGTATCGCCAACACTATCAGGCGTTGTATTTTCAAAAGAGATTTGGAACTTATCTGTTTCCTCTGCCGCAACTAAAATCTCAAGCCCTACAATATTGTTTAAACCTTCAGTACCTTGTAAATAAGCTTCGACATTCTGAAATAGGGGGTCGTTTTTAAGATACTGTAACCGTTGATTGACTGCCTCATAGTCAACATCAGAGTCTAAACCACCTACTGCATCTAGAAGTCTGTCACATAGATAGTGAACATCAAATTGTTTCTTTATATCCTCTACGCTAATTTCGATATTTTTACCAACATCATCTGGATCTAAAGATGTGAAATCAAGTTTTATTTCTCCAAACTTCACTTCATTAATAACGGCAATCAACTTAAATTTACGAGGAAGTAGGCTTAGCTCATTGCGACCATCCTCAACCATCTCTAATTTAAAACTTAGAATGCTATTAAGAATGAGACCCTCTTCAGCGTAGAGACCGAGTATCTCTTCTTGTAGGATTTGCCAATTTTGATTGTGTTCTAAGACAACCAAAGGGAAAAGCACATTTTTATTAACTTCTTCTCGACTAAATGAGAGTGGATTAATATTTTCATCTTCAGAAATCAATTTAGTCTTTAAAGCATGAAGATTTTCTAGAATGTTTGACCTTGTCTCCGGTGAAACTTCGTTGTAACTTTGCGTCCGTAAATTGATGTCAATAATTTCTATAGTTGATACATCTAATATTTCTTTTGTTTCCGTATTTTCTTTGTTATGAACAACGTGAAAAGGCTCTATTTTTAGAGAACTTTGAGGATGTGAAGTTGTATGAATAGGTATTTGAAATTGGATTCCTTGTTTGCCATTTTCTGATATCTCTCGAAACGGTGGCTCGTAATATAAATCAAATAGAAAATCTTCTACCTTTGCTTGTGGCGAATCAATCGGCATCCTAAACTCCATAGCATCGCAAACGATTTTCTCTTCTCTGGTATTAGATACTCCTATTGCTCTTGCTAATGGTAAAAATGCTTGGTTGGCAAGATTACATAACAAGAAACAGTAAAAAAGTTTGTGGCGATATTGCGACACAGGCATAAACTTGACGGCGGCAGTTGCATTGTTTCTAAGCGAATATGTTACCGAATTCCATTGAAAAAAAGAATGTTTCCCACGAACCCTCATATAAACTTTATAAAACTCACATGTTTTGTACCTAAGTAATGTGCCGACAAAACTTTTGTTACTTTTATTACTTTATTGTTGGTATTATTAAATACTTGAGATTTTTTGCTCAAAAAGTAAGTTGTACTGAGTTACCTTTCGGGCGCGTCACTCAACATGGCGCCATATAACTCGGATAAATATGAGCACAGATGGCTAGCTAAAAGGTGCTCGCCACTTGCATGTTCACATTGTTGTCTCAATGTAACTTTGATTTTTTGTGCCTGTCAGCGTTAGATAGCTTACTGAGTAATGTTCATATGTCATATTCGCGTCTCAACATTTAGGCGATCGCCTAATTCACTCTAGATAGACTGAATTAAACATTCTGTGTTTTTCGAGTGAATAAAAATTTCCAGAGTAGAAAATTAAGCAAATATAAAATATCGGATTGGTTTCTTGGTGAATTTTGCTGCCGAACATTGTAAAAAGGATCAATTAAATTGTCACATAAGACACTAAATTGGAGTTGTATTCTTGATGTAACAAGAAACCCTGTGGAGACTCACGAAAATCAATATTCCGTAGCGTATTTTCATAAAGAAAAAAGAAGACTGAGTTACCCTCGGGGAAACCTTAGAGAAATCTAAAAATTAGTGTTTATTGCCCCAAGAGATAGGATCTCTGTCTATAGGAATAGTCGCTGTAACAACGCAATAACAATTGATTAGTGAAATTTAAAGAGAATAGGGATGGCGGTTCCCGCACCAATCAAAGTGAGGTTTCCCGGACAAAAAAGTGTGGTGTATTCATTTAGGAAGTCACGATTTTTTCAGAAAGTAAATGCTTCGTAAACAATCAAGAGCAATTTCGAAAAAGATCTTGTAAGTTGAGAAGTAAGGCAGGTGAAGGGAGTTGCGTTCGTAACAAGATTTTGCAGATATTCCTTCGTGTTGCCAGTAAACGTATGGAGAATATCTATGACTACCGCTAACCCAATCCTTGAAATTGAAAGTAAATACGGTCAAAGTATTTGGATGGACAACCTCAGTCGTGACTTAATTGAGTCTGGGGAATTAGCAACATTGATCGATAGTCGAGGTGTTCACGGTATTACGTCTAACCCCGCTATTTTCGAGAAGGCGATCGCCGGTAATGAGATTTACGATGAAGCGATCAAAGCGGGTATTGAGGCAGGCAAATCGACCCAAGAGATCTATGAGTCTTTGGTGTTTGAAGATATCGGTAATGCTTGCGACATTTTTTCTGGGGTCTACGAAGAAAGCAAGTCTCTAGATGGCTACGTCAGTATCGAGGTTCCCCCGACGATTGCGAACGACACTGAGACAACCATCAGCGAAGCACGCCGCTATTTTTCAACAATTAATCGTCCTAACTTGATGATTAAAATTCCAGGAACGCCCGAAGGTTTGCCCGCTGTGGAAACAGCTATTTCTGAAGGCATTAATGTTAATGTGACCTTGCTCTTCTCGGTACAAGCCTATATTGACACGGCATGGGCGTACATTCGTGGCCTTGAGAAGCGTGCTGAGGCTGGAGAAGACATTAGCAAGATTTCTTCTGTGGCCAGCTTCTTCTTGAGTCGTATTGATGTGAATATCGACGACCAGCTCGATGCCAAAATCAAGTCTGGTGTTGACCAAGATACCGCCGCGAAATTGATTTCCCTTAAAGGTAAAGTGGCGATCGCCAACGCAAAGATTGCGTACCAACATTATCTTGAAATCTTCGGTAGTGATCGCTGGAAGGCTCTAGCCGAGAAAGGCGCACAACCCCAACGTCTCCTTTGGGCAAGTACTAGCACCAAGAATCCTGAGTACAGTGACGTGATGTATGTCGATGAGCTTGTTGGTGCAGATACTGTAAATACCCTTCCTCCCAACACTATCGAAGCCTGTGCTGATCACTGTGATCCAGCACGTCGTATCGATGCCAATGTCGAACAGGCCAAGCAAATTATTGCTGCCCTCGGCGATGACAATGTCGGTATTGATCTTGATGCTGTGATGGATCAGCTCCTTGAAGAAGGTATTGAGAAGTTCATTAAGCCTTTTGAATCTTTGATGGATTCCCTCGAAGCCAAGGTTAAACAGCTTGCTACTGCATAATTAGCCTCTCAAAATAGCCGGGTAATCTTCTGTCTTATTTTTCAGGAGATTACCCGCCCCCAGTGATTGCTTGCCCACACTGAAACAACAGTCGGCGATCGCCCCAAATTTCATCAGAATAGTTGCTCATCTTTCCGCGAAAATATGGTTACCCTACAGGAAAATCCCCTCAGAGTTGGACTCCGACAAGAGCGTACCCCAGATCCACTAATTATGGTGATCTTTGGCGCATCCGGAGACCTCACCAAACGTAAACTTGTCCCCTCGCTCTACGCCCTCAGAAAAGATAATCTGCTCCCTCCAGAAATCACCATTGTCGGTGTTGCCCGTCGTGACTGGAGCCATGACTATTTTCGTGAGCAGATGCGCGAAGGTATTGAGGAATTTTCCGACGGCATCGGCAGCGAAGAGATGTGGGAAAACTTTGCCGAAGGTCTTTACTATTGTTCCGGCAATATGGATCAAGAAGAAAGCTACCACAAACTCAAAGCCTTCCTCGATGAGCTAGATAGCAAGCGAGGCACTAGGGGCAATCGCGTCTTTTACCTAGCTGTTTCTCCAAAATTTTTCCCACCTGGGATTAAAAATCTTGGTGCTGCCGGGATGCTGTCCGACCCGATGAAACAGCGTCTCGTTATTGAGAAGCCCTTCGGTAAAGATCTTAGCTCCGCCCAAGTTCTCAACAATGTCGTTGATAAAGTCTGTCGCGAAGAACAGGTTTATCGTATTGACCACTACCTCGGTAAAGAAACGGTTCAAAACCTTTTAGTTTTCCGCTTTGCCAATGCCATTTTTGAGCCACTGTGGAACCGTCAGTTTGTAGATCATGTGCAAATTACCGTAGCAGAAACAGTTGGTGTGGAAGACCGTGCTGGCT
>CAZXBK010000022.1:0-31748 GCA_964638765.1 uncultured Synechococcus sp. | reverse complement strand
TGAAAGCCTGATGATGGTTAGCTTTCGTTGGAAGCGGGTGAGGGGAATCGAACCCCTATCATCAGCTTGGAAGGCTGAGGTTTTACCACTAAACTACACCCGCGAGTGGTTTAGACACTTCCATAAACATAACATTCTCTATTAGAGATGCCAAGAGCTGAGACAAAGTTTGCTAAAAAATTGGCTTAATGACCAACTGAGCACGGTAGGACTGATAAACAGGTTGGCCACCCATATAAGTCGGTTCAAACTGCCAACGACCAAGAACTTCACTAACCAATGTCTTCGCTTGAGATGAATTTAATAAAGGTGGACGAACGACGATATCGTCACTCGGATCGTTTTGTTCATCTTGAATCGCATCAAATCGGCCATTTCGATCAATCGTAAACACAAATTCAACGGTAATAGTTTCACTTAGAGAGACATTTTCCGTCTGGAGATAGGCGATCGCCGCAAGTTCTTGCTGATTAAAACGGGGTTTACTAGGCTGATCGGGAATTGTGCGAGTTTGATCACTAAGCTCAAATTTTCCAAAACTCACACCAAGAGCACTAGGCACAGTACTAATAGGTTCTGGAGTTGGAGGAGTAGGCAGCTCGGGATTTGGCGGCGCAGAAGGAGATGTTGGCGAGGTAGGCTCGGATGGAGATGGAGTTGAAGGGATAGGAGTTGGAGAGACTGGCTCAGTGGGAGTTGGTTTAGGAGGATTGGGGGAAGGCGGCGTTGGTTCTGGGGTCGGCGATACAGGTGCCGTGGGCGTGGGTGTTGGGGTCGGTGAGGTTGGCGGTGGCGTCGGTGAAACGGGTGTTGATGTAGGCTTTGGGTTTGCTGGCGATTCAGGCGATGGTGGAGTGGACGGCGAGGGTACTGAAGGATTCGATGATAAAGGGGCTTGGGGCGTCAATGAAGTCTGTGAACTGGGATTTTGCTGTTGAGATGAAGGAGTAGCATTTGCCTCAGGATTTGAGTTTGACTCAGGAGTCGCAAAGGCAACGGCATTATCATTCGGCAAAGTCACGAGTTCAATGGGAACGTAAGTTGACTCGGCAAAATCTAATCGAACCACTTTCTGTAAGAGAAAAAAGGCGATCGCCCCATGAAGACCGATAGAGATTACCCCAAGCAGCAGCCAAAAAGGCGTGGAATCGTAAAATCGCTGTGTTCTCTGCATCATGGCTACCGCAAGAAATGACGATGAACAATGGTGCGGCGTTCGAGATACTGGGTGATCAGCAAACTTAGTAAAGACAAGACCGTTAAAATTCCCACAAAAATAAGCGCTAAAGCATCATTGCCTGTTTGTACCGCTTCGTAAATTGCCATCGGCATTGTTTGGGTCACGCGGGGGATATTGCCCGCAACCATTAATGTTGCGCCAAATTCTCCCAAAGCCCTTGTAAAGCTCAAGAGGATTCCCGCTAAAATACCGCGACTGGCCAACGGAATCCAAATTTTGTAGGCGATCGCCCATTCCGGCTGTCCCAATGTTGCCGCGGCTTCAAGAAAAATCGGATCGACACCTTGTAAAGCCGCTTTTGTCGTTTTAAACATTAACGGAAAAGCCATCACCGCTGCTGCAATGGTTGCCCCTTGCCAAGAAAAAATTAAGCGTATTCCTAAATTTTGATCCAGCCACTGCCCCAAGAAATTTTGCGTACTCAGAGCCTGCAATAAGAAAAAACCAACCACTGTCGGTGGCATCACTAAAGGTAAGGTGGCGATCGCCTCTAGCCAAAACTTTCCCCAAAACCGATAGCGCACCACCGCATAAGCTAAACCCCCTCCCAAAACCATTGCCAAAATCGTTGCCAAACTCGCCACTCGCAGAGAAATCCAAAGCGCTGGCAACACAATTTCCAAAGATGATGCCAAACCCTAAATACTCCCCTGTCCCATCACTAGTTTGAAATACCTATAGACCCCGAATCGGCATGGAACTTTTACACAAGCTTTACCCTGTCTTTGCATGAAATTGCTCCAACTGTTACCTAGATCACCGTTTGTCCAGAAAGGTTTGTCGATACTGGAATTAAGTTAAACAACACTCTATCTTTCTCTCGCAATTCTAAGCTACGTCATCCGGTTACAACTTAAGGATCAAGAGCGGTTTGTGTAATTCGTAATTGAAACCTTGAAGAGAAATATAGATAGTCAGACTTCGATTTTAGAACCTAGAAATTCTGTTTTTCGAAGCCTTCTTGAACACAAACATCCCCCAACTCACTAGGCGATCGCAATGGAACTTTCAAATCAGAATCGCAATAATCTCCAGTATTCCGGCTCCTTCAAAAATCGTCGCATCGATATTTTCCAATCCCTACGTTTTTGGCTAAACTCCATCGAATTTAGCGACGCGGAATCTGCTCACCTCGTTTGTCGCCTCATTCCCGCCCAGTGTCCCTTCGCCCGTGACGTGAGTTTTCTTGGTCGTGTACTATTTAGTATTCCGCCTCTTTGCAAGCTAAACCCTGTCTATGAAGAGCTTGTTGCCCTTCGTTTCCGTGCTTTATGCTATCTCGCCGATGAAGTAGGTGAAGATATCGGGGTTTACTGCTAAGATCATCTGTACTGATTTTGATCGAGCTTATCCCGAATGGCAATTATTGCGCTTAAGGCTTGGTATCTAGAGCATTACCAACCCGTTGCTGAGGTGATTCAGCGTCCCCACGATTTACGACTAAACCGGAATAGTCTACTAAAGTCCGCCTTACGGGCTGATTTTCTCGACGAAGCCCAAACCATTGAAAGTTCGGTGTGGTTCCAGCGCTACCTAGAAGGGGAAACGGTTGAATTCTATATAGAAGGCAGCGGCTCCTACGAAATCGCCAACGTTGATCTGCGCTCCCAAGAAATTTATTTCGCTAAAAATCAAGCTTCCAACTGGCTGCATCCCTACATTTTTGTCAGTGCTCAAACTGTTCAGTCGGACAAAAGTACGGCGATCGCCACAGAATTAGAAAAGGCACTCGGCACTCTCAATAAATCCAGCCGTATTTCAATCGAATTAAAATTTTCCGAATCGTCGGCCAATGAGCCATGGCGAGTGAATAATACGCAACTCCGTAAGATTCGCCAAAGCTTACTGCATATTGTGGATATTACGGCGATCGCCGCCAGTGAAGGTTGTTTACTCTGCGATCCACAAGTTGCTTTGGAATTGGGTTATAGCTTGCAAAATAAACACACCAACCAAATTCTGCTGTTATCCCAGAAAGATCAAGGCCTAGAAGGCACAATGCCCTTCGATTTACCGCAACATCGTCAATTGAGTTTTGGGAGTGCGAAAGAACTCGCAAAAATGCTACCGACTGTCCTCGAAAGCAGTCTACAACCCTACCGTCTAATTTCTTAAATTGCATTCTGGGCAACCTAAGATACACTGAGTCAGGAGATTGTATTTGAGCATTTTTCCTTCACTCATATCCCTTTCACTTTTCTATAGACAAACAGCATTATGCCCAGACAAGCAGACGAATATGCCGTTCACTTCCTCATTGAGGGAGGTCACCGCGAAGAAGTCCGTTTCGCTGATATTAAAGAGTTTCAGAAATGGTATAGCAATGTGTTCATTCCGAAGGCTGATGAGCATGGCTTTATCAATGTCCCCATTAAAAATATCCAAGGGGAATTTATGGTGATTCGTCCGGTGAGTGTCCGTGCAATCCGAGTAGAGCCTATCTTCCTCGGTAGTGTGGAACGTTTCTAGTATTTCGATTCTAAGAATTTGGCGATCGCCGGCAGAAATATCTAGGCCTTAAGCGAAAGAAAAATTATTTGTCTAATGCTGAAAGCATTTCTCCGAGGTTAATACGATTACCACCAGAGGCGATCGCCTGTTTTAGAGCTTCACGAGTTGAGTCAACTAGGTCAGATGGCAGCATCGCAAGGGTTGGCACGATGGAGTTGATGCCAATACTAATAGTTACGTATTCACTGATCGGGGACTGAAGATGGTTAATCCTGAGCTTCGGCATACTAGACAGGATTTGGTCAGCGAGAAATAATGCGCCATCTAAATCTGTATTCGGCAAAATGATGCCAAATTCTTTAGCACCACATCGCGCCACTAAATCGGCAGGGCGCTGACACACGAGGGCGATCGCCCAAGACACTTGTTGTAAACATTTTTGCGCCAACTCTTCGCCGTAGACCTCATAGTAAGAGTCAAAATGGTCTATCTTGCACCACATTACCGTTAACGGCAAATCTTCGCGGGCTAGGCGTTGCCATTCTTTTTCTAAAACTTGCTCAAAACGACGGGCATTGGGGATGAGGGTTAGTTCATCCGTCGTATTCGTCGCTTCAATTTGTTGTTGGCTACTAGCTAGCTGTTGGTCTAGCTCATACTGATGGATGGCGATCGCCATTTGATTACTGAGTACCTCGATAAATTCAATTTCCTCAGCAAGCCACTCCCGTTTTTGATAGCAACTATGGAGCAATAGTACTCCCCACAAATGATCCTGCACAATAATCGGAAAACTAAGGCAGGTTTTGACCTGAAGTTGCTGTAGAAGAGTCCTCACTTTCTGAGCAGGTTCGTCGGGAGTTGCCTCCACATGGTTGCATTGCAACTGACTATAAAAACTCCATACCCAAGGATTATTTTGAAAATAGGTGTAGTAATCTTTGTAGCTCGTTTCGTAGGCACTGACCGACCATTCAAAGCGCATGCCTTCCGGCGCCTCACCATCAAGCTGATAAATAATTGCTCGTTCTACCGCAAAAACCTGACCGATATGATTGACAACATTCCGTAAAATTTCTTTCGGCGATCGCTTCTGAATCGTTTGCGACACAAGCATTGTCAACAATTCTTGCCTTTTTTTGACAATAAAAGCTGCACCGTGGTGATCAACTTGCAGGTCTTTTGAGCCGCGAAATTGCCAAATACGCCCCAAAATCAACTGTTCTAAACGTAGCGGTTTACTAGATACCTCAAAACTGCGCCCATCAAGGGTATGTAAAAGCTCTTGAGTTTCTAATAAAGGTTGCGTTTCCGTATCGTGAACTTCACGAATGAATTCTTTCTCATCCCGAAACAAGTTCCCAATGAAGCTTATTTGACTTTCGTAGGACATCTCGTAGCGTACTTCGTTAGGGATTCGAAACGCTTGCACAAATGCATCGTTAATTAATATTTGCCCTTGGCGATCAAGACTGACCAACACTCCCCAATCAAAGGAGTCGATAAACGCTTGGATCATAGTCTGTTCTTTATCTTTCATGGATAACGAGATGCCCAAAAAACTAAAAGGTTACGTTCTCAGTTCACGAGGATGTCTTCTTCGTGTCTCGCGACATTAGATAGCGATTTACAGACTTGCTCACCGAGTTGGTGCTGTCTTCTACGACTATTCTGGCTAACGATCCGTATGTTTAGGGAATGATTTCACAATTTGTTTTAAGTATTTTCTAGCGGCGATCGCCGTGGAATAAACCTCGCAAAGATCAACAATTTTAACTTTGTAAAATTAGGCAAAATCTCTAAAAAGCAAAAAATGTATGGACAGATGAGAGTAAAACATATGGTCAAAAGCTGCGATAGAAAGCTTAGAGATATTCTTCAAGTTATCGAGATAGAACCCACGCAACGTCTGTTCACATTGGATGAAAAAGCGCGACCCAGAAGTTTTTGGTGGCAGAGACTTTGGCTTAAATTTAAACGAACAATTCGTAAACTTTTCGGCGGATAATCGCTAAGACACCTAACTTTTAAACGCAGTAACACGGAATGCTGTGTGAGACTTTTTAAGCAGTCGGGGATTTAAATCCAGTCTAGAAAGCAGCAAAAACGTCTTGTCGGATTCGGGTCTGCCTTCTAAGATTATTGAGGCTTACGGGAAAAATATTGGACATTATGACAAGCTTCACCGAGACGACGACGGAAGAACTAGCAGCAGCAGCAATCACCAGTAACGAATTTGGGTTTGAACTCCCAGACCCAGAGGACGACGGTCTCCATGAAGCGGAGTTTGAAAGTCAGATTGAACGGGCATGGCAAGTCTGTGATCGCTTTGATCTCCAGACAGATATTTGGCGCGGCAGAATTATGCGGGCAGTGCGTGATCGCGAAAAGAAAGGTGGTGAAGGTCGCGGTGCAGGTTTCCTCAATTGGTTAAAACAGCGGGAAATCACAAAGAGTCAAGCCTATAACCTCATTGAACTGGCGAACAGTGCCGATACTCTCCTTGCTGATGGTCAACTCGACGATAACAGCATTAATAATTTCAGCAAAAACGCCTTCATCGAAACGGCAAAATCTTCTCCTGAAATTCAGCAGATGGTCAGTGAAGCTGCTCAAAAAGGCGATCGCATTACCCGCCGCGAGGTGAAGCAACTATCTGATGAGTGGACAACCATGAACTCAGATTTGTTGCCCGACGAAGTCAAAGAGCAAGCTGCTAGTGGTGCTTTGCCCAGCCGTTTCCTTTCGCCTCTTGTGAAAGAAATGGAGAAATTGCCGGAGACCCATGTTGCCGCGATCCAAGAGGAAATTAGTGAAAAGCCCGACTCCGACACCGTCAAGAGCGTTACGACTGAGGCGAAAAGTTTAGCGAAATATATGGACTCCGCTTCTCAGGTACAAACCTTGCGCAAAGCGAATATCGACCTCGAAATGGCGCTAGAAGAGGCGTTACGTTTAGATTGTCTAGGCACGGCAGCAGACCTCGTCAAACAGGCCACTCAAATGGAACAGGCCGTAGTTAAACTCTTCACCACTTGGAAGCGCATGGGTAAGCTCGCCGATCGCCTTTATGTTGATACCGGCGCAAGTAATCCCTATCTGCGATCGCTCCTCGGTTCCTTAGAAATTCTTAGCGGCGAAGTAATTGAAGTTGACCTCGATGACTCCGGCGAAAGTAGTGTCCGCTTACGCATTATTGGTGATGAATAAGTCTAGGTTTCGGGCAAATTTCAAACGTTTTGTGATTGCTGGATTTTGTTGCTTTGGCATTTTCACTAGTTGGATTTCGCCCGTTGCCGCATCACAAGATGCCACAGTTATTGAGTGGTTACAATTTGCCGTACCTGAAGACGAGCAAGCTGTATTCATAAAAAAAGAAGTCGAAATTTGGGAACCCATAAATCGGCGATCGCCCGAATATCTCGGCAAAGACATTTGGCAAGATTCACAAAACCCAGATCACCTTGTTATGTTGAACCGTTGGTCTGGGGAAAACCATAAACAAACCATCACCTCAGAAATGATTCAGCAGGCGGAAGCTCAGTTCGAAAAAGCCGTCGGCAAAAGTTATCCGATTATCGATAGCAAAACCTTCTATCACCTGAGCGCTCCCTCAAACGGCGATCGCTATACTGAGAAAAATAGAGGATTGCACCATGATTTTGAGCACGACCAATGATATCCAAGGCAAAGTGATCGAATCCTACGAAGGCATTGTCACCGCAGAAGTTGTGTATGGCACAAACGCGCTGCGGGACTTTTTTGCCGGAATTCGCGACATGATCGGCGGCAGAACTGGCAGTTACGAAAAAGTCTTTCAGAAAGGTCACCAAGATGCCCTGAAAGAACTCGAACAGCGTGCTAAAAAACAAGGCGCAAATGCTGTTATCGGAATCACTGTCGATACGGGCACTGTCAATGTCGATGAAAAGGGTGTGCTCCTTCTCATCACAGCAACAGGAACAGCCGTTGTCCTTAAAGACTAAGGATTTGAACGGCTAGTAACCTGCTAACAGAAATAATTTTTGGCTAAAAAAGTTGACCCCAATAGAAACCAATTCAGCCAATTAACCCATTAGAATGACGCGATCTAAGACGTGAATAATGCCATTATCAGCCTCAATATCTGCGGCTAAAACGGTGGCGTTTTTGACCTCAAAGGTTTGGTCATCACCAGAAATAGGTATTGGTGAACCCTCTACTGAAACAACTTCTTGCAGCTTAATCAGGTCGTCGCGAGTTAATTTCCCCGGAACGACATGGTAGGTGAGAATTCGTGCCAGCTGAGGTGGATTAGTAACAAGGGTTTGTATTGTGCCGGGAGGAAGCTGGGCAAAGGCGTCATCATTAGGCGCAAAAACGGTAAATTCACCTTCGCCAGCAAGGACATCAACTAAATCAGCCGCTTGAACAGCCGCGACTAATGTTGAAAAACCTTCCGTATCCACTGCGATATCAACAATACTTGGCATGGTTAAAACAGTTTCAAAAAGAGATGTAATTAATTAACGGTAATCAGCGGACTGGATATCCCGTAGACGAGCTTCGGGACGGAGGAAACGATCCATTTGCGCTTCGAAAAATTCGCGATTTTTCTTGAGGTGCTCTGGATTTGGATCATCTAGGGGATAGAGCAATGCTGTTCTGAGGGCTTGAATTACGGCGGAGGTGACGTTGTACATCGAACGTTGGAACGTAATCCCTAACTGGATTAGCTCATCGTCTTCGCCCCGGCAATTTTCCTTGTAATAATCCTTGAGATATTGCGGCAGAAAGTGATACATGTCATCCATTAGCAATGTGGGGGGAATGCCCGCTGTACCCACAGGGAAAACATCGGCGTACAAAATGCCGTAGTGGAAATCTTTCTGATCTGCAGGAATTTCTCCGGCTTGGGCGTTGTAGGATTTTGTGCCCCGGAAAGGAGATGTGCGGTAAAACACAGCTTCAACATAAGGCAACGCTGCTTCATAGAGCCAAGTAAAGGCCTTGGATTTGGGGATAATCTCAAAGCATTCGCCGTCGATATACACATGGTGATAAATCGGACGCCCGGCGATCGCAAAGATGCCGTTGACGAGGAAGTCCATCGCATCAGGAACACCCTTAAAGCCACCTTCATCGTAGATATCCGACATCTCGAAGAAGACAGGAGCCATCACTTCCCAGAACAAACCGAGGTTGGCGTAGTAGGACAGTTCACGCACCTTTTCGAGGAACATCTCAGGGAAAAGTTTGTAGAGTCCTAGCATTAAAGGATTCTTTTTAAAGTAAGCCTTAATTGCCCGGTCAGCATTCGCCGCATACTCATCGGAGTCGAGATATTCATCAAATTTTCCTAGACCCATATCTCGCCCGTGCCAGAACATAGCGCGCATGCAAGCTTCGGCAAACTCCATATTGACGCGGTCATGGGAGAGGTGGTGAAACAGCTTCGAGGCTTTAAAAGTTTCACCGTTTTTCATGAACTCTAGCAGTTCTGGGTGGGCAGAGCCTGTACCCCGCCAAATTCTGAGGTCGGCATCATCGCCAGCGTAGTGATTTTGGAGATCTAGATATTCCTTGGAAATGAAATATTTAAAGAAGGGTAATGGCTCTAGGAAAACCTGTTCGGCAATGTAGAGCAAATCCCGCCAATAGAAATCCATCGGCACGGCATAGGCTTTGTAAATGCCGATAATCTGCATCAGATTTTCAGGTGTATTGGGCAGCATCGAACCGCCCGCTTCAAGGCGATGGATAATGTCGGCGTGGGGATGGGTGGATGGGGCAATTTTGCTGGTAATCATTGGTTGCTCTGAGAATTAGAAGAATGCCGCAAGTTTCAATTAGTCTTTCTTTTTAAATTTTTTCGCTTGGGATAGAGAATCTCGATCCCCCTAAATCCCCCTTTGAAAGGGGGACTTAGATTATTTGTCTGGTTCAGGTGATTCGACAAAAGTACTGTTATTGATTGTTAAATCTGGAGTAGTGAGGGCGATCGCCTCAACTGTTGTATTGCTCTCTATCTGGGCAACGAGCTGACTGGTGGTCGGTTCAATCCAACGGGTTAACCATGCAGGCTGTAAACCTAAAAAGAGAATAATCGCTGTTAGCGCTAGTGCTGGAATTTTTTCGCTGGCCAGTACCTTCGGGTAATAGGCCTTTTCATTATCAAGGCGACCAAAACAAGTACGATTCAACAGAATGACAAAATACACTGCCGTCAAACCTGAGGCAATAATGCAAAATAGCGTCGGAATGGGGAAACTGCTAAAGCTCCCTTGGAAGACCATAAATTCGGCGATAAAGCCCACAAGACCCGGAATTCCAGCACTCGCCATACCTGCCAAAATTAAGAGGCTACTAGTGAGTGGTAAACCGCGAACGGGATTCATAAGGCCGTTAAGAACATCGAGATCTCTTGTGCCAACCTTACGTTCAATGATGCCAACCAAGTGGAACAGTAGCGCCAAGATCAAACTGTGACTAATCATCTGAGCGACTGCACCGAGAATGCTGAGTTCTGTGCCTGCCGCTGTGGCAACGAGAATATAGCCCATATGACCGATGGAACTGTAGGCCACCATGCGGTTTAAATCCCGCTGGGCGATCGCCGCGAGGGAGCCATACATGACGCTGACCGTACCGATAATCGCCAGGACTGGGGAAACCGTTGACCACACATCAGGGAAGAGTTGGAAACCAAAACGCACTAAACCGTAAGTTCCTAACTTCGCGAAAATACCACCGAGGAGGACAGTCACTGCGGGATTCGCCTCGACGTAGGCATCGGGTAGCCAAGTGTGGAGAGGAACAAGGGGAATTTTGATACCAAAGCCGATTAACAAAACAGTTAACAAAATTAGCTTTAGTTTGCCGTCGAGATTAGCCAGTGTTAGCTGTTCAAAGTCAAAAGTTGGCGATTGGCTCAACCAAACCATGCCGAGGAAAGCGAGCAATACTAACAAACCAGAAATGGCGGTGTAAATCAAAAATTTCGTGGAAGCATAACCCTTCTTCTCGCCGCCCCAAATGGCAATCATTAGATAGAAAGGGATTAACTCGATTTCGTAGAAGAGGAAAAAGAGTAAAAGATTATTGGCGATTAAGGCTCCCGTAATACCGCTATTAATCAGCAAAATGAGGGAGTAATAGAGCTTGGGACGATGGTTCGCTTCACCGATGCTATAAATCGCCACAAGGGTCAGCAGCGAATTTAAAACAATAAGCGGCAACGACAAGCCGTCAACACCAAGGTTGTAGTTCATGCCCAATACACTGAGCCAAGCATGGAACTCGGTGTATTGCATCACAGTGCTTTGGAGGTCAAGGTTTAACAGCAGGTAGCTACTAATCCCTAAGGTCGAGACGGTAAAAACCGTTGCGATAATACGACTTAGCGGTCGAGGTAAAAGGGCGATCGCCCCAATCCCCAGCAACGGTAAAAATAAAAGTAAACTCAGCATGGCTTCTCAGATCAAACAATAAACAAGGATTTAAAAACTTAGCTGGGAAAAGTAGGGATAAAAGATGGCCACGATAAAGAGTAAAATTCCCGCGACGATGGAAATCGCGTAATACTGACTCTGACCAGAGTTGTTGTACTTCAAGCCTTGACCACTAAAGAGCGTGGCTACACCGAGAAGATTAATTACGCCATCAACGAAGTAGCGATCTAGCCAGTCAACAATTTTTGAGATAAATGCCACACCGAGAATCACTGTATTTTTATAAAGCTCTGCGGTGTAGAGATCCTTAGCAAAGAACTCACGGACAGGTTCTGGGAAAAGATTTAAGGGCTTAGCAATGCTGGGCGAAAGGTATAGATAGCTCGCCGCACCGCCACCAACAAATGTCGACAGAATCAAAACCCCAACGAGAGGAATATTGAGCTGTTGCCAGTCTGGTAAAAATTCGAGGGTCGCCAAAATTAGCGGACTATGGAGCGAAAAACCCGCCAAAATCACGGTTGGTAAGACCAGCGCCCACAATCCTTCTGGCGATCGCACCATCATTGGTTTGCGTTTTCCACCAAAAATCAAGCTAAACTCCCGCATCACACTAAAGGCAGTGAGGGCATTGACGATAATAATGACAACGGCCAGGGTGGGACGCGTTTCCCAGAAATTACTGGTAAGCCGTGCGAGGCTCCAAAACCCGCCAAAGGGGGGTAACGCCACGAGGGATGCTGCACCGATGAGATAGCAAATTCCTGTAATGGGGCGACTAGACCATAGTCCACCGTATTGGCTTAAATCTTGGGTAATATTCGTCAAAATAACGCTACCCGTCGCCATAATCAATAACGCCATTGCCACACCATAGGTGAGCATTAGTACCAAAGTCGTTTCGTCCTGTTGCGCACCCACAGACATAAAGACGATGCCCATGTAAGCACTAACGGAGTAAGACAAAGAACGTTTGAGATCAATCTGGGCGATCGCCACTAAAGAAGCACCAATAGCAGTCGTTGCACCGATGGCAATCATAAAATTTGAGGCGAAATCTGAGAGGGCAAAAATAGGTTGCAGTTTAATAAGTACCCAAGCACCAGTTCCCACGACCAAGCTATTACGCACAACTGTGGCAGGCACAGGACTCTCCATCGCCTCATCCAGCCACAGGTGTAAAGGGAACTGCGCGCATTTACCTAGGGGACCAGCGATTAAACCCAAACAAATCAATGTGGCGACGGTGGGATTTACTTCCGCAGTACTTGCCCAAGCCGCCAAACCATCAAAGTTCCAGGTCCCTGCTAAAGGTAAGAGCGCCACCACACTCATCAACAAAAACAAATCACCCACACGTTTTGTCAGAAAAGCATCCCTTGCTCCGGTGACCACAAGCGATTGGTTAAACCAGTAGCCGATTAATAGATATGTACCGAGGGTCAAAACCTCTAGAACCACATAGCTAAAGAAGAGGGAATTACACAGGACTAGGGCACACATCCCGGCCTCAAACAAACCCATCGTGGCAAAAAATCTTGCCCAACCCCAATCCATTTCTAGGTAGGCGATCGCATAGATTTGCGCGAGAAAATTAATCCCGGTAATCAGAATTAGAGCACCAACAGTAACGCTAGAAATTTTCAGGTCGAGGGTGAGGTCTAAACCAGCCGCCTGTAGCCATGTAAACGACAATTCTTGGACGGGTTGATGCCATGTTTCGAGGAATGCCACACAGCTATGGACGAGAGCCGTAATGGTACACAAAATATTGAGGTAACCCGCTGGGCGAGGCCCCATTTTTCGATTAATGCCGGGCATCCACAGTGCCGATAAACCCATCCCAATGAGGGTATAGCAAGGGATAAGCCAGACCGTCTGACTAAGAGATGTAATCATGTAAGAGTGGCGTTAAAGGTATGTACTGATACGTGCTGATTAAATTGAGTGGACAATATAAGTCAGTGGGTGATGTAAAAATCGTTTTTTTAAGGAAACTGCAAAAATCCAGCTCCTGAGTTGCCCAAGGGCACTCTCCCAAGAGAATATAGGAAAATCCCAATACTCTAAACAGCAAGGGCTTCCCAGACTTTCGTTAGCTATCAACGTAAATCGCTAATTTCCAACTTGCTCGAGATATCTCCAAATACTTGGAAAACAGGAAAAAGATGCACTTCCCTAGGTTGTATTAAGTTAAATTGAGTGTAGCAATGTCATAGACTCTAGTCAATGCATAGAAATATTGACATAGTTTTAATTCTATATAAGCGGGTTTAATGGGTTTGCCACTCTTCCATTAGGGCGATCGCCAGATTTTCCACCTAGTAATTTTCAAATTTTAAGGCGCTTCAACCCAGTAAACCTTGGCGCCTGTCCACACATTACCGCTGACAATTACCCGACCAAAAGCACCGCCACCCCAGTTGTCGTAGAGTGCATGTTTTAATCCCGGCAAAACCTCGTCCATCCGTTCGCAGGGTTTTGTTTCATTAAGCATTTTGAGCTGGCCGTTGCCCAACTGGAGAATTTTGCCGCGACTCTGGGTAAGGTCTAAACCCCTCACTAAAAGATTGGCGCGTCGCACTGACGGATCAAGATCTGCGCTCAGCTCTACCATCACCCGTTCCCACACCGCTGCATCGAGGAGGGTGACCTGTCGCCAACCCCGTTGATCGGCATTATTCTTTAGGCCTTTTCCCTTGACTAACTCTGCTTGTTCGACGAGATCCATCGGTGCTCGTTTACCGCGCTTAATCCAAATCTTTTCAACTACTCCAACTTCTGACATCGCTCCGCCGCCAACCTTTACGCCTTCAATATTTTAGGTTCACGTGTAAAGAGATTGTCTCGAAACGTAGGGCGATCGCCTCAAGATCCCTAACGAAATCTGCCAATATGAATTTTATGACATTAGCGTCCGGATATCGTCGTATCCTCTGTCTATAAGTTGATCAGCGTTGCATTTTTTTTGATCAGGGAAGCACATGTTTAGTTACGAAACCAATGCCAATCAATAGCTTTGAATTTCTCATCCTCATCCTCTACAGCTGGATTTTGTGGTACGTCTACCAAAGTATTGTCGAAGAGCTAGATCAGCTCACGGCAATCAAAATAAACCAAGGTCAGTTACAAGACCAATTAGAAAACCTCGGTTTGGCTGAGCAGCTCACCATCCAGTGTGGTTTTTCGCGAACGCCCCTAGCGGAGGAAATGCGGACATTTACGCTTATCGTTGCCAACCGTTTGCCGGAGGGAAGTTATCTCTACGTCGATTGGCAACGCAGTACATTACGGACGTTTAGCGGCGAAGTTAAACGGTTATTTCGCATACCCCGAGGCCAAAATCTGGATCTCTTTGAAGGGCAATCCATGAGCATCGTTGCGCCGGGGGAAACCTTAGTCGAGATTGTCACCCTCGAAAATTGTTTGATGTTTGACCAGGAGTCGGGTTATTCAATTGTGAGTCCGATTTTTGGGATTCCAGAGCTAAAAATGGCACGGGATCGCGGCATGCAGTTTGGTGTAAATGTCTTTTTCCATGAGCCTGCCCGCCCAGAGGAAAAAAAGACCGAGCGCTTCTATGCCGTTACCTGTCCGTTTAACATCATCAAACTCCCCTGGCAAAGTGCGGTCTACTGGCGACCAAAACGCTAGGGCGATCGCCGTTGCATAAAAAAATCAGGTGAATTCTCCGCGAACTTTCACTAGGATAAAAACACACTTAGTCCAGTCGCGTTTACCCTAAGCCTGTGAATAGTTTTGAATTTCTTCTCCTATTCGTATATGTCATTGTTATCTGGTACGTCTGTCAGAGCATCATTGAGGAGATTAATAATCTAACGGAGATTGTCATCAACCAAGATTTTCTCAAATCGCAGCTTGGGAAATTTGGTCTAGAAGAAAAGATTGCGCTGAAATTTGATTTTGGTAAGTCACCCCTGACTGATACGTTAAACGACTTTAAAATCACCCTCGAAAATCAAACCTTTGAACAGTACTTTGCTATCCACTGGACAGAAAGTTCACTGATGGATTTCGATGGCAAATCTCAGCGCCTCATTCGTTTACCTCCGGCACTTAATATTGATTTATTTCAAGCACAGGCATGCAGCGTGATTTCACCCCGAGAAATCCTTGAAGATAAATTAACTGTTGAAAATAGCCTGAAGCTTAAGGACGAAGATAAACCCATCTACGAAATTGCAGAACCAATTTTTACGTCTGGTTTGTTAAAAGAAGCGCGAGATGAAAATTTTGATTTTGAGCTGACTTTGATGATCCAATGCTCTCAATTTGATTCTGAAAAATGGTTGCCTGTGGTTTATCCGATTACTTGTAGCTTTGACATCATCAAAAAGCCGTGGCAAAAGGCGCTGTACTGGCGACCGAAACAAAATAAAAAGAAAGCAGACGAGGGCAAAAAAGCAAAAACAAAAAAGACCCGCAAAGCTCGTAAGCAGGCAAAGGACGACTATCGCAGACAGCAAATCCAGTAGCCTCAGTTTGAGTTAAGAAGGGTTTGCAGGGACGACGCGGCGAAGAGGAGCGTGAGCGATGGGGAATTTTTTTACGTAAACAATTGCAGCGTTTAAGCATTAGGGATTGCAATTGATTCTCCGTGTCGCCCTGTCTCCTTATCTCCTTTTCCACAAAGCCTTCTTAATCTTTGACTCCAGCCGACTTCAGCTAGCCCGAAATCCCGAGTTCGGGAACCCGTACATTTCGGGGTGTTGTCTGTGTCGAAACATGTCAGCTAAATTAGCACTCAGAGATCGAGAGTGCTAAACTTTCACTCGCAACTATTTAGTCATTTTAGAAATCTGGAGATTTTATCCATGGCAGCAATTAGCATCAATGTTTCTACCCTCAAGCCCCTCGGCGATCGCGTATTCGTCAAGGTTAGTGAGTCTGAAGAAAAAACTGCTGGTGGCATCCTTCTTCCCGATAGTGCAAAGGAAAAGCCTCAAATCGGTGAAGTTGTTGCAGTCGGTGAAGGCAAGCGCAATGACGATGGTAGCCGTTCTGCTGTTGATGTAAAAGTTGGCGACAAGGTTCTCTATTCTAAGTACGCTGGCACTGACATAAAGTTCAGTGGCGCCTACTATGTTCTCCTCTCCGAAAAGGACATCCTCGCAACTGTTGCTTAACCTCCTCTCTCATGGTTAGGCGATCGCCGCGATTTAGATTTTTTTATTTTTTCTCGTAAATCTCTACAGATAGAAATTCACTCCCTATGGCTAAGTCTATTATTTATAACGAAGACGCACGTCGCGCTTTAGAGAAAGGCATCGACCTTCTCGCTGAAGCTGTTGCCGTCACTATCGGCCCCAAAGGTCGCAACGTTGTCCTCGAAAAGAAATTTGGTGCACCTCAAATCGTTAACGACGGTGTAACGATCGCCAAGGAAATCGAGCTGGAAGATCACATCGAAAACACTGGTGTTTCTTTGATTCGTCAAGCGGCTTCTAAGACTAACGACGTTGCTGGTGACGGTACTACTACTGCAACCGTTCTTGCTCACGCAATGGTCAAAGAAGGTCTCCGTAACGTTGCAGCTGGTGCAAACCCCATCGCGATTAAGCGTGGTATCGACAAGGCTGCTGAATTCCTCGTTGGTCGCATCAAAGAGCTTGCTAGCCCTGTTGCTGATTCCACGGCGATCGCCAACGTTGGTTCTATCTCCGCTGGTAACGACACAGAAGTCGGCGACATGATTGCGAAGGCAATGGACAAAGTCGGCAAGGAAGGCGTTATCTCCCTTGAAGAAGGCAAGTCCATGGAGACTGAGCTGGAAATCACAGAAGGTATGCGTTTCGATAAGGGCTACACTTCCCCTTACTTCGTCACTGATACTGACCGGATGGAAGCGGTTCTTGATGAGCCTTACATCCTCATCACTGACAAGAAAATCACCCTCGTTCAGGATCTCGTTCCTGTCCTTGAGCAGGTTGCTCGTCAGGGTAAGCCTCTCATGATCATCGCTGAGGACATCGAGAAGGAAGCGCTCGCAACTCTCGTTGTAAACCGTCTCCGTGGTGTTCTAAATGTTGCTGCGGTTAAGGCTCCCGGTTTCGGCGATCGCCGTAAGCAAATGCTTGAAGACATCGCAGTTCTTACTGGTGGTCAAATGATCACTGAAGATGCTGGTCTCAAGCTAGAGAGCACAACTATCGACATGCTCGGTACTGCTCGTCGCATCAACATTACTAAAGACAACACAACAATCGTTGCTGATGGTAACGAAGCTGCTGTTAAAACTCGTTGTGACCAAATTCGTCGTCAAATCGATGAGTCTGAGTCTTCCTACGACCAAGAGAAGCTCCAAGAGCGTCTTGCGAAGCTCTCCGGTGGTGTTGCAGTAATCAAAGTTGGTGCTGCGACTGAAACTGAAATGAAGGATCGTAAGCTCCGCCTCGAAGATGCTATTAACGCAACTAAGGCAGCTGTAGAAGAAGGTATCGTTCCTGGTGGCGGTACTACTCTTGCTCACCTCGCTCCTGAACTAGAAGCTTGGGCAAACGACAACCTCACTGCTGAACAGCTCACTGGTGCTCTTATTGTTGCTCGTGCTTTGACTGCTCCCCTCAAGCGTATTGCTGAGAATGCTGGTCAGAATGGCGCGGTAATCGCTGAGCGCGTTAAGGAGAAGGACTTCAACACTGGCTTCAACGCTGCAACTAACGAATTCGTTGACATGCTTGCTGCTGGTATTGTTGACCCCGCGAAAGTAACTCGTTCTGCAACTCAGAATGCTGCTTCTATCGCTGGCATGGTTCTCACTACTGAGTGTATCGTCGTTGACAAGCCTGAAAAGGATGCTGCTGGTGCGGCTCCTGGCGCAGGCGACTTCGACTACTAAGTCTCAACAAAAAATCTAAAAACTAAACTAGTTTAAGTTTTTACCCCTCTGATTAATTTCAGGGGGATTTTTTTGCTGTGCCACTACAATTAAGTCGATCAGTCATATAAACAATAAGTTATGGCTCCCATTTCACTGACTTTTGATATACCCGCCAACATCCAGGCAGGACTTGAGGCGGAAAAATACATTAGAAATGGAGGCGTAATCCAAGACACCTCTGGGCGAGTAGTCATGTGGTTACGAGAAACGAATTTAGATAAGGTGATGTCTTCTGGAATTAGTTCACCTTTATTAAGTGCTGGAGCGGTATCAAGTATTCTTACGCTTGGAGTTTCTGTAATTGGTTTCGGTGTGATCTATCGTAAATTGCAAAATTTAGAAAGCAGATTGCAAAAAGCACAAAAGTTTTTAGAAAAGATAGATAAAAAAGTTGATATCAGTTTCTATGCTAATTTTCGCGCAGCCTTAGACCTTGCAAACAATGCATTTTCCATGAAACAAGGCGCAAATCGACATAGCAGTGCCCATGCCGCTATCAACCGTTTTTTAGAAGCAGAGCATACATACACTGAGCTACTCTCCGATGTTGAATTAAGTACAGATAGTCAAATTGGGAATGAATATCTTCTTACTTTATGTCTCGCTTATCTTGCAGAGATTAGATGTTACTTAGAATTAGAGGAATTAGACGTTGCTTTAGAGCGATTAAGTGTGGCTCAATATCAAGTTCGAAGCCTTGTAGAAAAGTATATTGATTTACTAGTAATCTCTAATCCATTAATTTTTCTACATCCAGATTTGAAAGAGAAAATCAGTTTATCTAGACTGACTAAGATTTATCAGTGGAAAGATACGAACTTTAATGAAAGTCTTGTTTTTGATGAATTAAGAATGAATTTTGATGTGAAAGGAAATCACTCAAAGTTACAATTTGACATTATTAGGTGGGTCAAGCAAATACCTTTTTGTTTTCTAAGCCAGAGTGATCTTGAACAAGGAATCACATCATTACGAAAAAAGCCGCGACAAGATATTATTCACAACTTACTACCACAAGTACTAGAAGATCTCGAATCCATGATTGAAATGGAAAGACGCCTTTTAGCATACCAATCAGAAATCAAAGCTATTCAGAAACTTGGGTTGAATTTCCAGAAATGGGATAAGCTGCATACTTTCAAGGAGAATAAAGACAACAAAGATATGATTTATATTGTCGCAAAAGAACCTATGTTACTAGAAGCACAAACTTAACTATGTATTGGCAAAATCATATTCATTCGGATTCAACGATTCTCGCTGGAAAACCAGTAGTGAGAGGAACAAGATTATCAGTGGAATTTCTTCTAAGTTTATTTGCACAAGGCTGGTCTGAAGATGAGATTTTAGAAAATTATACTTCTCTGACAACAGAGTCAATTCGTGCTGTTTTTGCGTTTAGTGCAGAATGTATGAAGGATGAGCTTTTATATTTGAATGCTTCAATATCAGAAGCCAGCTAATGAAGTGTTTAGCTAACGAAAATTTTCCATTGGCTAGTGTAAAACTGCTAAGGGAAAAGTCAGTCGATATTACCTCGATTACAGAGGATTCACCTGGAATCTCTGACCAAGAAGTTTTAGATATTGCTGTCAATGAAAAACGAGTGATCCTTACATTTGATCGTGACTATGGTGAGCTAATTTATCGGCTAGGTTTAACACCGCCTTCGGGAGTTGTCTACTTTCGTTACGAGCCTCGAAATCCTCAAGAACCAGGTAGACATTTATTGCAGTTGTTAGAAAACCCAGATTTGATTTTTGCTGGACGTTTTACTGTACTTGAACGATCACAACTTAGACAGCGACCTTTGCCGAAAAAATAACGGAGACGATCGCCTAACACTCATACATTTTTTCCATATGCCAATTCGCTGCAATGCTATATGAGTAAACCTAAAACGTCGACCTCACCGGTTGGCTTGTGTTCTTTTCAAGATTTACCAGCAAGCTACCAAAAGATATTTCAGCAATGCACAGCTCACCATTTATCTGAAAATTTTTTGCCCGCTAAAGTTGATTGGTTTACTCAGGTTTTTTTGCTGCCATTTTCGATAATGTATGCGTTGCCGCCATTAACTATCCCCCCAGTATTACTAAATCAATTAATTCAAGAACCTGAAAGTTTTAGCCGTTTTTGGAGAATAATCCGGCAGCAAAATGCAACAGAAAATGCATTTACACTTGTCCTATTCGTCATCCTAGGTTTATTGCTGGTCTATTGCGCTTGGTTTGCTTGGAATGGATGTTTGTCTTTCGTGAGAACTTGGCAGGCCAGCCAATTCAGAAGACGGCACAGACACGGCTTTGGCTTGGTGATGCTGGAGTCGGGACTGGTCGCACGGCTGATTGATAATATCGGCGATAGTCGTCATAACTGTTTTTGGTTACCGAGGGAGGCGATCGCCAATGTTGTGTGGCAACGTATCCGCGAAGAGGGAGCGAAACATTCACGGTGGGTTTATCGCACTCAAATTTGTTACGTCAAAGAGCACAATGGGCAACAGCGAAAATATTGGCTCACACTCAAAGGTTATATGTTTGAACTCGAAGCTGTGAGGTACGGCGAAAAAGGCGATCGCCCACTGTTTGACCAGCTTTATGATTGGTGGGAAAGAACCGAAGACATTAAATATTTAGATGATTCAACTGATTCCTAACTAAATATTCAAATCAAAATTTTTGTTACTTTCCATCTCCCCAAATTACAAACCTAGCTTCCCAATAATTCTTCATCAAACCTCAAGGCGATCGCCCCGTTCTGTCCCCCAAATCCGAAGCTTAAACAAAGGGCATGACGAATGTTTTGCGGTTGAGATTGCCACACGAAATTTAAATCAAACTCAGGATTTCTAAGACCAACATAAGGAAAAGGGTCTGCGATCGCAGCATCATTAATGAAAAAGCCGCACTGAGAATTCCTGATGCCCCAAGGCTGTGACCCGTTGCACCTTTGCTACCGCTCACCCACGGACGGTGAGGAAAAAGCTCGGTAATCATCTGAGCTTCGGCTTGGTCATTGAGTTTAGTGCTTGTGCCATGGGGATGAATGTGAGCGATTTGCGTCGGCTCTAATCCTGACCGTTCCAAGCATTGGGCGATCGCCCGTTGCGCTGGTAAGTGAGATTTTTGGGGTGCACTGACATGGTGAGCATCACAGGTAAAACTCCAACCAAGAATTTCACCATAAATTTTGGCTTGCCGTCGTCGAGCCGAGGCCAAGGTTTCCAGCATTAACATTGCTCCCCCCTCCCCTAAAACTAAACCCTCGCGATTTTTATCAAAGGGAAAGCAACCCTGCGTTGCCATGGCTCCCATTTTTTGGAAACCAGCAATGCTCAACCGTGTAATCGGCGATTCGATCGCCCCCACCAAAGCCTGTTCACAATCACCGCGCTGCAACAGCTCAAAGCCCTGACACAACGACCACAACCCCGTCGTACAAGCTCCCATCGGTGCAAGTAAAGCTCCAGTTGACCCAATGTGCCTAGCCGTGGCGATCGCCAACTGTTGAGGCAGTAGTTCTAGCCAATTTTCCAAATTCGAATCATTTTTGCGGCGATAGTTCTCGTTAATTCCTTCAATTTCCCCTTGAAAACCGCGACTCGAACCAACCACCACCGCACAATCTTTTAAAGGCTTTGTTAGCTTGGCATCCGCTAAAACTTGCTCAACTAACGGCGATCGCCACGCCTCTAAATTCAGAGGATATTTCCCCAGCATTGCCACCGGAATCACAGGCAAATCTGTAAAGGGTTGCCGTAACTGAATTGCTGTCTTTCCTGCTAGGAGTGACTGCCACGACTGGGTTAGATTGCCCAACCCCGAACATAAACTCATACCAGTGACGACAACACGCACCATCTTTCTAACGTCCCAAATTATCCCAACAAAAAAGGGTAATCTTCTTTAGACTACCCCGACCTTTTCACTCAATTTGTGCAATTCACGAAGGTCAATAAAATGCAGTAACACTTAACCGCAAACGATTACTTAATGAGATTGTCAACACCTTCAATGAGTTTGGCAGATTCGATGCGATCGCCCATCTGGATATTATCGACAACCTCAATCCCTTCGACGACTTTACCGAAAACAGCATAGTTGCCATCTAGGAAACTCAACTCAGCCAGTGTGAAATAAAACTGCGCCGATGCCGAATTAGGAGCTTGGGAACGAGCCATGGCGATCGTGCCTTTTTCGTGCTTAAGGGCCACTTGGCTGCCATTTAGATTAGCGCGACCATAGATGGGATCTTCCGCATCCTCTAGTTTGATTTCTAGAGGAACATCACGACGAACACCCGTTTCCGGCTCTACATACCCACCACGACCTAACTGGTTGATCGGCACCCCTTGATCCTTACTCACCGGATCGCCACCTTGGGCAACAAAAGGCTCAGGCTCGCGAATAACACGGTGAAAAGCGAGGCCATCATAAACACCACGCTCCACTAAATCGGCAAAATTACCAGCCGTAACGGGCGCATCTTCACCATTTAGCTCAATGATGATCGACTCACCATTGACGATCATTTCCACCTTTGCCATGCCCTCGAGACGAGGGGTGTAGTCTGCAAAAGGATTAACATTAGTTGTCGTTGTCCCAGTCGTACTAGGCTCACTCTCAGGCGTACTAGTTGGCGCACAGCCCGCTAAAGTCAAACTCCCGATCAAAACAGCGATACAAAAAACTTGCCACGGATGTCTCATTTGGATTTCTTTTTTCTAAAAACTTCAAAACGACAAAATTCAACAAAAAATTAGGGAACTCGACGTGTCAATCACATCATAAAGTTCCCACAAACCAATTCAGAAAGTAAACAGAAAATAAAGTTCTATAGTCCTTCGAGAGGAATAGTTAGAAATCTAGCTAACTCTGCCCCCTTATTTTCTAGCTCAGCAAGAGGCATCGGTTCTCCCACACGAGTCAGGGGAATATCGCCTTTATTTTTGACGCGGAGATATAGAACACGGCGGGGATTTAGACCCTCTTTAATCTCAGCGCGAATAGCCACGATATCTGAAAGATTGTATTTCAAATCGATAATGCGATTTTTACCCACAAAACCATAGCGGAAGATAGTGACTTTACCCGTGTCTTTATTAAATTCGTTATAGCCGCCGCCGACATTTAAAAAAGAAACAAACCAAAGGTATGCAGAAAGTAAAGTCCCAGCAACACCATAAAACGTAAGTGCTGCGCCCTGGGGAATAAACTGCAAATCGCTTGGGTCACTGACGATCAAAAAATTCGTGTGGAAATAGCTGGATAGTCCTGCGAGGAGAAAGCCGACACCGCCGATCGCCGAGACCGTTGCCCAAAGAAAATTACTGAAGCGACGAGAACCAACAATAGATTGACGCAAAACTGCATCCGTGTCAGTCGAAGCTGTTGCCTGTGCTGCCATAGGATTTATGTCTAAGATTTTTTAGAAGAATTTTATTTTAGAAACACTATTTTACTGGATTATCCGAACCAGATTCGATAAGGCTTTCCACTTGCTCGATTAAACTTTTCACTTCCGATGTCCCAGAGGAAGGCTCAAAGGATATCGGCAATTTTCCGTGGGTCAACATCCGCCAACCTAGGGGGAAAATTTCACCCATGCCTTGCAATCCCATGACTAAAAAGGCAAATCGTCGCTCATCGATCCAGCCGCCATCTTTAACGAGATGGATTAATGTTTTACGGTGTCGCACCGTGCGGTTTTCGTTCGGGTCTTTTTGCTGCAATAGAGCCCCTTTGATCTTCGTAATCTGATCCATGGGAGCCACCTCTTGGGGACAGACATAATTGCATTGGTAGCAACGGGTACAAGCCCATACCCCAAACGCCGGGTCATGGTACTTTTCTAGTCGCTGATCTGTATTATTATCACGGGAATCTGCAACCATTCGCTGGGCTTTAGCGAGGGCATGAGGGCCGGCAAACTCGGGGTTTACTGCCACTGCATTACATTCGGAATAGCAAGCCCCACAAAGAATACAATTGCCCGTTTGATTTAGCTTTTCTCTTTCCGCAGGCGATTGCAAAAATTCCCGTTCAGGAATCGTCCGTGAAGCTGTACTCACATAGGGTTCTACCTTTTCGAGGTTGTCCCAAAAACCCTGCATATCCACCACTAAATCCTTAATGATCGGCATATTTTTAAGGGGGGCGATCGTTAAAACAGGATCATTACTAGAAGTTGGATCAATTTCTTCTAAACGTTTTACTTCAGACCCAACATTTTCTTTACATGCCAATGCCGAGCGACCATTAATCGTGATGGCACAACTTCCACAAATAGTATTACGGCAATTTTTACGAAACGCTAGACTGCCATCTTGTTCCCATTTAATCTGATTTAAACAATCTAAAATTGTTGTGCTGCTCGGCACAGAGAGACGATAAACTTTAAATTCTGGTGTCGTATTTCTCTCGGACTGACGGAGGATTTGTAACGTAATATCCATCGAGACTGCCTAATTTTGCAATGTTGCTCTTCGTTTCCAGTTTAAAATACCGATTTCAAAGATTAAACCGAAAGAAATAAACTTCAATAAACTTGACATTTATTTGAGTCTTATCTCAGTAGTTATAAAAAAAGAGTGAATGCTTTTTTCAAAAACTTTTTAATTTTTTTGATCAAAAACTTTTTTTTGCGGTTATATTTACATATGTGATAAATTTGTCACTAGGAAAAAACGACGCAAAGCATAAAAAAATCTTAGAAATTATGAGCGAAACAGCAACTGCTCCCTTAAAGGGAAAAGCGCTTCTTAGTAAGGTCAAAGAACTATCTCATTTACCTCGTCGCGAAACAGCAAAACTCTGTGGCTACAGCACTACAAAAAATGGTCAAACCAGAGTTAATTTGACAGGTTTCTATGATGCCGTTCTCGAAGCAAAAGGCTTACCTTTAGATCCTGGCGGTAGCCAAGATGGTCGTGGTCGCGAACCGACTTACCGTGTTAGTGTTCACAAAAATGGTCAAATTGTAATTGGTTCAACTTATACCAATCAGATGAATCTTAAGCCCGGTGATGAGTTTGAAATCAAAATTGGTTACAAGCATATTCATCTCAAGCAAATTAGCGAAGAGTAATTTTTGCTCACAAGCAGCATTTAAGAAAAATAGGTTATTGGTATTGAAGCCATTTTCTATTTATTACCGCTGACTAGAAGCCTGGTTCGTATGACCAATATCAAAAAAATATATCTATATTAGAGTTATGAATATTTCATAGCTCTTTTTTATTGACATTTTCTGGTTTGCGATCAACTGCTGTTACTTTTTTGAATAGATTTTCTCAGCGACTTAAATGGTATATGCCATTAGCGCTTGGGTGTGCCTATGTCGGTTTCATATTTACCCTATTGCAGAAGAGTGATCGCCCAGAAATCGCTGCTACAACTGGCTTGTTTCTCCTTACGCTCCTCTATCGCTGGTGGGAACTAGAGAAGCCCATCGGACAGATAAAAGCTAATTTTCCGGCGATCGCCACGGGGATTTTAGTTAGTTTATGGCTATTTTTTAAGGCAATACACTATGACGATGATGAAGCTTTTCTGAGAATTTTGCCACTACTTAGTCTCGTCAGTTGGAGTGTACTTTGTTACGGCTGGCAGGGCTTAAAAAAATTTAGTGCAGGATTTTTTCTACTCGGATTCTTAGCTTTTCCGTGGGAAATCGTTTATGTCGTAATTGATCTATCAGAGCTAACCGCTAGACTCGCTCACTTATTTTTAATGGCTGTCGGTTTACAAGCAGAAAGAATTGGGACTTTAATTCGATTAGGGCCAGGAACAATTGAGGTTTATCACGGTTGCTCCGGCTTAAAAATGATACTTCAGCTGATGGGGTTTAGCCTAATTTATCTAGTGTTAAATCCACAATCTAAGCGCAAAATTATGGGGTTAATTTGTGGGGCGATCGCCATCGGTTTTATCCTTAATAGTTTACGTGTGGCGATGATGGCAGTGCTTGTTTCACTCGGCGATCAAAATGCATTTGACTACTGGCATCTCGGAACAGGTTCTTTAATTTTTAGTGTCATTGCTTTAGGGGCTCTGATGTTGTGGGGATGGCAGGTACAAAAATGGCAAAACGAATAAAAACTTGGCACATATATTTACTCGCGATCCAAACAGCCCTCATTTGTACTCTTAGTATTAAATTGTGGCAAACCCCCAATGTCGTCTATCAGACTCTGGATAGAGATTACTACGACAAAATCACTATTGAAACTTGGCATAATATTTCTCAAAAATCACTAATCTCTGACGAAATAGAGAATGTTGTTCCCGGTAACTTTCAAGGCGGCACAGAACAAGTCTTTACCCAGCAAGACCAAATTTTAACTCTAAAGCTAGCCACTTTCTCCAAATCAAACGGCGATCTAAAAAAATATCTAAAAAACTTTAGTGAAAATCTCTTCTCTATTGCACAGCATTCTCCAGAAGTGGGAGATTATTCTATATATATGGCGAACAAAAGCTTAGTAATGACGGCTTGTTTAGTCGATTCGGGTCAGGCAACCATCACTGCTGATCAATTTAAAATTGCTCAAATCCTAGCGGCATTTAAAATAAAACAACTTTGGCACTGGCTGACTAATCAAAATCAGCTAATTCCCCATACTTGCCACTGGCGATCGCTACGTTTATCCCCTGTTACTCCTGATGCGAAAAAGACACTGGTGAATATCTGGCTAACCCTAAATCAAACGACTCCTCTCTAATTTTTGTGTGGATTCTGGTGGAGGCACGTCACTCCACTCAAATCTTTTTCATAATTTTATGGTGGTCTCAAATCAAAATTAAGTTTGCTCCTATGCTGAAAAAAACACTGGCGATCGCCACTTTTTGGTTAATTGGTCTATCTATTCTGGTTCCCTGGGCTAATGCCGTGGAGGAAGATATTCCGACAGATACGGAAAATGCTCTCCAGACAGAATTGAATGAAGAGTCCACAACTCCCAGCGTGGCTGATGGAGCAGAGGAGACGGCAACCTCCCAGGCAGAACCCACATCGGGCGAAATTATCGAGGTACTCGATACTTCAGTAGACAGCGAAGAAGTGATGTTTATGATGCCAGATGTCAATATAGAGGCAATATCAGACGATATATTGATGCCGAGTTATGGGCAGGAAGAGGCATCAGAGACAGAGAGCGGAGCCAATGTGGAACTAACATCACCATCTAGCGAAACTGAAGAAATAGAGTTGTCAGAAGAGGTCGTAGAAGAGCTGGAGGAGTCGGCGGACAATTCTGATTGGGATTACAGTGGCGACGGTGCACCAGAAAATTGGGGAAAACTGAGGGACGAATACAAGCTCTGTGAAGTAGGAGAAATGCAATCACCTATTGATCTAGACACAGCAGATTTTGAATCCCAAACTCCCATCGAGCTTAACTATGCAGTGACGACCTTTGAAGTAGTCAATACCGGGCATTCGATTCAGGTTAATTACCCGGCGGGTAGTACCGCAATGATCGGTGAGAAAACCTATGGTTTACAGCAATTTCATTTCCATACTCCTAGCGAACATACGATTAATGGCCAATATGCTGAGATGGAAATCCATTTAGTGCATACAAATAATGAGGGCGAGATTGCTGTGATTAGTTCAATGATTGAAGCGGGAGATGAAAGCTACGACGTTAGTAAAATCTGGAAAAATATACCTGCTCTCAATGAAAGTCGTCGCAGTGGATTGGTTCTAAATCCGATGAATTTCATTGCAGAATCAATGACCCATGCAACTTACCTTGGTTCCCTAACGACGCCTCCCTGTAGTGAAAACGTGAGTTGGGTTGTGATGGCGGAGCCAATTACTTTATCTCAAGAGCAGATTGAGACTTTTCAAAGTCTATATCCGATGGATGCTCGCCCAATTCAAAGACAATAGTCTCTAAATGTTTTCAGAAATTTTAGTCGCCGGGCGATCACCTCACTTTCAGTAACTACCGGTTAAACCTGAAGGAACTGGTTACTTTCTGTTGGCGATCGCCGCATTGAGAAATAATATCTATACCGAATCAAAAGCGGATACAGGGCCTAGATATTTTGATAGGTATGGCGAAAAGACTTCATAAATTAAGGTGAGGGGTTTACCGTCGTGCCAGAACAAATAATGTCTTCCCCAGAATGGGCCTTCTTCTTGAAACGCCGTTTCTAATTGCGGCGATCGCCCGTAGTACAAGCCTTGAATGTCCCGATAAAGTTCGGTGTGCAGACGAGTCAAACTTTCCCAAATTGGTAAGCTGCGATTTTGTAAATAATCATCCACGTGATTTGCGTCCCACCAAGATGTTGCATAGGCTAGCCGTTGACCAGATGCCGTTCTCAACCAAACTTGACGACGCAAATGGGGCGTTGGAATCGCAGAAATCAAACTAGGTGCGCCATCATCCCCTTTGCCAATAGGTGACATGTCGATAACATCTACTTCGATCTTTTCCCTTGTCAGTAGACCCAAATGTCTCGTAGGAGAACCATCTCCCAACAGTAAAATTTGCCAAGTTGGCGCCAGTTGACTGTGGGGTAAACCAGCTTGGACTTGTTCTACACCGCCTTGCCATATTGGCTCAAGGCGATGCCACTGTTGCTGAGTAGAAGTCGGCGGGGTGAGTGCTGTAGTCAAGGTTCTTAAGAAACTTCAACAATAATTAATATTGATCATAAACAATTCTGGAGAAGCTTGCCGTCTATTCTCGAACTCTCAGTCTTTTGGTATCAATGCAGATAACGCCTGTGACTCACTACAACATTGACAGGTCTATGTCCCTGTGCTTAGATTGTATATTGGCTATTTAGTCAAATTATCTGTATTTAGTAACTATAGAAATTCCTTAGAAATCCCAATGGTAAAGCTACGTCTAAAGCGTTTCGGCAAAAAAAGAGAAGTTAGTTATCGTATTGTTGCTGCGAAGAGCACTAGCCGTCGTGACGGTCGTCCCCTCGAAGAACTTGGTTTCTACAACCCCCGTACTGACGAGACTCGTCTTAACGTTCCTGCAATTGTTAAGCGTCTTCAAACTGGTGCTCAACCTACCGAGAAAGTTCGCAGTATCCTAGAGAAAGCTAAAGTATTTGACCAAGTTTAATGCCTAATTCTTCTTCTGATTCCTCTGTGCAATCTGTCCCTGATTATGGACAAATTGTTAAGTTTCTCCTAGAGCCTTTGGTAGATAACCCTGATTCTTTAAAGGTCGATTGCGAAAAGCTTAGCAGTACCGAAAAAGTCTGGGTGCGCGTTGCCTTTGAGCAAGAAGATAAGGGGAAGGTGTTCGGTAGGGGCGGGCGCAATCTCAAAGCGATCCAAACTGTTCTGAATACTTCTGCTATGGAGACAAACCACAAGGTTTATCTGGATGTCTATGGCAGCAGTCGCGAGGACAATTCACGGGGATCTCGCTCTGGTGGCGGATCACGTAGTAGAAATGGTGATGGACGTCGCCGCTCGTCATCCCGTCGTTCTCGTTCTCCGAAACCATCGCCTCAACTACGGTCAAGCAGTGATGGGTAATTAAGCGTTAATAGCTAAGGGCGATCGCCGCGATGCTACTTTAAATGCCTTAACCTACGACCGAAAGTAATATTTTTATTTTTAAATAAGTAACGAAAAGCCTTGCTATGCGAGGTTTTTTTGTTGGGAAAAATTAAATTGTTTTGTTCTCAGCAAGGTAAGAGTTTAGGCTGACTGATTTTCAATTTTCGTCAAGGCTGTAGCCTAATTCGGCGAGGCTGGCGCGGGATTGACGCCATTTTGGTTGAACTTTGACGAATAATTCGAGATAAACTTTGCCGGCGATCAATTTTTGGATTTGTTGACGGGCGGCAGTACCAATTGTTTTCAGCATGGAACCTTTTTTGCCGATTAGGATGCCTTTTTGAGATGAACGCTCAACATTAATCGCGGCACGAACTTCCGTAATTTCTGGGGTTTCGTTTACTTGTTCGATGGCGATCGCCACGGAATGAGGTACTTCTTGGCGGGTGTGAAGCAAAATTTGTTCGCGAATGAGTTCCGCCATAATAAAGCGTTCGGGCTGGTCGGTAACTAAATCGGGCGGGTAATAATAAGGCCCCGGTTCGAGGGCTGAAATTAATGCATTTTCGAGATTATTGAGGCGATCGCCTTCGAGCGCAGAAAATTCTTCTAGTTGCCAGTTATTTGCTGAGGCTAAATCTTGATAGGACTGGAGAATATGGGGCTTATTGTCTGGGCGTTGATCGATTTTATTTACGCCAAGGATGACGGGCGCTTGAGTCTTCGAGAGAAAGTCTGCGATAAATTTATCGCCTTTACCGAGGGGGACAGAGCCATCAACGATAAACACCACCAAATCAACGGCTCCCACTGTGCTACGGGCATTTTTAACGAGGATTTTGCCTAGCTCATGGTGGGGTTTGTGAATACCGGGCGTGTCAACAAAAATGATTTGCGATCGCTCATTGGTAAAAATTCCCCGTAAGCGATTGCGGGTAGTTTGGGCAACGGGAGAGGTGATCGCAATCTTTTGACCAACGAGTTGATTCATCAACGTTGATTTACCGACATTTGGACGACCAAGCAGCGCCACAAACCCGGATTTGAAATCGGCAGGCGCGATAGGGATGGTCGGAGTGAGGGAAATATCGTTGGTCATACATGTGGGGTATAAATATTTCTCTATTTTACTGGCTGAATACGTCGCGATCGCCTCGGTACAACTTCCGTAACGCATTTTTCTTTCTGGTTCTCCTCTTTGTTTCAAGGAGGGTTAGGGGGGATTCTCGATCAGTCTGGGATTTGCTTTGGGATAGGGATATCAAAATGCAAAACGTCTTCGCGGATGCCGAGTTTGCTGTAGAGATTGACAGCGGGTTCATCTCCTTTTTCAGCCTGAATGATAACGACGTAGGCTCCTCGCTCAGCAGCGATTTCTTTCAGTTTCTCAATGCAAGCGGTGGCAATGCCTTGTCTGCGGTGCTCTTCTAAAACAGCAAGGTCATAAATATAAATTTCGCTGCGGGCTTGCTCGAATTTGTGGAGTTTATAGGCGGTCAATCCTCCCACCACTTGTCCTGATTTCAATGCTGTAACCGCAATGAAATAATCACGATTTAACAAGTTTTGTAGGTACTCATCAGTCGGTTGATGGTTGCAATAGGATTCTTTATCCTCAAAGGCATCGCCAAAAACATTGAGTAACTGCCGCATTAGTTCAGTATCTTTGAAGGTGAGTTCTTTTATTGTTGACATGGGCAACGAAAAAATTAATAAATTTCAAGCCCAATGCGTAAAAAAGATTGGGTGAATTGTTTTGGTTCATTGCAAATTAACTTCGTTTTGGACGATGATCCTCCACATAAGCTTCAGCTTCCTTTCTATCTTTAAAAAAGTTGGGATAACGTTTCTGAAAAACCTCTGCTAATAGATGCCAGTCTCGATGTGGATCTATCATGTCTAAATGCTGCGGAAGTACAACTCCACAAATCAAAGGTGGTTTTTTCTCGGGCATTAGTTGAGTAGATTTTAGGTTTATACAAAGGTGTAAGTCTGTTTCTAGTAAAATTGCACCATGTAGCCTGGCATCTAATAGATTGGCTTCATTGAGATTGACGCAAGTTAAATCAACATCATTTAAGTTTGTCTGTTTGAGATTAGCACGTGCTAGATTAGCCCTCGAGAGGAAGACCGTGTCGATGTCGGCGTCGCTCGACGCGTCCATGGGACGCAGCCACGCGTCCTC
>CAZXBK010000021.1:0-31863 GCA_964638765.1 uncultured Synechococcus sp. | reverse complement strand
TTTGACGGCACAGTTTCCACAGAAGGAAAGCAAGCCATTATCAAATTTGCTGAAGAAAAAGGCTACGGCAAAGAGCGCATTCAATATCGGTTGCGGGATTGGTTAATTTCTCGGCAGCGGTACTGGGGTTGCCCCATTCCCATGATCTATTGCGATGATTGTGGTGTGGTTCCGGTTCCTGAAGAAGATTTGCCTGTTGTCTTGCCGGAAGATGTAGAGTTTTCTTCCCGTGGTGGTTCTCCCCTCGCCCAGATGGAAGACTGGAAGGCCGTTACTTGTCCCTGTTGTGGCAAACCTGCTCGCCGCGAAACTGACACGATGGATACTTTTATCGATTCATCTTGGTATTTCCTGCGTTACACCGACGCAAAAAATTCAGAGCATCCTTTCAATCTCGATGAAGTGAATGACTGGATGAGTGTTGATCAGTATGTTGGTGGTATTGAGCATGCGATTTTACACCTTTTGTATTCCCGCTTTTTTACGAAGGTTGTGCGCGATCGCCAACTTGTTTCTGTGGATGAACCCTTCAAGCGGTTATTGACGCAGGGTATGGTTCAGGCACTCACGTATAAAAACACCAAGACCAACAAATACATTCCTGTTGACCAAATTGACCCTGAAAATCCTAAAGATCCTGAAACAGGTGATGTACTTAAAGGCTTCTACGAAAAGATGTCGAAGTCGAAGTACAACGGTGTAGACCCTCAGGTCGTATTACAAAAATATGGTGCCGATACCGCACGGATGTTCATTCTGTTTAAGGCTCCTCCCGAAAAAGATTTAGAATGGGATGATGCCGACGTGGAAGGTCAATTCCGTTTCCTCAACCGTATTTGGAATCTTGTTTCTGGTGCGGATCTCTCGGCGACAAAAGAGGCTTCTGGAGATTACTCTAAAGAAGAAAAAGATCTCCGCCGCGCGATTCACACTGCCATTAAAGAGATTCAAGAAGACCTCGAAGGTGACTATCAATTTAATACGGCGATCGCCGAACTGATGAAACTCAGTAACGCCCTTAAGGATGCAAAGTGTACCGATTCCCCAGTTTATGCCGAAGGAATTAAAACTTTGTTGCTCTTAGTTGCACCGTTTGCACCGCACCTCGCTGACGAGCTGTGGCAGAACCTCGGTCATTCTGAGTCGATTCATACAGTTGCTTTTCCAACTCTTGATGAGTCGGCATTGACTGTTGATGAGATTACTTTGGTGATTCAAATCATGGGTAAAACTCGCGGCACAATTCAGGTTCCGGCTGGGGCTTCCAAGGCGGAATTAGAAGAGTTTGCGAAAAATTCTGACGCAGCGCAAAAGCATATTGGTGATAAAGAAATCCGTAAAGTGATTGTCGTTCCGAATAAGCTTGTGAACTTTGTAGTTGCCAAGTAATTTCGCTTTTCTAAAATCAAGAAAAATAAAATTCAAGAGTCACTATCTGTATAGGTGGTGATTCTTTTTTTGTGAATGTCTAAGACCAAGAAATACCAGCCAAGCGATCTAGGCAAAGTAGAAATAGTTTTGCATTAGGTAAATTTGAATAATTAAACGAATATTTTCCCTTTCCAGACCACCACTTCGCATCGTTATGGATAAAGTTAAAATTGCCTCCACCAAGGGTTATTTTTTTCATATCCGCCGCACTTACACGCTGGGTTGAATTGTCCTTTAACAGAAATTCGATAAAGCCGCTCCCGATTCTGACAGCCCTTGGATTTCCTTTCATGGCAAACTCGACATAGCCAAGTTTTTCAAAATCTTTATTAAGCTGTCGTAAACGGTAATTACTCCAAGCAGCCTCTCCAGAATTAGCACAATGCCACGCATTTTTTTCATCTGGCCAACCTTTTTTGTTGTGGTAACTGCCCGTCAATATGAATGGTTTGCCGCTAGATTTCAACCATTTATAGAGATAAGTTGTTCCGGTATAAACACCATTTGTGTACATGCGAGTTTGGGTCGTATACAAGTCTTCAGCTTCATCAAATCTCAACCTTTCTGTTTTTAATTTGCCTCGCCTAGAACCAAATATTTTGTGGGTTTCAATGCCGTGATCGCCGACATAAGAACATTGATGAGAAAAAGATGTGCCAGTGTAAATGAGTGCCCCGATTATCAGCGCGGCGATCGCCGAAGCAATATGCCAGCCAATACTACTTTCTAAATTTAAAACTAGAGGAATAATCTGAAAAATAGCAGCCCCAACAAATGCCCCCCAAAAGATAAACATCCAACGCTTACTGGTTTCCATCGGTTTAAACGTAGTGACCAGATCGCTATCAGCGGTAATGATATTGCCAATTTCAGGAGATGGCGGCGTAAAAAAGTCAGTATCCGGGGCGATCGCCCCGCCAGAATGGCGAGTTACATTTTCTGAAGGGAGCCACTTAGAATGCTGCATATTACTCCTAAAAATCCATCTTCGATACAGTAGAATTCTGAGAAATAACGACTCGTCATTCCTCAGAATAAACAGAATTTACGAATAAATAATAGTTTTAAGATTCAATCACAAAGCTATTAGCCATTTTTTCAAAAGTTGGGAGACGAGTTTCAAACTCCGCTTGACTTGTGGCACAGGTGATCACCCAAGCTTTTTTCTCACCCCGCACAATATAAACAGCTTGTTTAATTGCGGCTCCTGCCATTTCCATCTCTACCAATAAACGTGCTGAGGGATTAGAATTAATCTCTAAAAATTGCTCATCTACAATATTAAATTGAGGCGGAAGTTGCTGCTTTGTGAGGTCGAGATAGCTCTCAATTGTCAAAGCACTAGGCAAGCTTTCACTAATAATATTGATATTAGTTAGGAACGGTTGATCGCCCATTTGGGAGTCAAAAGCCATCAAGCTAAACATATCCGGATTTTGCTCGATCATGGTGGCAATTTGTTCAAAATCGGGGTTGATTTCCCGGATACGAGAGGCGATAAATTCTAAATCCTCGCTAGGAACGCCGCCGTCATAACTTTCTGGGAGCCAAATCGAAGCACCTGCTCCCTCAATCTTTTTCCAGCCTTCTGCCGGGGCTTTTGAAACTGATTTATTTTCTGCTTCCGATGTCTCACCACTATCTTGGGATACTTCGACTTCAGTTGGCGTGGTTGTTGCTTCTGGAGATTCGGGTTCTGAGCCACCGCAAGCCGCCAAAGTTCCTAGTAAACAGAAGCTAAGAAAAAGAAGTGTTGATAGTTTTTTCATGAAAAAATATTTATTGCTAGTTATCTTTCAGAATAGCTTTATCAGCAGAAAACAGATGACTCTTATAAGCTACTTTTAAACTTTCTAATTACAATCGACACAAACACAGACCACGAATAATCAAAGCAAGATGAGATATCCATCTTGGGAAACGAAACATTTCTTTACGTAAAAATGGGAGTGATTATATTTTTTGCTGTAGGTCTTAAGAAGCTAGTTTGGTGACGAGAAAAAGAGTTTTTGTGGCGTTAAGGTTTCGCCTGATTAGCAGTCGCTGGAAAGTTTATCCTGTATTATTTGACCAATATTTTAAGAAATTAAAAGATATTCATTAATAATTAGGTTTTTTAGGGTTATGACAAAAGCAAAAGTTGCCTCGGCATCGGCAGTTAGTGAGGGTCAAGTTCTCAAAGCAACAGCCAATAGCCAAACTGTTCTCGTATCCAAGTCGAACGGAAATTATTGCGCGATCGCCAACAAATGTCCTCACCTAGGTTTACCGATGGCCAAGGGCAAAGTCGAGAATGGCACGATTACTTGTCCTTTCCACGGCTCTAAGTTTGATTTGTGTACCGGCAAAAATGTGGAATGGGTCGATTCTTTCGTGGGCATTCCCCTACCCGGCGTCGCGAAAAAAATGATGGCAATGGGCAAGGAACCCACTGATGTTGACAGTTTTACCGTTACCCAAGAAGGTGATGATCTCTTTATTGACGCTTAAAGCACAAAGTTAAGGGGAGATTTTAAGAAACAAAATGCTTCCTCTCAATATCATCTTTATTCCAACTGATACTGCGCTTTAAAGTCGGCGATCGCCCCTTCGAGTTCACCGAGGGAATCCTGAGTGATCATAAAGGTTTTAAACTCCTGCCCTTCACTGAGATATTTGGTGTAAGCAGGATTCAGGTAAACAGCGTACTGTCTATTTTTGGCGGCATAGACCTGAAAAAAACTAAGGGCGATCGCCTCACTGTAGTTATTGAGCAGTTCTGGGCTGGGCAAATTTAGGCTGGGAATACGGTCTAAAAGCCGCGAGATCCCAAAATCAAGCTTTGAGATATCCACGTGGGCTTGCCCCTCTTCAAGGACTAAATATTTGTCCGGGGTACTGATCCACGGAAATGAACGCACCTGCTCAAAAATAAATGGCGTTGCTGGGTCATAACTGCCCGCAATAATAGCTGTAGGAATTTGTATTTGGCTGAGAGCGGTCTCTGCGAAAATACTGGCATTGACCGGATTGGCAGCGATTACGGCTTGGATTCTGTCATCACGAAAATTAAACGTTTGGGGCGCGAGTTGCAGCGCACGACATTGCAACAGCAAAGCATTATTAAAAATTCCCCATGCCGCTGCGCAGTCTTCTTCTAGAGCATCATAATTCGGTACTGGAGCTGCTCCCGCCACAGCCAAAGCAGTGTAACCGCCATAGGAATGACCATAGATCCCGACATTTTCTAAATCTAAACGCCCACCAAATTCAGCAGTATTCAGTCGCTCTAGCTCGTCCAACGTAAAGGAAATATCGAGGGGACGATTAATAAATTCCTCCAAATCCGCCAATTCCCGTCGAAAACTGGTGATAAAGGACTCTAGATAGTCGCGATCGCTGCCCGGATGTTGGGGCATCACCACAAAAAAGCCGTAACTCGCAAGATGCTTAGCGAGGGTAGATTTTGCCGCTGGTTCTGAGGCAAGGCCGTGGGAAATAACGACGACCGGAATCTTTAATCCGACAGGTCGTTGTGGCCGATAAATAGAGGCATAAAATTGGCGATCGCGACTAGGGTCTTCTAAAAACAACGTTTCCTGCTGGACTGCATCTGTCCTTTGCTGCCGTAGATCTAGCCGTCGGTCGTAGTTAATAAAATTGAAATTTTTCGCTTCAGTTTCAGATAATTGCTCCACTTCATTGACGAAGCGCTCGGTTCCTTCGACGATAACTTTGATGCTATTGGCAAAGGTCAATAGAGTGGCAAGGTCTACTTGAACATTTACCTCTAAATTTTGCAATACATTGAGTAGTGTTAAACCTTCTTCCTCAAAAGCTGCTCCAACAAGGGCTCCCCTCAGCGCAAATTTGGCACTACGTCCCCCTTGGATTTTGACAATTTGCCCAAAGGAATCGAGCAATCTTTCCCCCTCGTAGGTTCTGAGAACACGGGAGAGTAGAACGGGATCAACGGGAATTTGGCGGGTGAGGGTCGTGCGTAATAGTTCTTTTTCTGCGTCACTCGCATCGACAATATCGAGATAAAACTTGAGATTACTCGTTATGGTGCCATCGGTAGCAAAGGCCTCAAGGGAACTAATTTCAAGGGATTTACTCAGGGGGCTATAGACAAATTCTATGTACTCAGCTGCCCGGAGTGATGGCATCAGCGCAAAAGTACTGATAAAACTCCCGCCGATAATGGCAAGGCTTCGGGAGAAAAAATTCTGGCAGAAAAAATTTCGACGCAGCATAGGAAAAGTCCAGAACAAAAGTGATGAATTTGGGGTTAATTGTTCCCCGGTAGATCAGACGGCGATCGCCGAACCATGCACGTTGTAAAGTCAAAGACTGTGGTTAAAATTACAGATTTTGTCAGAAGCGTTCTTTACATCAGTTTTTTGTGTCACCATAGTACATCTGTGAAAAATTTATACCGAATTTGTATGCCTGCTCCCTTACAGGCAACTCCACTCGCTCAAAATCTAGAAGAATCCCTATGACCACGACAACTACCAACAAAACTTGGAAAGACGTTCTCGGCGATCGCATCTCCCCACAGATGGCCGAGGAAATCGATACATTCGAGAATCAAATGGCGTTGCGCCGTCAAAATAAACTAGATGAAAAAGTGTTTGCCGAGCTGCGTTTACGCCGGGGAGCATACGGACAACGTTACGACAACGGTTTCCGTAACGACGGTGAAAAAGCGAAGGCTATTCCTTTTCCCCGCACAGAGCTAACCAAAGGCCCTGATACAAAATGGCAAGCGCCGGGAATGCAGCGCATCAAAATTCCCTACGGTGGTATGACAGCTGAGCAGATGGATCTCATTGCAGATATCTGTGAAGAATATTCCGACAACATTATCCACATCACCACTCGTCAGGATATCCAACTACACTTCTTGTCTTTGGATAATATTCCTGACATGCACCGTCGTTTAGCGTCGGTGGGGATCACCGTCCGCGAAGCTTGTGGTAACTCTGTCCGTAATGTGACTGCTTGTCCCCTCGCTGGTGTGTGTCACGATGAAGTGTTTGACGTTTCTGGTCATGCCCAAGAACTTACTGACTTTTTCCTTGGTCACCGCGATATCCAAGACTTCGGTCGTAAGCTGAAAATTGCTTTCTCCGGCTGTGAAGACAAGCCCTGCGGTCTAACCTCCATGCATGACCTCGGCTTTATTGCTAAGACAAAAGTCATTGATGGCAAAGAAGTTAAAGGCTTTAAAACCTTTGTTGGTGGTGGTCTCGGTTCCGTCCCTTTCTTGGCGAAACTCTATTCTGACTTTGTTCCTCTCGAAGAAGTTTTTCCTCTTTCCCAAGCTATTTTCCGTGTCTTTGCCCGTCTTGGTGAAAAGCAAAACCGGAATAAAGCTCGGATTAAGTTCCTAATTCAACAGCTCGGCATCGAAGAATTCCGTCGCCTTGTTGAAGAAGAGCGCAAAATTATTGAACAAGAACCCGATTCTGGCTGGACTTCTTGGATCGAAAAGCTATCCTCCTACCAAGAAAGCGGCAAAGCGGAACCTGTTGCTCCCGGTGTCACAGTAGATGATGCTGAAGCTTTCGAGAAGTGGAAAACCACCAACCTCTACCCCCAACGCCAAGCAGGCTACATGACTGTAGCTGTTTCTTTACCCTTGGGCGATGCGACATCTCCTCAGTTTCGTGGTTTGGCAGACATTGTTCGCAAGTTTACGAATGACACGATTCGGACAACCGTTGAGCAGAATGTTTTGATCCGTTGGGTTCGTGAAGAAGATCTTCCGGCGCTTTACATGGATCTGAAGGCAATCAATATGCACCACGGTGGCGCTCAGTCGATTATTGATATCACCGCTTGCCCCGGTACTGATACTTGCAAGCTCGGTATTGGTAGCTCTCGCGGTTTGGCGGGTGAACTTAGCCGTCGGATGGCAGTGAAGGGTTGGCAATACAACCAAGCGGTTAAGGATATCCGCATCAAGATTAGCGGTTGCTTTAACTCTTGCTCCCAGCACATGGTTGCAGAGATTGGCTTCTACGGCTCTAGCCGTCAAATCCAGCGCCGTCGTGTGCCCCACTTTAATCTTGTCCTCGGTGGTGAGTGGGATAACAACGCTTCAACCTACGGTAAGTCCATGGGTGTGTTGCCCTCGAAGCGCATTCCTGATGTGGTGGAATTCTTGGTTGATACCTTTATGCAGGAACGCCAAGGGGACGAGAAATTCCCTGCGTTCTTTAACCGTATCGGTCGTAAGGAAATGAGAGAGCGCCTGAAGCCTTTCACTGATGTACCAGCCTACGAAGAGGATCCTTCGTTCTATTCTGACTGGGCGGATAGCCGTGAGTTTACCCTCGGTGACATTGGTATCGGTGAATGTGCGGGTGAAGTGGTAACGCTAACTGACTTTAGTATGGCGGATGCTGAGAGCCTCCACTTTGACGCAACGGTCATGTTGGATGAAGAGCCTCAAAATGGCAATATTCAACAGGCTGCTGATAAGGCGATCGCCGCGATGGTGAGTGCCGCTCAAGCGTTGTTAAAGTTCCAAAATATCGACATTAGCGACGACGATAGTCAGATTGCAGAAGAGTTCCGTAAATATTTCTACGATACGAAGCTGTTCTTTGACCCCTTTGCGAAAGGTAAGTTTGCCCAGTATTTCTTTACTGCCCTTGAGAAGCAAGACCAACCGGCCACTGTAGAGCGTGCTCAGCAGCTCGTTGAAGAGTCTCGCCTCTTTATCGAGGCAGCCCACGAGTGTAATGCTCGGATGGTGGATGCAGGTATTACTAGCCCTGTCGCCTTTAAGCAATGGCTCGTTAAGGAAAGACTTGAAGTTAAGTAATTTCTGGCGGATCAAGGCTTAATGTCATTGCCATAGCAGGTGGACAATTGTTCGCCTGCTCCGTTTTTCAAGTTTGGGGCGATCGCCCCAATTTTCTGTCATTACGACGCAACTATTTCTATTGAGACCGCAGCATTTTTAGGACAATTAGCACTGTGAATATCGAACGTTTTTGTATCAAATTTCCCGCAACACAACCTGCTGACTTCGACGAAGGTAGCTTGATTGGTGTACTCCAAGGCTGGATTCGTGAAGAGAAAATTGGCGGCACTTTAATTGATGTCGTTGACTATCGTCATGTCCCCGATGGCCCCGGCATTATGTTGGTGACCTACGAAATCAATTACATGCTTGAGCACCAGAATTTTTATGGTCTCTATCTACAGCGTAAATGGGGTGAAGTCGAAAATCAGCCCCATACCGAAGCGATTGTTAACCTCGTAAAATCTGCTGCCGAATTTGGTACTCTCCTCGAAAAAGAGGCGGGGATTACCCTAAAGGGCGACGAATTCCACTACATCGCGAATGATCGCCTCAATGCTCCCAATACAGACGAAGCCTTTCAAGCTGTTAAAGCTGACCTCGAAGCGGCTCTAGGCAAAGTATACGGCGACAGTAATTTCTCGATTACAAAGCTAGAGAATAATCCCAAAGAACGCCTGACCTTAGTCGTTAAAGCGAACAGTCCAGTGGCGATCGCCGATCTTTGCAAGGTGGCCTAGACCGTTGCGCGGGACGAAAAAAATCGATTAATATAGCTTCAACAGGATTTAGCCTACTGTGTTGGTGACTGCCAATATTGTTTGTTGATCTATGCTTGAGCTACTAGGGAATTGAGCATTGTGTCCGCGGCAGTATGCCGAGCTTGTACTCGGAAACGAAAGCAGGGTACTCATATTCCCCCCTGGATTTTCCAGGTCAGAAGCTGAGGTAAGACGGCACGGCGGGTGATAATCCTGTATTTTTTTGCCTATTTTTTCGTTGCCAACAAAAAGAGCCTGAAGTTACGGGCGAGTACGACTCAATTAGCGAAGCTTTTCGGTGGCGTGAATAAATAAAAAAAGCTTGGTTCTAGTGGGACTTACCTTGGGGCGAGCGCTGCATAAACCAGATTGGGTAGCCATCATCAGTCATTACCTGTTTCTGGATAACCTCAAACCCGTGCTTTTGGTAGAGGGCTAGATTTTGCTCTTTAGAATTTTCTAGATACACAGGAACTCCCTCCTGATCGGCGATCGCCAAGATATGAGCCAGTAAACGGCTTGCCACTCCTTGGCGACGGAAAGACTTCTGCACGCCGATGGCACAGAGATAATAGTGCGGCTCCTTGGGATGATAATTTTGGGAAAGATTTGCCGCAGCAAAAAGACGCTGTAGAGAACGAAAGCTAATATTTTTTCTGTTGTGCCACAACATTTTAAAGAAGCCGACAGAGAGGGCATTTGGGTCTTGACCGGGCTTTGACCACAGAGCGCAACCCATCATTTCACCTTGATCATTGGCGACATAGAAAGAGCAGTCAAAAGGCAAATAAATATATCGAAAAAGTGATTTAAAGAAGTCATAGCCTACTTCCGGTTTGTCGAGTAAATAGGACATTACAGGGTCATCCTTAAATGCCTCGCCCAGTATCGTTGCAATCTTCTCTGTATCTTGTCGGGTTGCCTTAATAACTCCAGTTGTGTGGGCTGTATCCATAAATCCCTCCTATCTACTCTCCCAAAAGAAAAAGAGCTAATACATCATTTGTATCAGCTCTTTTCAAATTCAGTTTTTTAGAAAACGAGACTCAAAAATCTAGGACATATCACTCAGCTGAGCCGTTCGAATATTGACCTGCAACTGGCGATCGCCGCGCGTGAGTTCAACTTTGAGACTAGCGTTAATGCCACTATCTTCAACCGCTTGTTGGAGTTGAGGAGCATTCGTAATACGCTTGCCGTCAATCTTCGTAATCACATCACCACGTCGCAAACCCGCTGATTGAGCAGGACTGTTGGGGACAACGCCAAGAACTAGTACACCTTCTACCTCAGGCAAGGTAACAAGAGAATTCGGGTCATCATTGTTTTGCTTTGCTTCGTCAGGAGTGAGACTGACCATACGAATGCCGATAAAGGGGTGAGGAACTTCTTTGCCCGAAGCGAGGGTATCTTGGAGAGATTTTGCTTTATTAATCGGAATCGCAAAACCAATACCCATTGCATCGCGACGAATAGCAGTATTGATACCAATTACTTCACCCTTCGCATTAAGAAGCGGGCCACCGGAGTTACCGGGGTTAATTGCAGCATCGGTTTGGAGGAAGTCAACACGCTTATCGGGAATACCAGCCTGGGCAGAGGAGCGCTCAAGGGTACTGATAATACCGAGGGTCACAGTATTGTTTAGACCAACTGGATTGCCCACGGCGATTGCCCAATCTCCGACTTGAACATTGCCAGAGTTGCCGAGGGGCGCAACGGGAATAGATTCACTGCCGGGATTAATTTTGACCACAGCAAGATCCGTAATTTCGTCAGTACCCTTTACTTCTCCTTCAAAGCTACGGCCATCTTTAAAGGTTACTGTCACTTTGTCTGCACCACTGACAACATGGGCATTAGTGAGGATGATGCCACTGCTATCGGTAATAAAACCAGAACCTTGACCCGTAACAACCTGCTCTTGCTCACTAGGGAAGCTACCAAAGCGATCGCCGAAAAATTCTCGGAAGAACGGATCGTTCATAAAGGGATCTTGGAAACGGCGCACTACTGTCTTTTCTGTATCGAGACGGACAACGGCAGCACCAGTTCTCGCCACAGCATCCGCGACAAAGCTACGCTCTCCAGTGATGGGAATCGCCGCCACCTGTTGGGGTGTAGTTGTATCGGCAAGGGTCTGATTAATCGGTTCACTAGAACCTTGCATTGCACCAAATGTAATTGCGCAGCCAAAGACCAACGCCACAATGTGGGTGCTAAATCGCCGAAAAAATTTAGATCGTCGCATGGGAGTTTTTCTGCTCATCAAGTCTTATATCAGTAGTCAACAGCAATGGCGATCGCCCCAGAGAAGTTTGAGCGGTACACCAGAAATTCATTAACCCAATGGTAACAACTATGTCTGGTGTATTTAGGTAGGGATTTTTCGCCATTACCAGAGGAATACTCCAACCACTACGACGCAGATTCCATAAATTATGTTCATCGCCAATTGAAGCGTTGCAGCTCAGGCGGTCATCGAAAAATACAAAATTATTTCCAGACAAAAAGGTTCTAGCAAACAACGCTAAAACCTTACTCCTTGACCCTGAACCAATGAAACAACTGTGTTAGATAGCCTTCAATCGAGCTGACACTTCACCTTCTTGCATTTTCGTTGTCTGCATAGGGTTACCACAATCCGGTCTGGGATTATTGAGACAAACGTGGGTATCAAATAGACTACCGAGTTTCCCTGTATTTTGAGTCCCTGCAATTTGATTCTGTCTTGCACTGTTAGACAACATCATGTGGCTTTCAGATAGATGACGTAGTTTGCCTTTTGCCTGGGTTACTTCGTTGGCTTGAACCGCACTATGAAAAGTAACGACAGTACTTGCAGAAATAATACCAATGAGTAAAAGTTTCTTGTACATCTTGAAGGTTCTCCCTTGTCTTAATTTAGATGTGGAGCCTATACCTAGCAAAATCAATCTTCAAAGGTTTTGGTGAGTAGATTTACTTAATAGAAAAAGAATTAATTCAGAACTGAAATTAATTTTCTCCTCAGAAAATCTCACTTGATTAATGTTTGATTTCTCTTGATTTGCCTAGATAGTCGGCTTGTTTTCCTATTTCCATAGTGCCGAGCGATTCTGAGGAAATAATAAGTTTGGGCAAAAGAGATTCTGAATATCCCCATTCAAAAATGAGATATTTCTGTTGAGCTGATGTGAGTATAGAAATTCTATAGATGCTGAGATTATTTCTACAGGAAGCCAACTGAGATAGAAGAAAGCTGCAACTTCATTAATCAGGACTTATAGAAGATTTAACCTAAACAAAAATTTGAATCTATAAAAACTGTAGAAGCCGAAAATTATGTTTTTATTTAGTCTTGTAAAAAGCTAATTTTCGTAAGTTTAATCAACTAGAACTTTGTGTGTGACCAAAGGCTGTTACAATCCTTAACAAAAATACCTGTATTTTAAATCTGTCAAAAGTTCAGGGATGAGTCGCAGTCGGAAGTCATAGGTGGCGATCGCCAAAACAAGTGTCTGTAGTGAAAAGGTTACTTACTCAGGTAGGCTTTGCCTGTCTGGAGTAATCTCAGTGCTGCATTGACCTATTGCGTGTTGCTCCACGGTGAAGATTCCGCCGGATCAAACGAATACCTTGGTCTCCAGTCCGAACCATTGCAACTCCCCGAAATTTTGATGTTGTTGATTTTTTCACGATCCAACTTGAGGAAGAAAAACACATATGAGCGTTGTTAACAAAATTTCCTTTAGGAATCTCAAGGGAGATTTCTATGGAGGTTTGACCGCTGCAGTGGTTGCGCTACCCATGGCCTTAGCCTTCGGTATTGCGTCCGGTGCTGGCGCGGCTGCTGGAATTTGGGGGGCGATCCTGATTGGCTTTTTTGCGTCCCTATTTGGTGGCACACCAAGTCTAATCTCCGAACCGACTGGTCCGATGACCGTCATCCTGACCGCCGTAATTACTGAGCTGGTCGCCAACAACCCTGATGATCCTGCCAGGGGTTTAGCAATGGGTTTTACCGTTGTGATGCTGGCGGGTGTCTTCCAAATTTTATTTGGGGTCTTGCGTCTTGGTAAATACATCACCATGCTGCCCTACAACGTAATTTCTGGTTTTATGACAGGAATTGGCGTGATCCTGATTTTTTTGCAGCTGGCGCCATTTCTCGGACAGGCAACCCCAAAGGGGGGCGTTTTAGGCGTTCTACGGAGTTTGCCTAGCTTGGTCGCCAACGCGAATCCTTGGGAAGCGGGTTTAGGTATTTTGACCCTCGCAATTCTTTTCTTTTATCCCAACAAGCTCAAAGCCATTTTGCCGCCCCAGCTCACAGCGTTGGTAATCGGTACGATAGTATCTTTGCTATTCCTCGGCAATATCGAAATTAGAACGATCGCCACAATTGGTGTGATTGAGCCGGGTCTTCCTTCCTTGCAGATGCCTGTGCTGTCCATGACAGATTTACGTCTGATTGTGGTTAATGCATTAATTTTGGCGACTGTCGGTTGTATTGACTGTCTTCTCACTTGTCTCGTGGCAGATAGTTTGACCCGTACTGAGCACAACTCTAATAAAGAACTTGTCGGTCAGGGTGTCGCGAATATTATCACTGGTTTGTTTGGTGGTGTCGCTGGTTCTGGTGCAACCACTGCAACGGTTGTCAGTGTTCAGGCTGGTGGTCGCACGGCAACGGCAGGTATTATTCGTGCTTTTGTTTTGTTTATCATCGCCCTCTGGGCTGCACCGCTTACTTCTGGTATTCCCCTCGCTGTTTTGGCGGGTATTGTCCTTAAAGTTGGTATCGACATTATTGACTGGGGTTTCCTCAAGCGTGTTCACAAAATCTCTTGGAAAGCAGCGGGTATTGTCTACAGCGTTATTCTCCTCACGGTCTTTGTTGACCTAATGATTGCGGTGGGTGTCGGTGTATTTATCGCCAATATTCTGACTATTGATCGTCTTTCTTCTGTTCAGCAGGATGCGGTTAAGGCGATTACTGATGTTGATGATCAGATTGTGCTTGGTTCTGAAGAGAAGCGTATTTTGGACGTAGCCAACGGCAAACTTCTCCTTTTCCACCTCAATGGCCCGATGATTTTTGGTGTCGCTAAGGCGATCGCCCGGGAACATAGTGCGATTGATGCCTATGACGTACTCATTGTGGATCTAGAGGAAGTACCTGTTGTGGGTGTTACTTCTGCGTTGGCGATTGAAAACGCGATCCAAGAAGCTCTCGATGCTGGCCGTGAAGTTGTCGTGGTTGGTGCGACTGGTAAAGTTCGCGATCGCCTCGAAAAACTTGGCATTGCAGGCATGATTCCGGAAGAGCACTGGATGGGCGATCGCCTAATGGCTCTCCAAGAAGGTCTCCGCATCATCGAAGACAGACAGGGTATGCCGATGGGTTCTTTGGCCTAGGTCTTCACGCGACCAACTAAATAGTTATTCAAAATCCCCTATTTCTCGAAGTGAGAGTGGGGGATTTGTGTTGGAAACAGTCTAGTAATTGCACAGAAAACTGGAATTTTAGGGAGTTGCGTAGCTTTCTGAAACCCCTTCCTCATGCGAAAAACTTTCCCAAGGAAGGATAGTGGTGTCCTAATCTGATGTCACCCCTGCACCGGAACCTTTAACAAGTACAGATTGACTGAAAGACTTTGGTTTATCACCAACAGTTGCGCCACCATTGAGCATGCCTTGCAGGTTGGGTTCAAAGAATGTGTAGGGGAAACGAGTTTCGGGGCGGCTTACGTCATCTAAACGTTGTTGCAGTTCTGCGGGAATTTCAAAATCTAATGCACCGAGATTATCTTCTAATTGGTGGAGTTTCGTTGCGCCAATAATGACAGAGGCTACGGCAGGACGGTTAGCGACCCAGTTTAAAGCGACCTGTGCCATTGACCTATCTAATTCTTTGGCGACAGATTCTAGCTCTGCAACGATCGCCCAATTTTTCTTCGTGAATTTGTTAAACGCAGGATTGCCACTGTTAGCGAGCATAGCAAGGCGACCTGAACCTTCGCCACCATCTTCGGAAGGCTTATATTTCCCGGAAAGCAAACCGCTAGCCAAAGGCGACCAGACCATCAGGCTGGTATCGAGATTTTTTGCGAGGGCAGCATATTCAAACTCGATATTGCGCTCTGCGAGAGAATATTCCAATTGCACTGTACTAATAGGTTCCCAATGGCGTTCGGCAGCGAGGGTTTGGGCTTGGGCAGCATACCAGGCGGGGGCATCGGACAGGGCAATATGACGAACTTTACCGGAGCGAACCAGATCATCAAGGGTGCGCATCACTTCTGCGGTGGGGGTCACTTGATCCCATGTGTGGAGCATATAAACATCAATGTAGTCTGTACCCAATCGTTTTAGGGAGCCTTCCACTGCCCGCATGATATTTTTGCGACCATTGCCGCCAGCGTTGGGATTACCGGGTTCGGCGTTATAGCTAAATTTGGTGGAAATGACGAGGCGATCGCGGCTATTGGTTTCTTTAATAAATTTACCGAGCATCCGTTCGCTGTTGCCGTTGGTGTAGAGGTCGGCGGTATCGACGAAGTTACCGCCTGCATCGAGATAGGTTTTAAAGATGTCGTAGGCTTTTTGCTCGTCTGCACCCCAGCCCCAATCGTCGCCGAAGGTCATGGTTCCTAGTGCCAAGCGGCTTACTCTTAATCCTGTTTTGCCTAGGGTGTAGTAGTTCATTTTTTCCTCCGTTGTGGTGAGTGGTGAGATTTTTCTGTGGCTTACAATGTCTACTATCCGGTAATTTTCAGCGGAAATCTTGTACTGAATTGCGGTGTTTTTGTACAAAATTGCGATCGCCCATTTTTTGTTTTAGGTAATGGACAGTCAGATCAATTTTCTCGATAGTCAAACCCTCAGTTCGCGTCCGGATGTGACGCCGGGGAAGATTATTGTGTCCAGCAAAGGTTTGGGGTGGGATGGTCTCTACATTGAGAAGGGTGAGAACGAGGAATTTACGCCGGACAATGTGACGGTGTCTGAGCATTATTTCGCGATGAATATTGGTGCGCCCCACGAGTGGGAATGGAAGGATGGCGATCGCTTTCGCAAGCATTGTTATCAAACGGGCGATCTCTGGATTAACCCGGCTGGTGTGCCTTTCTCTCACCGCATTAGTGGCTACAATCAATTTCTGCTCTTAACGATTAATCCTGAGAAGCTACCGGAACTCTTACCGGATCAACCGCTTATCGAACGGCAATCTTTTCGGCGGGAACATCGTGCTCAAGATCCACACCTCAAGCTCCTCATGCAGGCTCTTCTCCTCGAAGCGGAAACGGGCGGTAATAATGGGCGGCTCTACGTGGATTCTCTCTTTACGGCGATCGCCACCCACTTTGTAAATCACTACAGTTTGGAGCAAACGGTTGATTTGGCAGGGTTACAGTCTACGGAACGGCAGCGGTTAAGGGGAGTAATCGACTATATCGAAGCGCATCTCACGGCGGATATTAGTTTGGCGGATCTGGCTCTCGAAGCGGGGATTAGTAAGTTTCACTTCACGCGGTTGTTTAAGGATGTTTTTGGGACGACTCCTTATAAATATTTGGTGCAGCGACGGATTGAAAAGGCGGTGATTTTACTGAAAAAACAAAGGCTAGATATTGCTGAAGTTGCCTATGAACTCGGTTTTACTGACCAAGCTCACTTTACTCGCACTTTTAAAAAATACAAGGGCACAACTCCTAGACAATTTCTAAAGTCATAGACTTGCATCAAAAGATTAATCGGCGATCGCCCTGCAAATTGTCTTCAGTCAATGGGGTGTGATGAACAGTTTATTTGAGACAGCGCCCCTCACTTTCACCCAAGGACTAATTTGTCTCATTCCGATGCTGCCGATGGTTCCACTAGCGATTTGGGCTAATCATATTGATCCCTAATTTCACCACAAACATCAGTTTTCCGATAGCTCCGCTAGAATGCCAGCAGGCTAAGTTTATGGTTTAGTAATGACAATGACAAGAGTACTTAAACTAATTGAACAAGCAGCATTAGATAAGTGGACAAAGCTTGATCTTTCAGGCCAGCGCCTAACGGAAATCCCGGAGACTATCGCCGAACTAAAAAACCTCCGACAGCTTAATCTCAGCAGAAACCAAATTACGGAAATTCCAGAGGCGATTAGTGAACTAAAAAATCTTCAACAGCTTAATTTTAGCAATAACAAAATCAAAGAAATCCTGGAATGTATTACATCTCTTTTTAATCTTAGAGAGCTTTATCTTTGGAGTAACAACATTACAGAATTACCCAGCAACATTTATTCTTTACATAGCTTATATAGACTTGATTTAGGGACAAATCAGATCAAAGATCTCCCTAATTCATTGGAATATATGCAAAATCTCAGAAGAATCTCTCTACATAACAATCATCTCACTGAAATTCCCAAAGTTATTTTTAAGATTTCCAACCTTAATAGACTTTCTCTTCGACATAATAAAATAATAAGAATTTCTCGCGAAATTGTAAACCTATACCAGTTGCAATATCTATATCTTAATCATAATCAAATCACCCAGATTCCCAGTTATTTAACTAGTTTACCTAACTTAAAAGAGCTGAATATTAAACATAATCCAATTGAAGTACCGTCTCCAGAGATTGCGTTTAAAGGTCTTGACGCTATCCGTAACTATTACAAACAATTGGCAGAACAAGGGGTTGATCATCTCTATGCCGCGAAGCTTTTAGTGGTTGGAGAAGCAGGTGCAGGAAAAACCACTTTAACTAACAAAATACAGGATCCTAATTTTTCTTTAGATACAGCTAGTACTCATGGTATTGATATTCACCCTTGGACATTTCCATATGACCGAGATAATGAGTTTCAGGTGAATATTTGGGACTTTGGCGGTCAGGAAATTTATCACTCAACCCACCAGTTTTTCCTCACACAGCGTTCTCTTTACGTTTTAGTAACCGATGAACGAAAAGAAGATACTGACTTTGACTATTGGCTAAATGTGATTGAGCTACTTGGGAAGAATAGTCCGATTGTAGTAGTACAAAACGAACGGGATGGACGTACCCGTAAGATTGATATTCGCGGATTGAAAGGCCGCTTCGATAATCTCAAAGAAATCATTACTACTGATCTCAAAACAGGAGTTAATCTTCCGGAGCTAATAAAGCTTATTTGCTTCCAACTTAGCAATCTGCCTCATATTGGTGATCCACTTCCAAAAACATGGGTGAAAGTCCGTCGCTTTCTGCAATACAACGAACGTAACTTTATCTCTCAGGATCTCTTTCTGTCTCTATGCGATAAAGCTGGTTTTAAAACCCTAAAAGATAGCCTTCAACTGAGTCGTTATCTTCACGATCTAGGGATTATTCTCCACTTCCAAGATGATCTACTGCTAAAGAAAACTGTCATTCTCAATCCTGAATGGGGAACAACTGCCGTTTACCAAATTCTCGACAATAAACAAGTCAAAGATAATTTTGGGCTATTTTCCCGTGACGATCTTTATGAAATTTGGGAAGACCGAGAGTATCAGCAGATGACCGATGAACTCCTCCAGCTCATGCTGAAGTTTAAACTCTGCTACCAACTGCCCCAACAACCTGATACCTTTCTTGCCCCAGAACTCCTCAATCCAGAACAACCCGACTATCAGTGGCATCCTGACGCGAATTTGATTGTCCGTTATGAATATGAATTTATGCCAAAGGGTATTCTGACAACTCTCATTGTCGAGATGAATCAATGGCTAAAATCCCAAGATTTGGTATGGCGCAACGGCATCATTCTACAAGATCAAAATACCGAAGCCGAAGTCATTGAAACCTACAGCAAACGAGAAATTCGCATCCGCGTCCGAGGTCGCCAAAAGCGCAATCTGCTGATTCGAATCACCCACGAACTCGACAAAATCTATCGAACTTTCCCCGGTATTAAATACAAGAAACTCGTGCCTTGTAACTGCAATAAAACTTGTCGTGATTCATCAGACCCACATTTCTACGACGACAAAATTCTGAAACAATTTATGGCAGATGGACAACCTGAAATCCAGTGCCAGAAAAGCTATCAGATGGTTAACGTTCGGAGCTTGCTTGATGATGTAATTTCCCGTTCTGCTGCCCAAGACGATTCGGATATTCCATCGCGATCAAAACAAACACCAGAACCTCAATACGTCGAAAAGCAATATATTTTCCAATCACCTGTCAACGATCCAAACTTCTTTGGCGGCGACAAACTAAATCAAAGCAACAGCACAATTGGTATTGGTTCAGCCCAAGATAGCACTATCGGCGGTCAAGCAAGAATCGCTGGCGAATACAATACGATCGGAGCAGACCTTTCAGAAATTACAGCTTTGTTCCAAGCACTGCAAACCAATGTCACTGCTTTCTCTGAAGATGCTAGAGACGACTTGTTAGATGAAATTGCAGACTTTGAAGCAGAGCTAGCCAAACAAAAAGAACAACCCAACCCTAGAAAACTTATCCGAAGACTGAAGGCGATCGCCCTAGCTATTCCTCCCACGACCGCACCAACCGCAGACATTCTCACACTTGCGAAAAACATTACCGATCTCGCCGAACAGATCGAACCTACCCAAACCGAACCTATCCGCGACATCATCCAGCAAGCCTTACCTAGCGATGACTAACAGGCAATCTGTCCTTCCTTGGGGAAGGTGGCTGTGAGCCGGAAGGGGTTTCGATCAGTTGCGCCAAAAACGTAGGATCCCCCTAAATCCCCCTTTGTAAGGGGGACTTGAGCTTATAAGTTGCGACATGATTTTCAACTGGCTGATCGGCGATCGCCCGCCCCATCCTCTTTGAAAACTGCTTAAAAATTTTTCACAACAAGTTCAGAATTCCGCCAATAGATTATGGAGAGATATTTTCACCGTTAACAGGAGTGAAAGGTTTTGGTAGCAACAATTTAAGTCGATTCAAACGTGAAAAAAACTTATTAAGATCGATAGGTATAGATCTCTAGTGAATCAAGATGGCGCGTGCAGATTCTCCTCGGCATTTCTACCATGACCAATCCATCGAGAACGTCCTTGCCGAGTTTCAGAGCGATTTAGAACAGGGCTTGTCCGCAGAAAAGGTCGCCCAGAACTACGAAACCTACGGCTGGAACGAACTGACTTTCAAACCCGGAAAACCAGCATGGCTCAGGTTCCTACTGCAATTTAATCAGCCCCTACTCTACATTTTGCTGTTGGCTGGTGCGGTCAAAGCCTTCCTCGGATCGTGGACAAATGCCGCCGTGATTTGGGGTGTCACTGTCGTTAATGCCGTTATCGGTTATCTCCAAGAAGCCAAAGCCGAAGGGGCGATCGCCTCCCTTGCGAAAGCGGTAACCACAGAAGCCCATGTGTTGCGTGACCATCAAATGTTGCGCGTCCCGTCGAAAGACCTTGTGCCGGGGGATATTGTGCTGCTGGTGTCGGGGGATAAAGTACCAGCCGACTTGCGCTTGGTGGCTGCCCGTACTCTGCAAATTGATGAATCTGCCCTCACTGGCGAAGCCGTTCCCGTCGAGAAAAATACTGATGTTTTAGCCTCCGATACGCCCCTCGCCGAACGAAATAATATGGCTTATGCCGGAAGTTTTGTCACCTTTGGGCAGGGACGCGGCATTGTGGTTGCCACAGCGAATACGACAGAAATGGGACAGATTTCCCAGTCCATGGAGAAGCAAGTCAGCCTCCAAACGCCCCTCACCCGCAAATTTTCTAAGTTTAGCCGCACCCTCCTCTACGCCATTTTGACCCTTGCCACCCTGACCTTTGCCATCGGTTTGGGACAAGGGGAATCTTGGATTTATATGTTTGAGGCGGCGATCGCCCTAGCCGTGAGTGCCATTCCTGAGGGGTTGCCAGCAGTGGTAACGATTACTTTGGCGATCGGGGTGAATCGCATGGCTAGTCGTAATGCCATTATCCGCAAACTCCCAGCAGTGGAAGCTTTAGGGAGCGCGACAGTGGTTTGCTCTGATAAAACTGGCACACTCACCGAAAACCAAATGACGGTGCAAGCAATTTATGCAGGGCAGCAACACTATTCCGTTAGTGGCAGTGGGTATAGTGTCAAAGGTGAAATCTGTGAGCAAGATGATCAGCAAGCTCACTGCCATCTCGATGGCGAATTACCCATGGCTTTATCTGATTGCTTGTTAGCCGGATTACTGTGTAATGATTCTCAGCTCCAACAAAAAGGTGAAGACTGGACAGTGGTGGGCGATCCGACAGAGGGCGCACTCATTAGCTCTGCAGCAAAAGTTGGTTTTAGTCAGGCAGAATTTACCTCAAAGAAACCCCGTTTAGATGTGATTCCCTTTGAGTCGGAATATCAATACATGGCGACCCTTCACGGTGGTGAGTCTCGCACTATTTTTGTAAAAGGCTCAGTGGAATCAATTCTTAGTCGCTGTCGAGAAAGTTTTAATACCGATGGTAACCCTGTCCCACTGGAGAAAGATAGAATTCTCAGCATCGTCGATGAAATGACAGCCCAAGGATTACGGGTGTTGGCTTTTGCGAAAAAAGATGTGGATGAACATCAGCATTCCGTTGACCATGAAGACATCGCCGAAAATCTAATTTTCTTAGGCTTACAGGGGATGATTGACCCACCCCGACCAGAGGCGATCGCCGCCGTCCATGCCTGCCAAAAAGCCGGAATCCACGTCAAGATGATCACAGGCGACCACATTAAAACTGCTCAGGCGATCGCCCAACGCATGGGAATTAGTGCGGCAGGAGAAGCGGCAGCTTTTGAAGGACGACAGTTGGCGGCAATGGAAAAAGAGGAATTGCGCAATGTCGCTGAAACTGGCTCTGTGTTCGCCCGTGTTGCCCCCGCCCAGAAATTACAACTCGTCGAAGCTTTGCAAAAAAACGGCGATATTGTGGCGATGACGGGCGATGGCGTGAATGATGCTCCCGCTTTAAAACAGGCTGATATTGGGATTGCGATGGGGAAAGGCGGTACGGAAGTCGCTCGTGAATCCGCCGATATGTTGCTCACTGATGATAATTTTGCCTCCATTGAAGCCGCCGTCGAAGAAGGTCGCACCGTTTTCCAAAACCTCCGTAAGGCGATCGCCTTTCTCTTGCCTGTTAATGGCGGCGAATCCATGACTATTTTAATTAGTGCATTGTTGGCGCGGGATTTGCCGATTTTGTCGTTGCAGGTGTTGTGGCTGAACATGATTAATTCCATCACCATGACTGTGCCCCTCGCCTTTGAAGCAAAATCGCCGGGCATTATGCAGTCACCGCCGCGCAACCCTAACGAACCACTGATCACCAAACCGCTACTAAAACGTATCTTGACGGTCTCAGCGTTTAACTGGGTCTTAATTTTCGGAATGTTTGAATGGGCAAAATCCACCACTGGCGATGTCACTGTTGCCCGTACCATGGCGATTCAGGCGTTAGTTGCGGCGCGGGTTATTTATCTCCTCAGCATTAGTCAACTCGGCAGAAGTTTTCTGCTATATCTCCGAGGCAAAACCAAAGAAATTACCAATGCCCCCTTCTTGATTGTTGGTATCGTCGCGGCGATCGCCCTACAGATTGTTTTTAGCCAGTGGGGTTTAATGAATCACCTGTTTGAAACAGCGCCATTGACTTTCACCCAAGGACTGATCTGTCTCATTCCAATGGTGCCGATGATTCCGTTAGCGATTCTTGCTAATCGTCTCGACCCGTAAATGAGCCATAAAAAAAGAGGATTCAAGTTACTGATTCCCCCTAAAACATAGAATTTAGAAAAAGTTAGAGAGCGGTATCAACCTAACTTTTTAGCATCGAGACAACTTCTTCAATGGCGATTTCTTGGCGATCGCCGATATTTTGGGATTCGTTATCATGGGTTGTCCCTACAGAAAATCAAAGGCATATGTCAGATTCTCAGCACGAGCAACAGGTTTTAGCGGCGGTTTCCCAAGCTAGCGAACAATGGAAAAATGCGTTTAATTCTGGCGATGCAGCGGGCTGTGCGGCGAACTACGAAGATGATGCGACAATGCATGCTCGACCCTTTGGCACGTTTACTGGGACTGAGGCGATCCAAACCTTTTGGCAAGGGTTGATCGATGGTGGCTATTCTGACGTTGAATACATCGAACCCAATGTCGAAGTGATAAGCACAACCGAAGCTATTCTCACCTCAAAATGGAAGATGAATAAAGCGTCTGGTGTTATTCATAAAGAGCTATGGGTAATTCAAGAAAATGGTGTGGCAAAGCTACGAGAAGACGATTTTGAGGCGATCGCCTAACCAACATCAAGCAGGTTTTTATAATGCCGATTTCGATTCAATTATTGTTACTCATCCCGACAACGCTTTTGCAGGCGATCGCCTCCATCATCGAAAACCAACAACCTCCACTAGGAAAATACATTGATGTAGGCGGCTATCAGCTCCACTATTGCATTACTGGCGAGGCGAATGACAAACCAACAATGGTGCTTGACCATAGTTTGGGAGGTATTGAAGGTTATTTGCTAATGGAAGAATTAGCGAAAGTCTCCCGCGTTTGTATTTATGATCGAGCGGGATATGGCTGGAGTGACCACAGCCCAAAACCTCGCAATAGTAAGCAGATTGCCCAGGAATTAGAGACTCTTTTGACCGCCGCCAACATTGAACCTCCATATATTTTGGTTGGTGATTCTTTTGGTAGTTATAACGTTAGGCTCTATGCCCACCTGTTCCCGAAAAAAGTTGTTGGTCTTGTCCTCACAGATGGATTGCATGAGGTCGGGATGCTCAATATGCCATTTGTATTAAAAGCATTGAAACTCTTTTTTATTTCAGGCTTTTTTATGTCTACCTTGGGTTCAATATTTGGCATTATCCGATTACTCAAAATGCTGAAAATATTTGAGCTATTAAAATCTGAATTACGCAATTTTTCTCAAGACTCCCTGAAGTCAGTCAAACAGTCTTTTTGCCGACCGAAACATTGGATAACGATGAGTCGAGAGATGATTGGTTTAGAAAAAAGTGCACGTCAGGTCAGTGTAGCTAAGGATTTTGGCAGTATGCCAATTGTGAGCATTAAATCTAGTTCATTTTTTAAACCTTCTTTTTTTACGCGATTTATTCCATTGAAAAAAGCAAATGAGTTGCGCGACAAGATGCACCAAGAATTCTGTAAGTTATCAACGAACTTCACCCAAGTTGAAGCACAGCAAAGCGGGCATTTCGTTTGGGTAGATGAACCCCACATCATTGTTGAGGCTGTTGAAAAAATAATCGTTAAGACTTCGGAATAAACACAAAAAAGAGATTCCTAAACTTAACCTTAGAAATCTCAAAAAAATATTGATATTGCTGTTAGATTTTATGCAGTTGCTTCTGCAATCCAAGTTTGCAAAGTAGAAACAACGTCTTCAATAGCAATGTCTTGGCGATCGCCACCTTTACGCTTCACGACTTCGACTTTGCCATCCTTGAGGGATTTACCAGTGACGACCCGGAAAGGCACACCGATTAATTCAGCATCCTTGAATTTCACGCCAGCACGCTCTTTACGATCATCGAGGATTGCTTCGATACCCGCTGCATTAAGCTCATCGTAAAGTTTTTCTGCCGCCGCCATTTGATCTTCTGCCTTGATGTTGGGCACCACAATCACGACATGATAAGGGGCGATCGCCACAGGCCAGATAATGCCATTGTCATCGTAGGATTGCTCGACTGCTGCTTGAGCGAGACGGGAAACACCAACCCCATAACAACCCATCACCAAAGGTTGAGGCTTACCGTTTTCATCCATAAAGGTTGCGCCCATCGCCTTGGAATATTTCGTACCAAGTTGGAAGATATGACCCGCTTCGATACCCCGTGCTGTCTGGAGGATTTGGCTAGGATCATGAACCGCGCGATCGCCTGCCATTGCTAAACGAATATCGACTTGGAGCTTAGGTAATTTAAACTCAGAACCCCAGTTCGCGCCGAGCACATGGAAACCGCTCTCATCCGCGCCAGTCACAAAGTTTTTAAGCTCAACCGCTGTCTGGTCAACCACGCGCAAGAACTCACCGGAAACACTCTCACTTCGAGAGATAAAATCATCTGCTAACGCAGGAGAAATATAGCCGAGAGGTAAAGGCTTTGCTGCCCATTTCTGTTGTGCATCTGCATCAGGGACAGTCAACGCAATCACAGTAGTCGCGTCATAATCCGGCGCAAGTTTAGTTAATTCATTGGTGAGTTTAACTTCGTTGACATCCTGATCACCACGGATGGAAATCAAGACTAAAACTGTTTGACCATTGTCATAAACGACTTGATACAACACGTTTTTAACAGTATTTGTTGCGTCACAGTTTACTGCTTCACAAAGAGTGGCGATGGTTGCAGTGTCAGGAGTTTCACGCTTTTCAAAACTAGAGAAAGGAGACTCAACTAGATCAGCAGGTAAAGAAACCGCCTTTTCTGTATTTGCCGCGTACTTTTCGTCTTCGGTGTAGAGAATTTCATCTTCCCCAGCTTCCGCCAACACCATAAATTCTTGGGAGCCAGAACCACCAATTGCTCCAGAGTCAGCTTCTACCGCGCGAAACTCAAGACCACAGCGACGCAACATATTGCGGTAGGCCTTATCCATGTCTGCGTAGGTTTCCTTAAGGCTTTCTTCATTGGCATGGAAGGAATAGCCATCTTTCATGATGAACTCGCGACCCCGCATCAAACCAAAACGAGGACGAATCTCATCCCGGAACTTAGTCTGAATTTGATAAAGATGTTGGGGCAACTGACGGTAGGAGCGAATCATATCCCGCGCCACAGCTGTAATTACTTCCTCATGGGTGGGGCCAAGACCAAGCTCTCCATCAACGCGATCCGTGAGGGAAAACATGATGCCTTCTGCTTTTGTGTAGGTATCCCAACGACCAGAATCTTTCCAGAGATCAGAGGGCTGTAGCTGAGGCAAAAGGGTTTCTTGAGCGCCCGTCGCATTCATTTCTTCCCGCACGATCGCCGACACTTTTTGCAGCACCCGCCACATCATGGGGAGATACGCATAGATACCGCGACCAATCCGACGAATATAGCCCGCCCGCAATAGGAGCTGATGGCTGGGAATCTCCGCATCAGCAGGAACTTCTCTGAGGGTGACAAATAAACTCTTGGAAAGGCGCATGATTTCTCTATACTTTGACGATCGCTGTTTTAACCATCGTTTATTATGGGTCACTTTCTAGCATTTCGATAGGGGTATCTGTTTAATGTCGCCCTAGATTCTGAAAGCAAGTGATATTTAAAGGACACAAAACCAAAATTCAAAAAGAAGAATCCCAAACTCAGCGACACACTTTTTCCAAAAAACGACAGGCAACTGAAACCACAGGGTTAGAAAGATTGCTGCATTCTTCTTCGGTTATGGCTGGTAAAAACAAAAAACTTTGCCTCTACAGATAAAGAAATAAAGGCAAAGCTCGTAAATTTTATTCCTGAAACTACGGCGAGCTAGAGTACCGCAATACACTCGATTTCGACGAGGACATCCTTGGGTAAACGGGCAACTTCAACGCAAGCACGGGCAGGGGCTGTCGCTTCATCAAAGTAGGATGCGTAGATGGCATTTACCGCAGCAAAGTCATTCATATCCTTTAGAAATACGCCAGTTTTGACGACGTTACTCCAAGTTGCACCGGAGGCGGTCAGCACAGCTTCGAGGTTTGCCATGACTTGTTTGGTTTGAGCTTCGACATCACCGTCAATGATGGTATTGGTGCTGGGGTCAATGGCAATTTGTCCGGAGCAAAACAGCATTTTGCCAGAGGCGGCGATCGCCTGATTGTAGGGGCCGACTGGGGCGGGGGCGTTGTCGGTGCGAATGATTTGCTTTTCCATGAATGAATCTGGGTAACTCTTTGAATTTTTGGGATTAAATTTTAGGAACCGAGGCGGGGACGAATCCCATGATGACGGTATGACCAATAATCCTGCAAAATGCGCTCGTGATCAAAGCAAAGATTTTTCGGGGTTTCCCAGGGCTGAAAAATTTGAATACTTTTCGCGTCATCAGCGGCGATAGGTTCCCCTGTGGCAGTGGCAATAAACACGATACTAATTGTATGTTTGCGGCGATCGCGCGACGGATCTGAGTAGACGCAAAATTGCTCGACAAGCTCAATTTCTAAAGACGTTTCCTCTAGGGCTTCTCGCTTTGCTGCTGCTTCTACCGATTCGCCATAGTCCACAAAGCCACCGGGAATCGCCCAGCCGAAGGGTTCATATTTGCGCTCAATTAAAGCGATTGGTCGATGGGGACGGTCAATCAGTTCGATGAGGATATCAACCGTGGGCGCAGGATTTTTATAGGTCACAGAGGTTATTACAACAGTCTAATCGTGTTCATTCTACATTATCAGTTTCAGCCAATAAAAAAGTGATCGCCTTAAAAAATACATTCAGGGCGATCGCCAGACTATTTTGGAAAATATTGCCGGACTAAAAAATTAACCGACAGCCGTTTCTTGTTTAGTTTCGATTTTCTGCACAGCCGCGTAGAGACGGTTTAGCGCACCAATGTAAGCTCGTGCCGACGCAACCACAATGTCGGTATTTGCTGCGTGACCAGAATAAATCTGACCATCATGGCGTAGGCGAATGGTCACTTCACCGATGGCATCAATACCAGCCGTTACTGACTGAACCGAATATTCGATCAGCTCATTGGGAACCTGTACCACCCGGTTAATCGCTTTATAAATCGCGTCAACGGGGCCAGTACCGATCGCCGCGTCAGTCAGCTCTTCACCTTCGGGAGTACGAATTGTAATTGTCGCTGTTGGCTTGGCATTATCACCACAGGAAACCTGTACCAACTCTAAACGGAACAGTTCGGGGGGCTGTTGGGTTTCGTCTTTAACGATCGCCTCTAGATCCCAATCGGTAATTTCTTTTTTCTTATCCGCGAGATCCTTAAAGCGAACAAAAGCTTTATTCAAATCATTTTCAGACAAATCAAAACCCAGTTCCGCCAAACGAGTACGGAAGGCATTACGACCGGAGTGTTTGCCCAAAATGATTTGATTGTCGGTCAAACCTATAGACTGGGCATCCATAATCTCGTAGGTGAGCTTATTTTTGAGGACGCCATCTTGGTGAATACCCGACTCGTGAGCGAAGGCATTAACACCGACGATCGCCTTATTAGCCTGCACCGACAAACCAGTGAGATTAGAAACTAAACGGGAAGTTTTATAAATTTCTTTGGTATTGATATTGGTCAAAGAGGCTTCAGAATCGACTGGGCGACCAAGGAAGGGATTGTAATACTGGCGACGAACGTGGAGCGCCATTACCAGCTCTTCCAATGCTGCATTACCAGCTCGCTCACCGATACCGTTAATGGTGCATTCCAGTTGACGCGCACCATTTTTAACGGCTTCAAGGAAGTTCGCGACCGCTAAACCGAGGTCATTGTGGCCGTGGACAGAAATAATCGCTTTGTCGATATTGGGCACATTGTCTTTAATGCCTTTAATCAATGCGCCGAATTCGGCGGGAGTTGTATAGCCCACTGTGTCCGGAATATTGACCGTCGTTGCGCCAGCATCAATTACCGCTTCCAGGATTTGATATAAAAATTCTGGGTCAGAACGACCAGCATCCTCGGGCGAAAACTCTACGTTGTCTGTAAAGGTTTTGGCATAGGCCACCATCTCCGGGGCGATCGCCAAGACATCCTGACGAGATTTGCGGAGCTTATATTGCAAATGAATATCGGATGTGGCGATAAAAGTATGGATGCGGGGATTTGCCGCAGGAGCCAAAGCTTTACCCGCAGCCTCAATGTCGCCTTTGGTTGCGCGGGCTAAACCACAAATCGAGGGGCCACCCTCAATCCCAACTTCACCAGCAATTCTCTGAACCGCATCAAAGTCTCCCTTACTCGCTCTGGGGAAACCTGCCTCAATAACATCAACTCCCAGTCGAGCAAGGGCACGGGCGATCGCCAGTTTTTCGTCTCCGTTAAGGGTTGCCCCCGGAGATTGTTCACCATCACGTAAAGTCGTGTCGAAAATAATAATGCGATCGTCTTGTTTAGTCATAATTTCCCGCTCCTTGGGAGTGAAAATATTGGGCAGTGCTAAATACGTAAAATTTACAACGTTAAATAGGTAAGAAAATCAAACTTCCCCAAAGGAAAAATGATTATTTCCCTAGGATAAACTACTTCTTTCGGAAATTGACAATAGGTCGAATCTCTGAATTTTCTGGGTTGAAGATTTTGGCCAAATAGACAACCTCTTCAAGACTCAAAAAAGTAGGCGATCGCCCCTTTTTAGGAACCGTATTTTAAGGCTCTACCTTCTCAATTTTTGGGCGTAAATCATTGAGGTCGATGTAGCGATCAGTGGCGTTGCGGAGTTCCCGCGCAATCATGCCTTCCGTCGAAACCACTGTGATGTGGGTGCTTTTCGACCGCAGTAGCTCAATGGCTCGCTCAAAGTCACCATCGCCACTAAACAAAATAACTTGGTCGTACTGCTCAACGGTATTGAACATATCAACAACAATTTCGATGTCGAGATTTGCTTTCTGGGAATGGCGACCAGAAATATCGTCGTAGTATTCTTTAAGGATTTTTGTGCGGACTGTGTAGCCTAGGCTAATCAGGGCATCGCGAAACCCCCGCTGATCTTGGGAATCCTTAAGTCCTGTGTACCAAAAGGCATTTACTAAGCGAATGGTTGGGTCACAGGTGAAATAATCAATTACCCGCCGGGGGTCAAAAAACCAATTATTTTTTTGTTGGGCATAAAACATATTGTTCCCATCTATAAAAATAGATAGGCGGGTCTTATAAAATTCCATACTAAAGTACGCCCCAAAGAAGCTGGGGTTTTTGGTTTTATAAAAGTTTTTTTAGAAATTAAGCTTGAGAGCAAAATGTAACTCTCAAATAAAAATAAAAGTGAAAATAGGATGTTTCTTTTTGTTCAGATTTAAGGTCTGAATTTAAAGTCACAAATTTAAAATAAAAGTAAGTCTGTCGGGCTATTGTAAAGGCAAACGGCAACCCACCGCAATTAAAATGCAGGCGATCGCCCATCGTCGAAATCGTGTCATTCTCAATGGCGTCCCCCATGAAATTTCTCCGTAAGAAACAGCTCCAGCAAAGACTCCGACAGGATCCCTATTATCGTTTCAAATCCCTTGAAGAAATTGTCTGGGCAGCAGAATTTGGTGTGCGTATCGATGTGAATCGTGCCACTGTCGATGACTTTTTGCGACTACCGGGTATTTCAATTCACCAAGCTAAAGCGGTTATTGCTCTGACAAATAATGGCGTTCAGTTTTTATCACTAGAAGATTTTGCCAATGCTCTAGGGATGGCGATCGCCCGGTTGCAGCCCTTTGAAGCAATCCTAAATTTTTCTTACTACGCACCAGAAATTACGCCTCAGAAATTACCAATTAATCGCGCTACAGTAACTGACCTAACGCAAGTCCCAGCCATTGATCCAGACCTTGCCCAACGCATTGTGACCGAACGCCAGCGCGGGACTTATGCCAACTTGGCACAACTACAGCAGCGCTTGGATTTGCCGGGACAAATCATCAATGAATTACTACCGTGGTTGAGCTTTTCGTAACGGCCATGCCGATCCCCTAGAAAAGTTGTTACCGTGGAATCAATCGCATTAATTTTCGACCACAATTATGAGCCGCCAAAACAGCAAAGATTCTGAGGCGATCGCCAAGGAAGTCCGACAGCAAGTCATGATTTTAGGAGGCTTTTTGCTGACATTTTGGCTGCTAGAAATTAGTGACCAGTTTATCTTTCAGAATTTTTGGCGTGGAGGTCTAGATATATTTGGCATCATTCCCCGCAACGTCACGGGTCTCAGGGGCATTCTTTTTGCACCATTTCTCCACGGCGATTTCCAGCACCTAATGGCCAACACTATTCCCTTTGCGGTGCTTGGTTGGCTGGTCATGTTTAATCGCATTCGGGATTTTTGGAGCGTGACGGCGATCGCCACGGTTGTGGGAGGATCTGGCGTGTGGCTAGTTGGCGCACCAAATTCTGTTCACTTAGGCGCTAGCATTCTAATTTTTGGCTATCTGGGCTTCCTACTATTTCGTGGCTACTTCCAGCGAGATATCCCTTCTATCGCCCTTGCCTGCGTCGTTTTCTTTTTCTATGGCGGCGTTTTGTGGGGTGTTTTACCGGTAACTCCCGGCGTTTCGTGGGAAGGACATCTCTTTGGATTAATCGGCGGCGGTGTAGCAGCAAAACTTCTAAGTAAATCGTAGCCCCACACTTCTACTAGATAAAAACTATCAACTTAAAGAAAACCCCGCTTATAAAATAAGCGGGATCTTTCAATACTCTTTAGAATTGTCAGAGCTGTTATTAACAGCAAATAACTAAAAATCTTACACAGTGTTCCATCTAAAAAATTGACTCTAAATATCTACTTGTGTGATGTCAGAAATTGCATCAAGACTGCCAGTAACAGCTTGGGACTGAACCGGCTTCTGCAATAAAACAAACCCAGAAATCGCAACAAGTACTGCCGAAGCTACGGCCAAGCTTCCTACAGCTAAACGCTCTTCCAGTCGCCAAATTTTTAATAACCGTTTTGGCAAAGGCTGCAACCTCACTGGGGAATCTTGACCCATGGGCGTTACACAAATCACTTCGTCTTGAATGCGGACTAGACCAAGCTGAATTAAACGCAGAAAAGCACGGTCAATCTCTTTGGCCGTAAATTGTTCTTCCGAGAACTCTTCTGACCAAACTTGAAAATTTGCTAAATTGATTTTCCTAACGGCGTTGTAATTGCGAAGCCAGTAGTAGAGGAGTGTGGCGCAAGGCGTTAAACGTTCTTTTAACATGGCAAAAAT
>CAZXBK010000020.1:0-32657 GCA_964638765.1 uncultured Synechococcus sp. | reverse complement strand
GCTTTGTTGTAGTGTAGTAGTCATGTTTATGATTGCTATGAAATTATCAAGGTGCAAAACCTTATGTATTAATACTACCGTGATTATTGCGTTTTGTAAAGGGAATTAACAAAACCCATAATTATGTCAAGTATAGATTCTGCTTATGCTTTGTTCGGCGATCGCCACCCTGAGTCGGACTTAAGCGTTGTTACCTACAGCCCTGCATTTACGCTGGTTCCGACCTACGAGTGTTTTAATCGTTGCACCTACTGCAACTTTCGTGTGGATCCGGGTAAAGATGATTGGCTAAGTCTGGAAAAGGCTGCCCAGAGATTAGAAGCCTTAGAAAATTTAGGCGTTTATGAGATTTTGATCCTCAGTGGTGAAGTGCATCCGCGATCGCCACGCAGAGCGTCTCTTATTCGGAGGATTAAAGAGCTTTGTGAGCTTGCTCTAGGTTTTGGCTTAATTCCCCACACTAATGCTGGGCCTTTAAGTTTTGAGGAAATGGAGTGTTTGCGGGAAGTGAATGGTTCTATGGGGCTGATGCTTGAGCAGTTGCGAGACGATTTGCCTGTCCATCGTTATGCACCTAGTAAGAACTCAGCCTTGAGGTTGCAGCAGTTGGAATGGGCGGGTGAACTTCAAATTCCTTTTACAACGGGTTTGCTTTTGGGCATTGGTGAAAATGAGCGGGATTGGATTAAATCATTGGAGGCGATCGCCGCAGTGCAAAAAAAATACGGTCATATTCAAGAAGTGATTCTTCAGCCCCATAGTCCAGGCACAAATCAAATCTATACAGGGGAGAACTTCGATCCGCAGCGACTTCCAGAAGTAATCACCTTAGCGAGACAGATTTTACCGGAGGCGATCGCCATCCAGATTCCTCCTAATCTTGTGGCTGACTTAGACTGGCTTTTACGTTGTATTAAAGCGGGCGCCTCAGATTTGGGCGGCATTGTGCCTAAGGATGAAGTGAACCCCGATTACGAACATCTTGATTTGAATGCCATCCAAAAAAACCTTATCCAAATGGGTAAGCAATTGCAGCCTCGGTTGGCTGTCTATCCTCAATATGATGCTTGGTTGTCATCTGCTGTTCGTATAGTTGTTGAGGAATTAAGGACTGCCTATCTTGATTTATAAAATTTCTAACCCTGTAATTTAGCAAGCTGGCGTTATTTGTTTAATCCGACGTTTCAGACTCAGAATCAGCTTGAGCATTGGCAGTGATAGGCCACTGTATCAGTGGATTTTGTGCCAATTGACGCGCCATTTGAGATGCCCCAAACCGGTTGAGGTGACTAGGATCAGAAAAATATTTATACCGTTGTTGCCATGCTTCTTTACTGACGAAATCTAAGAACTCCAGATTTCTCTGAGTAGATATTTGATCCATGTAGTTACGGAATTTCTCTTCGTAACGTTCTCGCACTGGATCGAGATATTGATCTGTGAGCGGTTGATTAATCACCACTAAATTAACTTGATTGGCATCTAGATAGCGGAGCAATTCGGTAAAGGCTTGGTGTTGTTCGCCTTCGAGATTAAATTCTGAGTAGTCGTTGTCGTAGTAGCCAGTCACTCGGGGGTGATAGCGGTAGTAATAATCCGGCTCAAATTGTCGCGACAGGGCAAGGAAACCGTCAAGGTTAATGGTTTCACCTTGTACTTCTAGGGTGCGAATCTCACTTTCTTCTGCATCTTCCGTCGGCAACTCCGCCGCATTTAATGGTTCAAGGGCATCAAATTGCGGAAACAATTCTTGCAATACTGTGCTTTTAAGGGCTTCCCGCTGTTCATAAACAATAGATAGTTCAGCGAGAAACTGGTTTGCTTCTTTGTTGAGGTTAAAGGGTTCTTTTATTTCTGGCTCTACTTCGGCGATCGCCTCGTCTTCTTGTACAAAGAGATTAGGGAATGTACCGTCTTGCAGCTTTTGGAAGCCCTCAGAATTAACGATGATGTCGAAGGTGAGATCTTCGCGACCGCTATTAAAAGCACGAGCGCCATCTGCCCAAATAATCATCTGGGGCAATTGATCTGCTGGAATAATTTGCCGCAATAACAAATCAAAAACCTGAACTGTCGCGCCATTTAAACCAAAATTAAAAATATCAAGCTTGGGATAACCCTGTTTTGCTAAGGCGGTTTGCAAAGCATAGGGGTCAAGTCCCCTTAATGCCCGGGAGCTACCGACAATAAGAATGTCTGGCACACCATTTTCCTGGACTCGCTTCTGATATAAAGCCAGTTTTTCATCCAACATTGGACTATTAAATGACGGATGTTCCGCTTTGTCTGGCGGGGCGATCGCCTTAGGGGCTGTCGTTAATCTGGCGAGTTCAGCTTTGGGCGTTAACGTTAATTCGGTTGTGCCTGTAGTCGTAAAGCCAGCACCGCCTTGATCTAGGAATTCAGATTTTTGTAACTCTAAATTTGGCAATTCTACCGATTCAGAACTCAGGGTTTCATTCAGGGCAATATCAAGCTCTGATGCCGCTGTCGTATTTGTTTCTTCTGGTGCATTTTTCTGGAGCCATTGACCCGTAAGCCAATCAATCTGCACGGTGAGTAGCAATCCTAAAAAGCCCCAGACTAGGGCAACTCGAATCCCTTTATCCGTCATCAGCGGCACATTAGAAGGCTGCTGATATTGTTTGCTTAGAACTGGGCTAGAAACAGTTTGTTCTGGTGTCCACAATCGTGTGGCACAGAGAATTGTACGGAGGGTTTGGTTTAACTCTTCTAGAAAAGATGGCGCGCTTTGCTGATAACGAACTTCCTCGGGGCTAATGGCGGTTGTTGCATCAAGAAGTTCGTGTTGGTCGCTGAGTTTGGCTTTTAAGGCGGTCGGAATTTCAACTAAATCAATGCGGTGCTGCCAAACAGCCTTTACTTGGCCGGAACGGCGACCATACAGACGAACACCGTCTATGTAATCGCTTTCAAGTTCTTTAAAGAAAGGAATGAGGGTTTCAACGATTTGATCCTTGGTCGGACAGGCGATCGCCTCGGTCATCACGTGGAGAATTTTGCCCTTTGTGAAGAGCTTGACGCGGATGCCACCTGTTGCCAGACGCTCAGACAAATCAGGGTTTAAGGCTCGCTGCATTAGGAAGAGCAAGGCATCTAAATTATTTTTACGAGCAAGGGCTCGCGGTGCAGGCTGTAACTTCGTAATAACTTGGGCCGCAAGGGGCAACCACTCAATCCATAGAGGGGCAGAGTCGTCGCTCAATGTCCCGTAAATTGTGGCGGATTGCAGTCCTTGGGGTGCTAAATCTTCCAAGATAGGAATCGCAACTTTAAGAGCTGTCTTTTTATTTGGCTCGTCCTGCTCTATCGGATCGATGGGATAACAAAAAATATGGAGCGCATCTTTCTTCTGGGAAACTTTAACCGCAATGCCGTGGGCAACCATTCCTTGGTTTAACAGGTGGGCGATCGCCTGGGTATCTCCCCAGCGTCCCCATTCCCGTAACATCGTTTGGGGCGGCGTCAGGTCAACCCAGAGTAACCATTCTGGTTTCTGTTCACCGCGAATCTGACAGCGAATAACACCATCGCGAAATCCCTCAATTTGCAGTTCCCGCAGTTCTTGAACCAAAGGCTCCGTTAGCAAGGCATATTCAGGGCTGTAGTCACACTGACAGGTAATCCATAAACGCTTTGATTCTGGCTCAGATTTTGTTGCTGGATAGGTCTGCACATCGGCTTGGATACCAACACCTAAATGGCTAAAGCAATCGCTCAAATACCGGGCGATCGCCTCCGGTGCACCAGACCGCGCCAAACTCTGATAGGTCACCAACAGCTGTTCAGCATCATTGGGGACAATAACCTGCGGCTCCTCTAGCAGCTCTAAAACATTGATAGATTTAACCCACAGACTATTTTCTGTTCCCTCTAAACGTCCGTAGACAATTAAGCGATAAATCGGTTCATTCGGTTCCGGCGTCAATAAAACGAGGGGTGTCTCACTCCGACGAATCGCCGTCACAATTGCCCCAACAATTTCTTCCTTTTCCGTCGGGCAATTTGTTTCGCAAAGTAAATGGAGCGTATTACCCCGCAACCGCACGCGTAGATGAACGTGACTACCGAGGGGAATCGCCTGACGCACCGCTTCGTGGAGCATCGGGGCAAGGCGGGGGCGATTGGTTTTTCGGTGTGACACATTCACCATAAGCTTGGGGGTTCACAAATTAACGTGAGTCAATAACAACAAAGATAAACGAAAGCGCAAAAAAATTGTCCTAAAAAGGTTCCGCTTGTAGGATGGACATGGCTTATAGACTAGAGTGCAGATGAAAGTTCAATCGCCAATCCCCTCGCAATTTGTTTTGAGTATACTCGCTCCTTCTTATCTTGTTACATACCAGTGGGGAGAAAGTTTAGCGCAATCTATCATTGACCTCGGCTGTTGGAGCGAAGAAATTTTACGAGGCGATCGCCTACCTACGCTTCCATTTCCAGAAGCCAAAGATCCGGACAACCACCAAGCCAATCAAGACCCTGAGTAGACGCACATTATCTGTTTGGGAACAGAGACTAGTGTGACCACAAGCAAAGTATCCTGACACACTACCCCCAAATAACCTTTCCCATTACAATCGATTAGATTTGCCCGATCCTTATTCAAACGCAAGATCATCCTAGCCATAGATTGCCAACACCATGAATCAAATCATGCAACCTCCCAGTGCCGAAGCCGATATTCTTTCCTCCTCCCAATCCCTCCTGCGGCATCGTCTCGCAATGGTGGAAGACCTTTGGCAAGCTGTACTAGAAAAAGAGTGTGGCCCCAAACTAGTTGAACGGCTAAAACGCTTGAGAGAGAGTCGTTCTGAAGATGGTCGTATCGGCGATTTCCCACCCCAAGAAATTTCTAGACTCATTGAAAGTCTCAGCCTCGAGGATGCAATTAGCGCTGCCCGTGCCTTTGCCCTGTATTTTCAGTTGATTAATAGCGTTGAGCAGCATTACGAACAGCGGGAACAGCAGTTATCCCGTCGCACAGTACAACCCGCAGACACTGGCAGCAATGGCAAATCTGATGGACTAGAGGAAATTTCGCCCACAAAGGCAGGAACGTTTAACTGGCTGTTTCCTTACTTGAAGCGTCAAAATATGCCGCCTCAAAAGATTCAGCGACTCCTCAATCAACTAGATATTCGCCTCGTTTTTACCGCTCACCCCACAGAAATTGTGCGCCACACGATTCGGAATAAGCAGCGGCGGATTGCGGGTATCTTGCGGGAACTAGACCGTACTGGTGAAGGGGAAACACGTTTTGACCCGGCAGTGTCTTGGGAAGTAGACAATATTAAGCAGCAGTTAACGGAAGAAATTCGTCTGTGGTGGCGAACTGATGAGCTGCACCAGTTTAAGCCGCAGGTTTTAGATGAAGTCGATTATGCGCTGCATTATTTTGAGGAAGTACTTTTTGATACTCTGCCTGAGCTGTCGGTCCGTTTACAACAGGCTTTAAAATCGTCTTTCCCCTATACAGAAGTCCCCCTGAAAAATTTCTGTAATTTTGGTTCTTGGGTAGGCGGCGATCGCGATGGCAACCCGTCTGTCACTCCTGATGTAACTTGGCGGACAGCCTGTTACCAACGGGGACTTGTGCTAGAGCGCTACATCGAATCAATCGATCAATTAGCAGACGTTCTAAGTTTGTCGCTGCACTGGAGTAATGTGCTGCCGGAAATTTTAGATTCCCTTGAGCAGGAACAGACGATTTTCCCTGAAGTGTATGAGGCTTGGGCGATTCGTTACCGCCAAGAACCCTACCGTCTTAAACTGGCTTACATTAAAAAGCGTTTAGAAAATACCTTGGAGCGGAACCGTCGTCTGGCGAATATGCCCGCTTGGCAAAATAAAGTGGAAGTTGCGGATGAGCGCGTGTATGCGACAGGTCATGATTTCCTCGCAGATTTGACGCTACTGCGTGACAGCTTGGTAGAGACCGATATTCATTGTGCGGCTCTCGATAAACTCATTTGCCAAGTCGAGATTTTTGGCTTTATTTTGACGCGCCTTGATTTCCGGCAGGAGTCTACCCGTCACTCCGATGCGATCGCCGAAATCGTGGATTATCTCGGTGTGATGGACAAGTCCTATAACGATTTGACCGATGCAGAGAAGGTGGAATGGCTCGTCCAAGAACTGAAAACCCGCCGTCCGCTGATTCCGAAGGAAATGGCCTTTTCTGAGAAGGCGGTGGAAACTATTCAAACCCTGCAAGTTCTCAAGCGGTTACAGCAGGAATTTGGTCTCGGTATCTGCCAAACCTACATCATCAGTATGACCAACGAGGCTAGTGATGTCCTGGAAGTGCTCCTTCTAGCCCAAGAAGCTGGTTTGTACGACCCTGTGGCTGGTGTTACGACAATTCGGATTGCGCCACTTTTTGAAACGGTGGATGACCTTCGTAATGCTCCCGGCATTATGCGTAGTCTCTTCGATATTCAGCTCTATCGCACCTGCTTGGCAGGTGGTTACAATCCTTCCGGCGAGGGTAATTATGACGAAGTCTTTGGCGATCGCCTTTCCCCTGATCTTCAGGAAATCATGCTGGGTTATTCCGACAGTAACAAAGACTCCGGTTTCCTCAGCAGTAACTGGGAAATCCACAAAGCCCAAAAGAATCTCCAAGAAGTTGCTGACCCCTACGGCATCGATCTGAGGATCTTCCACGGTCGTGGCGGCTCTGTCGGTCGGGGTGGTGGCCCTGCCTACGCAGCAATTTTGGCGCAACCCCCCAACACCATTAACGGACGCATCAAAATTACAGAGCAAGGGGAAGTTTTAGCTTCGAAATATTCCCTCCCTGACCTCGCTCTCTACCACCTTGAAAGTGTCTCAACAGCGGTAATCCAATCCAGTTTGCTCGTTAGCGGCTTTGACAATATCGAGCCGTGGAATCGCATTATGGAGAAGCTGTCCCAGCAGTCCCGCGCGGCCTATCGCTCTCTAGTCTACGAAGAGCCTGATTTCCTCGATTTCTTTATGTCGGTAACGCCGCTACCAGAGATTAGTCAGTTACAGATTAGCTCTCGTCCTGCCCGTCGGAAATCTGGCAAAAAGGATCTCAGTAGTTTGCGGGCAATTCCTTGGGTCTTTAGCTGGACTCAAAGTCGTTTTCTCCTGCCTGCTTGGTACGGCGTTGGGACGGCATTACAACAGTTCTTTGAGCAAGATCCTGAGGAAAACCTCAAACTAATGCGCTATTTCTACTCGAAGTGGCCCTTCTTCCGCATGGTGATTTCGAAGGTAGAAATGACCCTCTCGAAGGTGGATCTCGAAATGGCAAGTCATTATGTGCGTGAATTGGCAGACCCCGCAGATCTTGAGCGTTTCCAACCTATTCTCAATAAAATTACCGAGGAATTTAACCTTACCCGTAAGCTCGTCCTTGAGATTACGGAAAATGAGGAACTGCTCGACGGCGATCGCCCCCTCCAGCGTTCAGTACAGTTGAGAAATGGCACTATTGTTCCTCTCGGCTTTTTGCAAGTATCGCTCCTCAAACGTTTGCGTCAATATACCCGTGAAACTAAAGCGAGCATTGTTCACTTCCGCTATAGCAAGGAAGAATTGCTTAGAGGTGCATTGCTGACGATTAATGGTATTGCCGCTGGTATGCGTAATACAGGTTGATCTTCTAATAAAACCTATCGATTAAACTGGCGAAAAAAAAGACCCCATCGAATGCGGTGGGGTTTTCTTATTAGGTAAAGATAGATTTAGACATTACGTAAAATGCCCTGATAAAAATTCTTAAAAAACTTGTTCGATTTCAGCAATTTCAGGAATCACTTCCCGTAGCTTACGCTCGATGCCCATACGTAAAGTCATGGCAGAGCTGGGGCAAGAGCCACAAGCACCTTGTAAACGTAGCTTGACAATAGGGCCATCGATTTCAACAAGTTCGACATTGCCACCATCAGCCATTAAGTAGGGGCGTAATTCGTCGAGGGTGGTTTCTACGTTTTCTGTGGTCAATGCTAAAGCCATAGTTTTTGGGTTTGTTGCTAGTTTTGTGTCTCTATTATAAAGTTTCAAATTCACTCTTTTGGCATAATTCTGTGCTCGAAAATTGACGGTGAAGAGTATCGGCTGATATTTGCCCAAATTGCGTCGTAATCCATTGAAAAACAACAGTTGCACGAGCGATATCAGGGATAGTAGGGTATTACATTATGCCAAGTCCTAACGATCTAGATTTACTTAATGACACCTTCGGTGATCCGGCGCAGGATACGGAGGTTACAGTTGCCCAGCCTGATGCGACGGAGATGGTTGCGTCTCTTTCTGATGGCGACAAAATGAAGCGCATGATCGCGGCGCGGTACTTCTGTGACAACAAGGATGAACGGGCGATCGCCCCCTTGATCGAGATTATTACAACGGATAGTTGTCCTCTCACGCGGGTTAGTGCGGCCTATGCTCTGGGACGAAATCCTTCTGAGGCGGCGGTACCAACATTAATTGAGCTATTGGCAAATGACTGGAATGGCTATGTCCGTAAGGGTGTGGTGTGGGCGTTAGGAAATTGTGGCGATCGCCGGGCATTAGAACCTTTAATTCATGCTCTGAAAACGGATATCTCGGCAGTACGTTTGTGGGCAGCGAGTAGTTTGGCGCAGGTGGCGAAGCTGGAATATGAGGACATTGTGCAGTCGATTCCGCCTTTAATTGCGGGTTTGCGTCGGGACAAAATGGCGGCGGTACGGAGTAATTGTGCTTGGTCGCTCGGTCAGCTCTGTCGGGAAATGCCTTCTAATGTGATTTTTGCGACGGCGATCGATGCGTTGATTGAATCCCTCGTTGAAGACGAAGATATTGGCGTCAAAGAAGATGCCCGTGCTGCGTTGCTGCGAGTCGGCGATCCGAACGGTCTACAAATGATCGAAGAGCTAGAAATGGAAGGCTTAATTTAAGCAGCAATATAGTTTGGCGATCGCCTTCATATCTGTAAACCTGAAATAACAAATACGGTTCACTGTCGTGCCGTAACTTAAGAAGCACTAGGATTGGAATATTCGATCCTAATCGCAGCGACCCATGAATAATTCCTCCTCTGAGTATCAACCCCCCAAAGTTTGGCAATGGGACAAGGAAAGTGGCGGGGAATGGGCAAAGATTAATCGTCCGATCGCCGGGGCAACCCACGAGAAAGAATTACCCGTCGGCAAACATCCATTGCAGCTTTATTCTCTAGCGACTCCCAATGGGCAAAAAGTCACGATTATGTTGGAGGAGCTGGTCGCTTTGGGTATCGCCGAGGCGGAATATGATGCTTATCCCATCAAGATTAATGAGGGCGATCAGTTCGGTAGTGGCTTTGTGGCGGTAAATCCCAACTCGAAGATTCCCGCTTTAGTTGATCGCAGCACCAACCCACCAACTCGCATTTTTGAATCCGGGTCAATTTTGCTTTACCTCGCCGAAAAGTTTGGGGGATTTCTCCCAAAGGAGCCTGTTCAACGGACAGAATGTTTATCTTGGCTGTTTTGGCAGGTGGGGTCAGCGCCTTATCTCGGTGGTGGTTTTGGGCATTTCTATAGTTATGCGCCCACAAAAATCGAGTACTGCATTAATCGCTTCACGATGGAAACAAAGCGGCAGCTTGATGTCCTAGATCGGCAATTAGCGGAACATCAATATATTTCCGGAGATGAATACACCATTGCAGATATGGCGATCTGGCCGTGGTATGGCGGTTTAGTTTTAGGTCGTCTCTACGGTGCAGCGAAATTTGTGGAGGCGGACTCCTATAAAAATTTGATGCGTTGGGCTAAGAAAATTGATGCGAGACCAGCAGTGAAGCGAGGAAGAATGGTTAATCGTACTTGGGGAGAGCCAGAAGAACAAATTCCAGAGCGCCATTCAGCCAGTGATTTTGATTTACCCTCAACATAAATTTAGAAATAATGCAGGGTTCACCCAGGTTTAAAGTGTTGCCCTTGCTTTAGAGATATTTTCCAAATATAGTTTTGGCAGCGAAATCACTATTGACTAAAAATCGTCATGTTTAAAAAAGTCAGCAATCTCGAATTAATCATTTGGGCGGTATTTTTCGGGGTTAATGCAGCGCTGATTATTCAATCTCTGGTTTATTAATTTGGTGGGAGAAGTATTGGGCAAAGGAATAGAGGGGCGATCGCACTTGGGGAAAACTAGAAGAAGAACTTCCCAAAATGCAACTCTGCTCAAAACTTTTTCATGAAATAATTCATGGCTTCGCTATAGTTTGAGAAGTAGTGAGAGGAATATTTCCCATCTCAATAATGGAAACATCAGTATTTAACTGTGACTCGGTACTCACTCTTCTGGGAGAAAAACGCGAGCAGCTAGAACGATTTGAAATCAAAGAGTTAGCATTGTTTGGTTCGGTCGCGCGAAATGAAGCGAAAGTAGATAGTGATTTAGATTTTTTGGTTGAATTTGATGCCGAGTTAACATTCGATCTTTACATGGATCTAAAGTTTTTTTTAGAAGAGCTTTTTCAAAGAAAAGTTGATCTTGTTATTAAGGAAGATCTGAAGCCATTGATCAAAGATAAGGTCTTGCAGCAAGCGGTTTATGTCACGTAGTCTTAGTCTTTATCTCAACGACATTCTAAAAAGCATTGCCAAGATCGAAAGCTATGTTGATGGTTTGTCTTACGATGAATTTTGTGAGGATGAGCGAACCCTTGATGCTGTAACCCACAATTTACAGATTATTGGTGAAGTCACCAAACAAATTCCTGACTCTATTCGTTCAAAGTATTCTCAAGTTGAGTGGCAAAAAATAGCTGGTTTAAGGGATATTATTGCCCACACATATTTCAAGGTAAATTCGAAAATTGTCTGGAGCATTATCCAAACAAAGTTATCTTCTCTTCAAAACTGTATTGAGCTAATCATGAATCAAGAGAGCTTGATGTGAGATAATCGCCCATCAAACAATTATTTTCTGTAGGGGTCAATCGGGATTGACCCAGAGTCTACTTTTCCAGCTCACGAACTGAATTCTTTGTTGCGACGGTTGACTGTGGGCGTTTCCCGAAACGCCCCTACAATATCTAATTTTCTGGCGGCAAAAACATTCTTTCTTCAATTGCCTGCCAAGTACTCGAAGACACACGCACGGCTGCCACTTGACAATCCAACATTAATTTATAAGGATAAAAATACTTTTGATCGATTTCATGTACTTCTTTTTCTGATATCCAAGTTGATTTTTCAGGGAAGTCAAATAAATTAAACAAAGTTTTTAAAATTGTGTGAGAGAAGGATATATGTTCATCATGAGTACTATATTTAGCAGGGATATTTTGCCGTAAAAGCTTGAATTTCTCAGCTAATTTTTCAAAGTTGATAGAAGTAAAAATTAGTGGACGTTTATCCATTACTTGGCAGTATTTAATAAAGTTATCAATTGCCACCTCAAAGTGAGTTGTATCAGGATCAAAATGAGACTTGTATACGTTAGTACACATCAATGCCATCGCAAGTAATTCAGCATCAAGTGAAACGTATGGGTATGTTGATACTTCTGCATATCTGTATGCTTCTGTATCCATAAATGCCAAAGTCCAGGAATCTGCATCAGGATCTGCATAGTCATCAGCGTAAGCATAATTAAAGGCATAGGCATAGGCATTTGCGATCGCCACTGATCGTTTAGCAGTGGGTGAAAGGTCAGATTTTGATCCAGTGGTAGCTTTTACTGCCCACTCCATCCACGGCACAAGAAACTTTTGTCCTGTTGGTGATTTTGTATAGTTCAGCGCATATTTTTCAATGGCTAGTAACAGCGGATCAGCTCCTGCTCTGCCCTTTGCGAGTCCTGCTACGAGAATAAAAACTTCTTTCCACCGATAATCCGTGATGTGCTGCTCTACTGTTTCTTCAATGCAGTTATTGTCAACGATGTATTTTGCCGTGAGATATTCTTGCAATGTCAGATGGGAAAACGAATAAATGTTTTCTGCCCGCTCTACAAAAATCCCCTGTTGTACGGCAATGGCTTTAAGAATTGCCTCGCCATTGAGGGTTTTATCAGCATTGAGATTTTCGGTGAGAAACTTCCGAATTTGCGCGACCAGCTCATCCTTTTGGAAAAACAATTGATCCTGCTGAAATCCCCAGTAGGCAATGTCCGTCAGCAGTTCTTCCTCTAGCTCGGTATGTAAACCTGCATAAATAATTTTGTCCTGAGATAAACGCTTCGATGCGGCCCATTCTTCCAAAAGGATGCGTAGAGCTTTGCTGTAGAGTTGACTGCGATTTTCTGGAAAAGTTTGTGACCTGTCATAAACCAAACAAAGGAATGTCAGAAGCAACGGCGTTTGTGCCAGTTCCTTTGCGCCGCGATGCTTTTCACCACTCAGCAGTTCCCAACATTTCTGACCTGTTTCCATCTGCTGATCCTGCTCAGACCGAAACCAATTCCGAATGAACTGCTCGATCTGACTGCCATCAAAATTGGCAATGGCCACATCCCGAAACCGCCGAAAGCGTGTATTGTATGCAGCCACCCGACAGGACGCGACAAAACGATTTTTGTCATAGCGATCCACAAAATCTTCAATGGCATTAATCACATTGTTTTGAAGTTCTGTGGGCACTTCATCCAGCCCATCAAAAAGGACAACGAGCTTGCCATCATCTAGAGCCGCTTCCGCATATTCCTTCGGTCGTGGATGTTTGCAGATTTCAAATTCCTTGGCGATGACAGAAACAATATCAATATCCGCTTGATTAAACCGTTTTAGCTCCAGAAACACCGGAATCCGATTGTGATGATAATCTCCCTCTTTTCCCTTTAGAGCCTCTAACCCAATTTTGCGTAAAAGCGTTGACTTACCTGCCCCCGGCGCACCGAGCACCATTAAATATTGTTCTTTATTTGCGACATCTAACCCAATGGGCTTTTCTGTTTCGTCTGACTGCTGAAAGCTACGCGTTTCCCGAAATATTTCTTCTAGCCCATCCACCGACGCAAACTTATAAACATCCCGATCCGACAGCAAACAAACCTTGGTATAAATCGAATCCAGATCGATTGGTTCTGACATCCCCAAAACCTTCAGAATGCCGTGGCGTTTTGCGTAGTTCTCAACGTACCGCTTTGACCAGTTATAAATTAGCTGCTTAAATTTTCCATCTACAGCTTGTCCAACCCAAGAAATGACATTTGTGCCTTTCTCCACGCCAGTATCTAAACAGATATCTGAAACGACTTGAGATGAAAGCGTAAAAAAGGCGGTTTCCAACATGAGCGGAATTTTTTAGGGGAACTTTCTCAGATTCTAGACAATTTCTGTAGGGAGCAATCAAGATGGCCTCAGAGTCTACTTTTCCAGCTTAGGAATTATTCTTTTACCGCGACAGTTAACGGTGGGCGCTTCCCGAAACGCCCCCACAATATCGGCAGCTGCAAGTTTCAAAAAAAATCTCCATCCTGAAAATATGTCATTGAAAAAAGAATAAAGATTATGGCGATCGCCTCTCAATTTTCTTCAACTACTCCTGTAAATTTATGAAAGAGACTGTCGCGACAGCGCTGGAAAAATCAGGTATTGTAATAAGCCGTAGTTTTGGCAGATGTTTGCTGTAAATTCTTCAAAATTTAACTCAAGACATAAAGGTAGAGCGTGACAGAGCAAGAGTGGATTACGATTGGCAAAATTGTTGCAGCACAGGGCTTAAAAGGAGAGGTGCGGGTTAAACCGAGTACCGATTTTCCAGAGCGATTTGAAGTCGCAGGACAGCGATGGCTACGGTTACCAAATTCCTCCCAAGCGCCCCAATCCGTCGAGCTAGAACGAGGTCGTATTATCCCCGGTAAAAATATCTTTGTGGTGAAGTTTGAGCATATTACCGACCGCACCCAAGCAGAAGCCGTGCGAGGTGCAGAAGTTTTAGTGCGGGCTGGCGATCGCCCAGAGTTAGAGGAAGACGAATATCATGTTGGCGATTTGATCGGTCTGACGGTGCTCGATACCCACACCAAAGAAAAATTAGGCGTTGTCACAGATTTATATTCCGCCGGACAAGATGTACTGGAAGTGACCGATGACAAAAAACAAAAGCATCTTGTCCCCTTTGTGAAGGAAATTGTACCCGTCGTTGATCTGGTTGAAGAACAGCTAGAAGTCAACGCACCACCGGGATTGTTTGGCGAATAGAGTCTTCCTAAAATCGTCAAGCCAACGAACTTTTACAGATTCAGCGATAAATTCTGTTCAGAGTGAGCAGTCGGGCTAAAATGATGCTTTGTTCTTTACAAAGAATTAACTATTTGCCCGTTTTGTCGATTCGGCGATCGCGCCCAATAGTGACCCATTTGTACCGAAAATTTTATTTTTATTTGAATTGTTATGGCTAAAGTTCTCGTCTCCGACTCCATTGATCAAGCGGGGATTGACATACTCTCGCAGGTTGCACAAGTAGACGTTAAAGTTGGGCTACCCATCGAGGAGCTCATCAGCATTATTCCTGAGTACGATGCTCTGATGATTCGCTCCGGCACCAAAGTCACCAAAGAAGTGATCGAAGCAGCGAAAAACCTCAAGATTGTTGGTCGTGCAGGTGTGGGTGTGGATAACGTTGATATTCCCGCCGCAACACGTCAAGGCATCATTGTCGTCAACTCCCCCGAAGGCAATACGATCGCCGCTGCCGAGCATGCCTTAGCCATGATGTTGTCCTTGTCTCGCCACATCCCTAACGCCAACCAATCCGTTAAGGCAAACGAGTGGAACCGCAAGAAATTTATTGGCGCAGAAGTTTATAAGAAGACCCTAGGCGTTGTCGGTCTCGGTAAAATCGGCGCCCACGTTGCCACCGTCGGTAAAGCAATGGGTATGAAGCTTCTCGCCTATGACCCCTTCATTTCCGAAGAGCGCGCCGGTCAAATCGGTTGCCAACTGGTTGATCTCGACTATCTCTTTAGCGAATCTGACTACATTACCCTCCACGTTCCTAAGACACCCGAAACCACCCACCTAATCGGCGAAGAATCCATCGCCAAAATGAAATCCACAACCCGCATTGTGAATTGCTCCCGTGGTGGTGTAGTAGACGAAGCCGCTGTCGCAAAAGCAATCCGTGAAGGTCGTCTTGCCGGTGCAGCCCTCGACGTATTTGAATCTGAGCCTTTAGGGGAATCAGAACTACGGGGTATCGAAGAAGTTGTCTTAACACCTCACCTTGGTGCATCTACGGCAGAAGCTCAGGTCAATGTGGCTGTTGATGTGGCAGAACAAATCCGTGACGTTATTCTTGGCCTCCCTGCTCGCTCTGCGGTCAATATTCCCGGCCTCAATGCCAATGTAATGGAGAAACTCCGCCCCTATCTCCAGTTAGCGGAAACCCTCGGTAATATGGTGGGTCAATTGGCTGGTGGACGTATCGAAAAGCTCAGCGTCACTCTCCAGGGCGATTTAGCTGAAAAAGAAGCAAAGCCCCTCGTTGTTGCGGCTCTGAAAGGTCTTTTGTCGCCCGCATTACGTGAGCGCGTCAATTATGTTAACGCTGAAATTGAAGCGAAGGAGCGTGGTATTCGCGTCATTGAAACTCGCGACGAATCTGTCCGTGATTACACTGGTGCTATCCACCTAGAAGCGACTGGTGCGGATGGTGAAAATTCCGTTAATGGTGCTTTGCTCAGCGATGGCGAAATTCGTATTACCAATATCAATGGTTTCCCCATCAATGTTCCACCCACAGGCTATATGCTCTTTACCTTGCACCGCGATGTACCGGGAATTATCGGTAAAATTGGTTCATTGCTGGGAAGCTTTAATGTGAATATTGCCAGTATGCAGGTTGGTCGCAAAATTGTGCGCGGTGACGCAGTTATGGTGCTCAGTTTGGATGATCCTTTACCGGAAGGTGTATTGAGCGAAATTACGAAAGTTACCGGAATTCGGGATGCTTACACTGTTAAATTGTAAGGTGAATTGATCATGGGGGAAGTTCCGCGACTGAGGGGCTTTCCCTGAAAAACAGGGACTATTTACAATGTCAACAAACTGGTGGGAACTGCAGGTTTTGTGCGAGCCGAGTTTGGAGGAAAGTATTTTTTGGCGACTGGATGATTTTGGTTGCCGGGGCATGGCTTCTGAAAAGAAAGGAAAATCTTTTTTGATCCGTGCCTATAGTCCCCAAGCACAATTTGATTATTTAGATTTGGCGGCCTTGGGATTGCTGTTGCGACAGGATTCTTTGATGATGGGTTTGCCGCGCCCTATTGTGAAATGGAATATGCTCGATGACGAGGATTGGTCGAGTAGCTGGAAAAGCCACTGGCAACCTCAAGAAATTGGCGATCGCTTCCTTGTTTGTCCAGAATGGCTAGAGCCACCGGAAACAGATCGTATTGTGCTGAAACTCGACCCCGGTGCGGCTTTTGGCACGGGAACCCACCAAACAACGCAACTCTGCCTAGAAGCGCTAGAAATGCGTTTGGGCTATAAACCGGGTACCCAAGTGATTGCAGACATTGGTTGTGGTTCCGGTATTTTATCGATTGGGGCGTTGCTGTTGGGTGCATCCCAAACGTTTGGTGTAGATACGGATATTTTGGCAATTGAAGCGTCTGATAGTAATCGCAAGTTAAATCACATTGCTTCGGAAAGAATGCAAGTAGCGAAGGGGAGCCTTGATCACCTCCCGGCAATGTATAACGGTGGTTTTGACGGCATCGTTTGTAATATTTTGGCGGAAATTATTATTGAACTGATTCCCCAAATGTCGGCGATCGCCAAACCGACTAGCTGGGGCATTTTAAGCGGTATTTTAATCGAACAAATTAAGCCGATCGCCGACACCCTCGAACAACACGGTTGGGTAATTGCAGCCCTCTGGAAAAAAGACCAGTGGTGTTGCTTTAATATCCGTCGTGCTACGTAGTTTAAAGATAGCGAAAACTAGCTTTACAATTCGCCACAATTGCTCAGCCTCCCCGAAAAAGTGCGCTAATAATAGTCAACATTCACTGCGACTTTCGGACTTGATGCATGAGCGAAAACTCCTCTCTTCCCCCCATTTCCCGACGTACCGCCCTCAAACTTCTTGGCGTTGGCGCAGTCGGCTCAGTAGCGGGGTATTCGCGTTTTGCTACACCACAGCCGACCATTCACCAGCAAGAGACTTTAGATCTGCCCCGCCATCTGAATAAAGGGAAAAAAGTTGTCGTTGTCGGTGGTGGACTAGCTGGACTAGCATCAGCCTATGAGCTAAGTCAGCGGGGGTTTCAGGTCACACTCCTCGAAAAATCGCCCCAGCTAGGCGGCAAGATTGCCAGTTGGAAAATTAACGTTGGTGAAGACGAATTCATGATGGAGCATGGCTTCCATGGCTTTTTTCCCCAGTATTACAACCTCAAAAGCCTCGTTGAAGAGCTGAGCATTAAAAAGAATTTCCAGTCCCTCGATTTTTATTCCCTCGTTTTTAAAGACCCCGACGCTTATCTCCCCGAAGTTTTCCGGCCAACAAATACCGCTTTTCCTTGGAATATCGTTGATCTAGCGATTTCTTCGCCGAACCGTCTTCGGTGGGGTATTAATCTCACTAAGGTTAAACACCTCGAAGTTTTTCACGCCATTACGGGCTTCAAAATTCCCCGCACCTTTAAAAATTACGACGCGATTACCGTAGCCGAGTGGGTGAATAAGGACTTTCCGAAGGGTCTATATGACCTCTACTTTTTGCCCTTCGCCAAATCGAGTTTAAATGCGCCAGATACCCTCAGTGCCGGTGAGCTTTTGCAGTTTTTCCACTTTTACTTTTTCGGTAACCCTGAAGGTTTGGCGTTTAATGGCACGGTTGATGACATGGGCACAAGTTTAGTGCAACCGATCGCCAACGCCATTCGAGCTAATGGTGGCGAAATTTTGACGGATGTTTCAGTCGGCAAAATCAATTGTGAAGACGGCCAAGTGCAATCTTTGAGCTACCAGCAAGGCGATGAGCAAACAGATATTCCGTTCTGGGTGAAGGAAAATACTCTGATTGAAGATAATAGTCTGGCCTACTACGGTGCAGGCGATCGCATGTATGCAGTAGACGAAGAAACAGATGAAGGTATTTCTCTAACTTGTACCCACCAAGGCTGTACCGTAGGGCGACAACCGGATGGCTCATTTATTTGTCCCTGTCATGGTGCGCGTTACGACAAAAATGGGAAACGTCTAAGTGGCCCAGCCCAACGGGATTTAGCGACCTTTGAAGTGCAGGCGAAAAAAGAAGATGAAGTGCAATTAGTGGCCAAGAATCCTAGTTCCGATCTAGAAACAGCAACCCTTGAGGCGGACTATTTTGTCATTGCAGCGGATGTTCCCGGCACTCGCCATCTGTTTACGCGGATGTCTGGCGATATTGATCCAGAGGCAACACGACGTATTGAAACGTTAGCGGTTTCCGATCCCTTCGCCGTGGGACGCTTTTGGTTTGACCGAGATTTTGACTGGGAGCACAGTTGGTTTACGTCGCTCTCTGGCTATGCCCTCACCGACAGTATTACCCTCTATCACCATATTCAAACGCAGTTTAAGGATTGGGCAGCGAAAACGGGTGGTAGCGTCATCGAGCTGCACGCCTACTGCTACAAGGAAAAAGAATTTCCGACCCAGGCAGATTTATTAGCCACCTTTGAAAATGAACTGTACGAAATTGTGCCAGAACTAAAAGGCGCAACAGTCTTACATCGACAGTTGGTGAATCAAAAGAATTTTTCTGGCTACCCACCCAATAGCTACGGCGATCGCCCTGAAACCCAGAGTGAAATCCCGAACTTGATGTATGCAGGGGACTGGGTGAAAATGCCTTTCCCATGTGGCCTTATGGAGCGAGCAACGAGCAGCGGCCTTTTAGCTGCCAACCAAATTATTCAAAAAGAAGGTTTAAGTCGCCGTCCGATTCTCTCGGTTAATCCAGAGGGTGTCTTTAAGATCTAGTCGTAGCGTGTGTTAGCGAAGCGTAACGCACATCAATCTGCTTTCTATTCCTCAGATCTAGAAGACTTAAGTTTGGCGATCGCCCCAGCAAACCCCAAAACAACAAGCACATTTGAAATGGTCAAAAATGACTCTGCGCTGCCGTGGAGCCAATCGACATTGGCTAATTCCGTGCCGTATTCATTTTGGGCATAGAGACCCGCAGGAATCGTAATCACTACAAAAACGAGCAACACGTAAAACCCAATTAGGGCGAGTTTCGGCGTTTTACCAGAGCGGGTGAGAAACCATAAAAAGCCGAGGTAGGGAAACAGTGAGACAGCAAATAAATTCTCTTTGGAAAACAGAGTTTCTAACATAAAAAATGGTACCTAGCGGGATCGCTTGAGGTCATCAACGCGACGACTAAACAAATCGGTAAAGACGCTGTAAACACGGCGATCCTCACGAATTTTGATATTAACATTCACCGACATCCCCGACTGGAGGGGGCGACCGCCAAGCTCCTGTTCATCTAGGGCAATACGTACTGGAAAACGATAGAACCGATAAATTTCATCGGGGGGCAAAGCATCAGAACCAATACTGATAATCCGACCATCAATATCGCCATACTCGTTAAACGCGTAGGTATCAATGCGAATATCCACTTTGACCGGTTCGCCACCAGCCAGTTCTTCGTCATAGCGTTGTCGAACAAAACCAATATCTTGGTTGGTCACAAAGACTTCTGCCACTAGTTCATCGTTGGGCACAATTTTCAGTAATGGCTCCGCTTGGCCAGACCGGGGCACAAATCCTTCCCGCGCCTGTAAGTCAAAAACTGTCCCATTAATGGGTGCTGTTACGGCTTGGTAGTCTAGGGTCTCGGCATTTTGAATAAGTTGCGCTTCGACTTCTGATAGGCGCTTTTCGTTTTCGACAATAATTTTATTGAGTTCACTATCGACGACCGCTAGACGTTGCTCGACATTATCGAGTTGCTCCCTCAGAGTACGTTCTGAAGACGAACGGGTATTCAGCAATTCTTGTCGAGCCTGACTGATATCGAACTGTAAGCGTTTTTGTTCTTTAAGGAGCTGGTCAATTTCCGCAAGGCGACTATCGACACGCTGTTGTTGTTGCTGAAGTTCGATGCCACCGTTAGATTGTTGTTCAATAATCCGCTCGGTACGGTCATTCAGTTGTTGTTCTTGGCGCTCTAATTGCAAGGCAGAGATCGCACCTTCATCAACGAGGGGCGCGATTTCGTCGATAATCCCCTGTTCAATGTCTAAACTTTCTTGGGCTTCGGCCATTAACAATTCGTTGCGATTGCGGATCTCTTTCAGCACTTCACGATCTGTCTGCAACTGATCACGGCGATCGGCAATTTGCACTTTATTTTGACTCGCCAATTCTTGAAGCTGCCGTAATTCTAATTCTGCGGCCCGTAGTCTAGAGGTAATCTCCTGGGAGGATGCACTTAATCTTGCAGCTTGCTGAGAATTTAAACGACCACTATTCAGTCCTAGCTGGGCACGAAGTACTTGAGTTTCGCTGACAAGGCTAAGGCGATTGCGAGCGAGGGCGGCAACCTCCGGCGGCAAATTCATTTGGGTAATTTGACCTTCGAGGGTGGCAATGTCTGCGTTGTTATTTAGGACAGCGCGATACAACTGGTTTTCTTGACGGAGAGAATTTTGAATCTGCAACAGAGATTCTTGGTTTGCTTCCGCAGCATCAGAATCAAAGGTCAGCAATAAATCACCTTTTTCGACTTGATCGCCGTCGGTTACCTCGACCTCTTTGACAATGCCATTGACAGGGGCTTGAATTTCTTGGACGTCGCCTTTGGGTGCTAGCTGACCGCTACCTGCAACGACTTGCTCCAGTCTCGCAAAATACGCCCAAGTAAAAAATGCACCACTAAAAATTAAGATGATCCAAATAATCGCCCGTGAAAGAACAGGGGATTGTCGCAGAACCACGGGTTGGTCGAATTCGGTGACCGTTTGATTGTTGGCTTGCTGATCGGTTTTACCGTTCGTTTCGGCTGGGGATTGGGTCATGGTCTGTGCGATCGCCTAAAAAATAATTTAAAAAATTGAACTTAAAAGTTTGAAATTTAAAACTGGAAAGCTGAGTGAATTGTCGAAATTAGCTATTTATTCGCCGCCACCCCGCGTTTGCTGCTGATAGAGGCTGTAGTAACGGCCACGCATTGCCATTAGCTCATCGTGAGTGCCTTGTTCGGCGAGGGAGCCTTCGTGCATCAGGATAATGGTGTCGGCATCTTTGATAGTGTCGAGACGGTGAGTAATAAAAAATACCGTTGTGTCGTCAAAGGCGGCTTTCAGGTTATTACAAACTTCACGCTCGGTCAGGTAGTCCAAGGCACTGGTTGCCTCGTCAAGCACTAGAACTTGAGGACGCTGCAACACTGAACGGGCGATCGCAATCCGTTGTTTTTGGCCACCAGACAAAGATGCTCCTCGTTCTCCGACTTGAGTGTTATAGCCGTTGGGAAGGGATTCCATGATAAAATCGTGGGCTGCTGCAACCTTAGCTGCGTATTCGATTTCTTCGGGTTCCGCCTCTGGATTAGTGAGCGCAATATTGTCCTGTACTGAACCCTCAAAGAGCAGCGTTTCTTGGGGAACCACACCAATTTGCCGACGTAAAGAATAAAGCTCAACCTTATTCACGTCATAACCATCGACTAAAATCCTGCCGGATTCTGGCTCATACAACCGCGAGAGTAGTTTTGTAAGGGTACTTTTACCTGCACCACTCTGCCCCACGATCGCCACAAATGTTCCGGCGGGAAATACCAAACTGACATTATTGAGATTGAGTGGCCCGTGTTTTTTAAAGCGGAAGCTAATATTTTCGTAAATCACCTCACCCTTAACCAGTGGCATAGGAATATTGTCTCGGTCTTCTTCGCCCTCTTGGGGATGGTCAACAATATCGGCTAACCGCTCAAGGGAAATGGCTGTGTCTTGGAAGTTCTGCCAAAGCTGAGTAAGGCGTAAAATAGGCGACGTCACGTAACCTGCAATGATTCGGAACGCGATTAATTGACCGAGGGTAATGCCCTCCTCTGGTCCTTTTAGTACAAGAGAGGTTCCCACCCACAGCACCAACAGACCAGACAGCTTATTAAGAAAGTTACTGATGGAGCTGGATGCTGTGGAGGTTACGACTGTATTAAAGCCAGCGGAAACGTAACTGGCGTATTTTTCTTGCCATTTCCAGCGAGATCGCAGCTCAATATTTTGGGCTTTAACAGTTTGAACGCCAGTCATCACCTCAACAAGATAGGACTGGCTTTTTGCGTTTTTCTCGGCTTTGGTACGGAGTTGCTTACGAATAATCGGCGAAAAGATTAGCGTTGTGATGATAAATACTGGAATGACCCCCAACGAAACTGCCGTAAGCAATGGGCTATACCAGACCATTACGAAGATATAGACCACAGAAAAAACTGCATCGAGGACAACGGTTAGAGCTGTACCTGTCAGGAAGGAGCGAATTTTTTCCAACTCGCCGACCCTTGTCGAGATTTCACCGACGGGTCGTTTCTCAAAGTATTGCAGAGGAAGTCGGAACAAATGGTCAATAATTTCCGAGCCTAGGGTCATGTCGATCCGATTGGTGGTATCAACAAACAGGCTGGTGCGCACAAACCCTAAAATCCCCTCGGCGATCGCAAAAATCAGTAGCAACGATCCATAAACTTGTAGGGTGTCGGCACTACCTTGGGAAATCACCTTGTCAATAATTTGCTGAATGATCAGCGGATTGGCGAGGGCGAAAAGCTGGAATAGAAAAGATGCAATTAGGACTTCAATTAAGACCCATTTGTATTTTTTGATCGACGGAATAAACCAGTTCAGACCAAAGCGTTCTTCCGGCGTGTACTTGCCTTTTTTCAGCAGTAAAACTTCGACTTGACCCGTCTCATCACCCCAACCTTCTAGAAATTCTTGGGGCTTTTTCTTCACCAAACCAATGTCCGGCGCAGCAACCACAATCTCGCGATCGCCGACTTCGTAAATAATGGCCAAACTGTCGCGCCACTTCACCATCACCGGAACAGTAAGGCGAGTGACTGTCTGTACCGGAATTTTAATCAGTTGGGCATTAAGACCCATTAGCTCCGAAATTGCGCCACAAATCGGTATAGACAACGCCCCATAACGCTGAATTTGATCGGTCACCACACGGCGAATCACATCACCTTTAAAGCGCATGCCGAAATACTGCGCCAACATCTGAAAACAGGCGATCGCCACCCCATCTTCGCCCTTGCCTTTGACCAGGGGATAACGTTTAGAGCGACGCTCTTCCTCGGATTGCTCTGGCGTTAGCCCAACGATTTCAACAGGTGCATAGGGAATATCTTCTTCCTCTTCTTTCTCGACTTGAGGAACTGTGAGAACCTTGGGGCTGTTGCCATTAGAATTTTTTGGAGGATCATCACCAAAGGGATCAGGAATCACATCAATGGGAAGAGGTGGTTCCGTCGGTGGTGTTTTTTGTTGTTCGAGAATATGCTCCCACGCCTGTTCTGGAAAACCCACGAGGCGAGCCGGCTGAATACCCTTGACCTCAAGCTGTTCTGCTTGTTCAAAATCGATTTGGGTACGGGGTGGAAATGCCATTAAACTGCCGCCGCCACTGACAAACCATAATTTCTCTGATTGGCGGAGAATTTTTTGCTCGGCGCTATTTTCTGTGTAGTAGCCGGGCGGTAAATTGCAGACCTGTGCCTGTTCCATGGCGGCGTGCACAATGTCTTTTAGATTGCCGTTAACCTTGGCTTTTTGGGAGAAATAATAACCGAGTAAATCAAAGGTTTCAGTAATAGAGCAGCGATCGCCAAACTCTTCTTGGAAGACTGGATATTCCTGAAGTAGATGTAAAAATTCTTGACTGGTGATGTTTAGACAAATCGCTTCCGTTGAGGCGATCGCCGTTTCGCAGGCCACTCCCCGTACCGCATTGACCCAGCCAATAACACCGCCAGTACTAATAAGCTTTAACGTCGTGGGCGCTTGGGTGCGTGGCTCATAGCCGAGAATACGGACTTGACCCTGATAAACAATAGAAACTTGGTGCAGGAGTTTGCCGCGCTGCAAAATAGGCTGCCCCATGCGATAGCGAAAAGCCGTCACTTTGCCGCCGAGAGCATCGATGGCTTCTGGAGGAAGATGGTTAAAGGGAGCAGTATTACTCAGAAATTCTTGATAATTGAGTTTCATATTGTCGGCAGATCCTGAGATTCAAAAAAATACTAAAAAATAATTTAATTAAGATTAAAAAAAGTGTTCGTTATTCTAAATGTTGAATAGACATTTGTTCTTGAACCTGTTGATTTAGCCATTGCTCAAATTGTTCGTTTATTAGTCGCTGTTGCATGGCTTCATCTAGTTGGGCGGGGACTGATTTTTCGAGACGCAAAATAACAAACCATTCACCGATTTTCATGGGCGGCTTTAATTCCCCCGGTTGCGAAGCGCCGAGAATTTGAACCATTGCTGGGTGGGGTGTGCTCATCTCTACAGGGCCAACCAATCCGCCAGTCTGGGATTCAGCGCCTTTTGAGTATTCTCGCGCCAACTCTGGGAAGAGACTTGCATCATCCAAAATTCGGAAATACAGCTCTTGGGCAACGCCAGCATCGTCGGTACGCAGTAGGGAATAAATAATGCGGTCAAGTTTGCTTTTACGTTGGACAAAATATGATTCTAAGTTATCGCCCCACCGTTGCTTTTTAAATTTTTCAAGAAGAATCGGGCGCGAGGCGATCGCCGGCAGTTGTTCAAAGGTAAGACCATTTTTTTTGAGCCAATTTTGAATATCTGCCTCTGACTTAAGCTGCCGTTGTTGCACAAATAAATTGACGGCTGCTTTCACTTCTTCCTGGGTACAGGATAGATCTGGCGTTGTGGCGATCGCCTGATCAATAACCATTTCCTGCGCCAAACGCGGCAAAAGTTGATATTTAGTCAAGAGTGATAGCAGTTGCTCTTGCTCTAGTTTCTGCTCCCCAATCTGGACTTTAAGCACCATAACGTCACATTAAACATATATACCTACGGTTGATCATAAACCGACACTCTACGCTTGTCTTGAATCTTTATTGAAGTTTGGGCGATCGCCGATATGAATACACTTTCTGCGATACGAAACGCCAGACAGATTAGGAAGCTAGAGATTTTTGCGATTAATACTATATCGTTCTGTTGGAGCTGGGTTATGCAAAATCTAGGTCTAGTGATTGAGACTGGATTTCTGACGGAGAGATTTTAGGATGGGGATCGACTGCCATTGTTGAGGTTTGATATTTTGCCAATCGAGACCCTGAGGCTGGGGATGGTTGTGGTTGGTGGCGATCGCCTCGGTTGTGGTGCAAATCCAATCTAGTGACCAATCGTGGGCTTCGAGGGGTAAATGTTCCGGTGAAACTAGCTGTTCCGGGTGAATGGTTGTGGCGATCGCCATATTTTTTTTAATCAAGCCAAAATGCTTGAGCATTGCCAATTCTAGATCTGCAAAGCCCGCACCTTTACCTGTGCGCCCACCAGCACGACTAGCCGCTACGCAACCAACTATGGCTAAGTCTAAAGGTTGCATCTCCGAAAAACTGACAGGTCGACCAAGTTCTAGGATGGTCTTTTTCTGGGATGCTTCTTGCCAACTTAGACCTGCTGCCAGTACCTGTTCCCGTCGCAGTTCCACAAAACAATATTCATTAACGAGGCGCGGCACTGCCATGTATAGAATTTTGCCGTCGGCTAGAGCTGCAGCTCTCACAGGAGCTTGGGGTTTATCTGGGTTGCATTTAATGACGCGAGCTGTTTGCCAAATATCCAAATTACGCAATTGAGTTGCTGCTTCTTCTGCGCCAAGAAAGTTCGGGATATGACCACGGGGATCGTAGTTTACAGCGTTAGTTTTTCTAAGGCGTTCCCAAATTTTTTGTCGTAATGCTTCCTTCGATGAATTGTAGTTTGACCAGTGCTTTTGACTCATAGCGCGAGATTTTATTCTTGGGTTGTTGCGACGTCGCGGGTGCGCCACAATTGCCAGCCAATTGCCCCTAAAAGCACAGAGGTAATGGCAATCACAATTTCACCATTCGCTAATCCGGCGATCGCCAATGCAAAGCTGCCAGACCAAAGGGTCAGTAAATAAATAAAAATCACGGCTGTTTTCTGGGAAAAACCAGCACTCAGCAAACGGTGGTGCAGGTGTCGCTTGTCCGGCTTAAAGGGAGATACGCCATCACTCAATCGCGCGAAGACAACCACTGTCATATCTAGCACCGGGACAAGCAAAATAATGTAGGGCAACATTACCGCTCTGGCTGTCGGTTCTCCCGATAATCCGAGGGTTGCTAAACCCGCCAAAATGAAGCCAATAAAATACGATCCCCCATCCCCCATAAACAGCTGAGCTGGATTGAAGTTGTACCGCAAAAAGCCCACTGCTGCACCCGCTAGGGCGATCGCCAAAACTGCGACAGAAGGCTCCCCGACCACCAACATTACTGCGAAAAATAAAGTACTGGTGATACTCGTTACACCGGCGGCGAGACCATCTAAACCATCAATCCAGTTAATGGCATTAACCATTCCCACTAGCCAAATCAACGTAAATGGCAGGCTTAATAGACCAACGGAAAAAGCAGAACTAAAGGGCAACGCCAGATAGTCAATGCGTACACCTAGGTACCAAGTGATTGCCGCAACAACAAATTGCAAAATGAGTCGTGAAATGGCACTCAGCTCAAACAAATCATCCAGTAGACCAATAGTAAAAAAGGCGATCGCCCCAACGAGTAAAGCTAGTAAGGGTACATCCCCGATTAAACGGACATTAGACTCCCACAAACCGTAGGCGATCGCGGCGATCGTGCCTGTAAAAATAGCTGTGCCCCCTAGACGAACCATTGGTTGGCTGTGAACCTTTCGCTCATCTGGTTGATCAAATAGGCCAGTCCTCAATCCCACTGCTTTGACGATTGGTGTCAACAGTAGAACAAGACTAAAGGAAATCAGAAAAATAATCGGGTAAAAAAAATCCGTCGGCATTGGCTTGTAAACGGTAATAAAATTCAGTGCAGGCAAAGAAAAAGCTTAGGCCTCTTTACTTCATTAAACCTAAGCTCTCCGTATTTGTAGAAAATTAATTTCGACGAAATTAGTCAGTTAAACTGCCGCTGCAACGGGCATTTGTAGATGGGGATAGAGGGGGAACTTCTCACAAAGATCCGCTACACGGCCAATACAGTCTTGCTTGATGGCTTCATCTTCAGGGTTGAGTAGGCGATCGGCGATGATATTCGCAATCTCCGCAAAGTCTTCCTCAAGTAGGCCACGGGTGGTCATTGCCGGAGAACCAAGACGGATACCGCTACCGATCCAAGGCTTTTCCGGATCGAAAGGCACGGTATTTTTATTAGCTGTAATGTTGATGGCGCTAATGAGCTGGTCAGCGCGCTTACCGTTCATGCCAATCGAACGCATATCTACCAACATTAGGTGGTTGTCAGTACCGTCAGAAACGAGCTTAAAGCCACGGGCAACCAAGGTTTTCGCCATTGCTTGGGCATTAGCAATAACTTGAGCGGAGTAAGCTTTGAATTCTGGCTTGAGGGCTTCACCAAAGGCCACAGCTTTACCTGCAATCACATGCTCTAGGGGACCACCTTGGGTTCCGGGAAATACGGCTTTATCAAATTTCTTGCCGAGGTCAGCATCGCGGGTCATAATCAAACCACCACGGGGACCGCGCAAGGTTTTGTGAGTCGTAGTTGTCACAACGTCACAGTGGGGCAGAGGATTTGGGTGATGTCCAGTTGCCACAAGACCAGCAATATGAGCAATGTCAGCCATTAGGTATGCGCCAACTTCATCGGCGATCGCCCGGAATTTTTCAAATTCAATGATGCGAGGATAAGCAGAATAGCCACAAATGATCATCTTGGGCTTTTCGCGGAGGGCAATCTCGCGGATTTCGTCGTAGTCGAGGCGCTCAGTCTCTTTACTAACGCCGTACTGAACCACTTCAAACCACTTACCCGAAACATTTACCGGAGAACCGTGGGTTAGGTGACCACCGTGGGACAAGTCCATACCCATAATCTTGTCGCCCGGCTCAAGCAGCGTGAGGAAAACCGCAAAGTTCGCTTGAGCGCCGGAGTGGGGTTGCACATTTGCGTGGGTTGCACCAAACAACTCCTTAACGCGATCAATCGCAACTTGCTCAACCTGATCAACAAACTCACAACCGCCGTAATAACGTTTCTTGGGCAAGCCCTCAGCATACTTATTTGTGAGGACAGAGCCCTGCGCTGCCATCACCGCCGGAGATGTAAAGTTTTCGCTGGCAATAAGCTCTAGGTGCACCCGTTGGCGATTGAGTTCGCTGGCAATCATTCCGGCAACGACGTCATCGGTTTGAGCCAAAAAATCAAGGTTGGTATGAGTCACAGTTAAAGTCTTCCTTATTTCGCAGTATCAGTAGAACGTGAGGGATAGTCGACAGAAATTTCACGATCAGCAGCTAAGATTTTAGCAAATCTTTTTCACCAAAACTCTCATCATAAAGTCTTGGAGGTCTTTATGTGTCACACAATTGACTGATTTCCTGAAAATTAGCACTACAATAGTAGTAGAGATTCGCTGCTAAACCGCTCTGGGAGGAAGTTTTATGCTCGTCATCCTAACTGAGGGACAAGTCTTACCCACTGATCAAGTTTGTCAAGGATGTTTGATGGCAGACCAAAGTGGCGCTCCGCGGTTACGTCATGGTGTCCTTAAATGTGGCCGCGCAATTCAAAGTGGCATCGGAGAACAGGCTCAAACCTACCAATGTCAGATGGGGTTTCGTCTAGCCCAAGTTGGTACTTTAGCTGCCAGTTAACCAAGATTCATCAATCTTCGCTTTTCTCTCTCGGTTTATAGAATTGTCCGAAATCATCATGCAAGTGGGCTTGAGTTCATTTTTTCTTTACCAAGTAACTTTTCCTTCCAGAGCCTGAATTTTCTTCTCTCCAATACCCGGCACTCGATCTAGATCAGACAAATTTTTGTAAGGGCGATCGCCAATAATTCTTTGGGCAAGACTCTCGCCAATACCCGGCAATGTTGCTAGTTCAATGGCACTCGCTGTATTGAGATTAACAATGCCATCGGGAGATGCGGCAATACAATTTGCTGGTATGGGTTTTTGTCTCTCGGCAATAAAAGGGGGCACACCAAGCAAAGCATCACGATATAAACGTTCAAACTCTCGCTCGAAATGCTTGGCGACTTGGGGATTTTGGATGATGAGTAATGTTTCATCGTTTTGAGAATTCGCAGAGGCTGACCAGTTGTGAGAACCCGTAATCACGGTTCGACTATCAATTACAGCAAATTTGTGGTGTAGCTTGTCGCCATTAGCGAGTTGGGGTGTGCCGATAGAGTTGATGGGTGTTTGCCATGGCCGATTAAAGGGATCGCATTTTTCCTTGAGATTGATGCCGAGCATATCTAGCCCATCGCTGTAGTCCCGAAACGCAAAGCTTGGGTCGATTAAACCTTGAATGGTTACGCCTTCGTCCGATTCGGTTTCGAGAATATTGGCGACTCTCTGCTCAGAGAAAACGAATAATGCCAGATCAATTGATTGGTTTGCTTGGGATAGGGTTTGACCGATAAGGCCATTCGTCGTATTTTCCCAAGACTGGGAGCTAGAAAATGGCGAAAATTGTAACGTGACCTGACTATTTCCAACGGTAAATATTTGGGGTGGAGCTTGGAGTTTCTGAACCCCAAATTTTCGGCCTGTCCACATCTCCTCAAATTCTTCCGTAAAGGCAGCGGCGATCGCCGAATCTTCGAGCACAACTAAATGATTAACATTGCCCCTCGTTTCAGGGTTGGCAAAATCCCCGTGAATACCGCTTAATGTCCAGTTCGCTGAACCCGTCACCACTTTGCGGCCATCGATCACCATAAATTTGTGGTGCATGAGTCCACTACCCTTTGACCCATCCGCCGTATCGTCGAGGATTGGCACACCCGCATTTTCGAGGATGGCGATCGCCCCGTATTTTTCCTTTTCGGCATCACTCAAAAAACCATCTTGGTCTTCATCGGCTAGGGCCACAAACTCTTGATATTTGCCTTGTTCGCGCCGATCAAATTCAAATAATTCTGTCTGGTCAATTTCAACCCATGGGCGACGATAATTATTCTCGACCATCACCCGCACATTAATGCCCTTGGCTTTCTGGGTGGCGATCGCCTCCGCTACTTTCGGCAAATTTAGTTCCTGAATCGCAATGTCAATACTTTGAGTCGCCGCCTCAATTTCCGTGATCAGAATTTTTTCGAGATCATCCCCAGCCCGCTCAATTTCCCGATAAGGCTCCACATAATCAACCCCCTTCGCTTCGAGATGATTGAAATAAACCTGAATAAATTCGTCCTGCGGTAAAGCTTTGGGACGAAGATCTTGGGGACGAAATCTCACCAGCAATCCAGCGGCTAAACCTGTCAACCCCAAAGCACAAACAGCAACTTTTAGGCGATCACCCCATCTTTTGCCGAATGTCGCCATTTAGTAGTCGTAGGGGTTACGAGGCGTCGGAATCTCCTTTGCTGAACTAGCTACGATTACAAGTTGACGTTGGGGAATTCCCGTCTCGTCTAACTCGTCAAAATCAAACTCTTCCGTAATCATTTCCCCTTCTACTTCGATCCACTGGTCATTTTCGAATTCTGGTGTTCCCTCAAATCTCACAGGTAAACCCACCGGATAAGCATCCACCGCACAGCAGGTCAGCACAAAGCGCGAAACCATCAAATAATTGTCTGGGAGTTGCGGCAACGTCGTCACAAAACCACTCACCTTTACCGGGTCACCAGTGTAGGCATCCGGTTCAGGGTAAGCATTTAGCGTCCGAATCCAGTCCAACAATGTTCGCTCTTCAGGATTTGTGCCCGTCCGAAAACTTTCTGGTTGACTACGCGTGAGAGGCAGTTCTTCCGTTAAACCCCGCTGAATCGCTGTTTGACTCGCCAGCACCGACGGTGGAATGAGAAATCCGGCGATCGCCACAAAAATCATGAGACTACTCCCAACATTTTGAGGTAGTAGCGGAATATGCTGAACCGATTCACCAGCATTCAAACTAGGATTAACCGTTTGCCAAATTTTGCCCAACCCAAGGGCAAACAGTACAGCACCCGCCGCCGCACATAGACCAAAGTAATTTGGGTGGATCAACAGAGCCAATTGTCCCGTGATCGCATACTTGAGCAACAAGCTGCCCCAAAGCAACAACGCCAAGCTATCCAACCAAGGTGACCAATCTTTTTTTCTGCGAGGCGAGAGGGATTTAGACATAAAACAACGGAAATACTTTATAAAAACGATCTACCAAGCGATGGATGAATAAGCACAGCTTATGTGTCAGAATGTTAAAAATTATAGTTACATTTTACGGAACTAAGTTGTATGAAACCTCTAGTTCAAATTTTACATGGATACGTTGTTCGTCGCGATCGCCCTTGCATTCTCCACAAATATCGATAATTTTGCAGTTGGGGTCGCTTACAGTACAAAATCACGCAATATTTCCTTTGCTGGAAATCTAATCATTGCACTCTTATCAGGACTGAGTACTGGGGCGTCAATGTTCCTTGGGAACCTGATTTGTCAATATTTACCTTCTTTTTTCTCTCAAGGGTTCGGGAGTTGTCTTCTAATCACCATTGGTTGTTTCAGTATTTGGGAACAAGTCCAGCATCACTTTCAGCCTCAGCTTGTGGGCGTTGACAATAGCCCCACCGTTCAACCGGGTGGAACGCTATCGCACCAAGATTCTTTACTGTTAGGTTTAGGCTTGACCGTGAGTAATCTCGGCACAGGCATCGGTGCTGGTATGGCAAATATCAGTATTGGTTTAGTCACCACGCTAAGTATCGCAACATCGATCATGATGATCAGTGGTGGCACAATGCTTGGTAAAGCCGTCCTTAAAATTGGTACTGATAATCGCGTTATGGGTTGGCTGACTGGCTTGGGTCTAATCGTTCTCGGAACCTATGAGGCGATCGCCTAATCATTCGATGTGAGTCTTGGATGAATAAATCGTGCTTAAGTCCAACCGATTAAAAAGTTTTTTCGATTGGTCACAATCCACTCGAAAGGTAAGTTGATCTATAGGTTTGCTGGACTGCGTGAACTATATATTGTTGCGAAGTCCGCAGGATGCGGCATAGGCGATCGCAATGGCATCAACGCTGTCATCGATAGGCATATTTTCGATATTAAAAATAGACTGCACCATCAGGGCCACTTCTCGTTTATCGGCTTTAGCATTACCGATGTGGCATTTCCAGCTAGATTGGTGCAAAAAAATCGGTTCGATTTCCCGCTCCCGTAAACTCACCATATTTAAAATACCGACTCCTTGTAATACGCCCCCCGCTGCTTTAATTTGACGGCTAAAAAAGGGCATTTCCACGGCGATCGCCTCGGGTTGAAATTCATTGAGCAGTTCACTGTAATCCTGTTCAATTTCTAGGAGGCGGCGGGGAGTGGAGAGAGCTTTGTCCGTTTCGATGGTGCCAAATTCGAGGATGTCCGGAATTGTGCCGCCCGTTTCGTCGAGGACAGCCCAACCGATAATCGCTAGTCCGGGGTCAATGCCGAGCCATCG
>CAZXBK010000019.1:0-33666 GCA_964638765.1 uncultured Synechococcus sp. | reverse complement strand
GTTCTCCTCCAGGATATGTCGGCTATAACGAAGGCGGTCAGCTCACAGAAGCAGTTCGTCGTCGTCCTTACACCGTTATTCTCTTTGATGAGATTGAAAAGGCACACCCCGACATCTTCAATATGCTTCTGCAAATCCTTGAAGATGGTCGTTTGACTGATGCGAAGGGTCGTACCGTTGACTTCAAGAACACCCTCATTATCTTGACTTCCAACATTGGTTCCAAGGTTATTGAGAAAGGTGGCGGCGGTCTCGGTTTTGAGTTCGGCGACGATGCTGCTGAATCTCAGTACAATCGCATTCGCTCCCTCGTTAACGAAGAGCTTAAGCAATACTTCCGTCCTGAATTCCTCAACCGTCTCGACGAAATCATCGTATTCCGTCAGCTCAACAAAGAAGAGGTCAAAGAGATCTCCGAGATTCTTCTCAAGGATGTCTTCAAGCGTCTTACTGAGCAAGAAATTGAGCTTCAGGTTACCGAGAAGTTCAAGGAACGTCTTGTGGAAGAGGGTTACAACCCTGCCTACGGTGCTCGTCCGTTACGTCGGGCAATAATGCGCTTACTTGAAGATGTTCTCGCTGAGGAAATTCTTTCGGGTCGCGTATCCTCTGGTGACACAGCTGTTGTCGATATTAATGAAGAAGGCAAGGTTGCTGTTAGCAAGGAAGAACGTACACCTGAACTGGTAGAGCAAGCATAGATACTCGTAAATTCCGCAAGCTTCCAAAGGTTTAATCCTGAGGCGATACGCGAAATTACTTAACTAAAATGAAAGGGAGCTTTACGGCTCCTTTTTTTTGGCTCTAGTGATTGTGAAAAGTGATGTAAATATAAAGTTTTCCTGATATAAATGCAGTTCAAAGGTTATTAATGTAACAATATTTACAGAAATAGTTATGGAATGTTGAAGAGGCAAAATATGAAATTGACATATCGTGGTGTTTCCTACGAGCACGTACCAACATCCTTAGAAGTGACAGAAGGTAATATTCTCGGCAAGTATCGTGGTCAAGTAACCCGCCGTCATTGTGTGATGAGTGAAATTGCACGGCCAGAATCTGAGTCTGTGCTCATGCACTACCGTGGCAGTTTGTACCCGACAATGCAGGCAGTCCTACCAGAGGCTTTGCAGCAGCGTCATGTTAGTCATCAAGCACCTGCACCATCTTGCCCAATAAAACTCCCTCAGCTTTCAAAGCTGATGAGTCAGGATGTACGACAGGTTCATCTAGAGAATATGCGCCAAAGCTTGGAGCACCGTATTCAGTCTGCTCAGGCACAAGGCGACCAACATCTGGTTAACTTACTTCGGCAGGAATCTAATAATCTGCGAGCTTCCCACTAGGCGATCGCCTTAGTCATTGATTCAAGTGAAAGTGAATAATCTTTTGAGAAAGTCATTATGGCTTTCTTTTTTTGTTTGTACCCAAAATTTTTCTGTGTAGGCTAGGATGCTGATTCATAATGGAGTTGTGTGGTTTTGGTGTGGTATTTGTAAGCGGCGATTATGATTGGGCAACTTCTTGACGGACGTTACAAAATTACGGAGTCCCTCGCAGCTGGAGGCTTCGGTCAGACTTTTCTGGCAGAAGATATTAAACAGTTCAATAAAGTATGTGTGGTAAAGCAGTTAAAACCTAGTTTTAATGATCCGAGCGCATTACAGGTGGCGCGGCGACTTTTTGAATCGGAAGCCCAGCTTCTAAATCGCCTGGGAAGTCACGATCAGATTCCGCAGTTGTTGGCGTACTTTGAAGAAAATCAAGAGTTTTTTCTCGTACAAGATTTTGTGGAAGGTCACAATCTAGAAAAGGAAATTACGGTCGGTAAAAAGCAAACTGAATCCCAGGCGATCGCCCTTTTAGAGAGTATCTTGGAGCCACTGGCCTTTATCCACGAGCAACAGGTTATTCATCGCGATATTAAACCGGCGAATTTAATCCGCCGCCAACAGGACGGCAAAGTTGTTCTCATTGATTTTGGTGCGGTAAAAGAACTCGCCGCAACTCAGGTCAATGCCCAAGGTCAAACGCAAATTGGCACAATTATTGGTACGCCGGGCTATATGTCCAGTGAGCAGGGACGCGGGAAACCGAAGCTCAGTAGTGATATCTACGCGGCAGGGATGATCATTGTGCAGGCACTGACTGGCAAAATCCCGCCGATGGGCTATAACACCAACGACGAGCTGTACGAAGATCCCAATACTGCAGAAATTGTTTGGCGACAGGATGCAGATGTTTCACCACAGTTTGCGGCCATCCTCGATAAGATGATTTGCTACGATTTTCGGCAACGGTTTCGTTCTGCGGTGGAAGTCAAGCAGGCGATCGCCGCTCTCCCTTCAGGAGCTGCCAACCTAGCAAAAACAGCTCTGAATTCCGGTAGTCAAACTGTCATACAAGACGACATTATCCCGGCTACTGCCCTTAATGTGCCCCAGCCACCAGCGCAATATGGCCAATCTCCCCAAGGCGCTATAGCTCCAGCAAAAAAACATTGGGCGCGGGTTGCATTTCGAGCATTTCAGCGAGTTGTTGGCGGATTTTTTGTCATTGTTGGTTTACCTATCAGCATCTACGCCACAGTTGAAATGAACAATATGGCTGTTCCCCAAGAGGAGCGGGAAGACGCCATGGCAGCTTTAATTATTTTTGGTATACCGTTCACGGCTTCTGGGGGATGGATGCTGTACAGTTTGCATCGGCGAGTTCGAAAAGAAAAATTTGATTCGGATTGGTTACGCCAGCATTTTTATCGCACATTAGAAGCGAATCAGGGTGAGGTTTCGATTTTAAAGTTTGCTCAAGCATCTAAATTATCCGGCAAAGAATCCCAGCGATATCTTGAGGCTCGGGTCAAAGAATTTAACGGTGATATCCAGCAAACTCCTAGTGGCGAAACCGTTTACCGGTTTAAATTGTAAAAATTAGGTTGATTCACATCCTCAACACATTTTTTCCTATGAGATACTTCCACTCTCCATAAACACAGAACTTAGAAAGGTTATGATCGCTGGATACGAAAAATGTATTCTGCTTTTATGACCTCTCCGATAAAACGTCTACTCAAATACGGCGATCGCCACCAGACTCAGATCAATCAGGCGATCGCCTGTTCTGTGTTAAATAAGATTTTTGATCTCGCGCCACCAGCATTAATCGGTATGGCGGTGGATACTGTGATCGAGAAAGAAGATTCTTTTGTCGCCCAGTTTGGGGTCACGAGTCTAGTCGGACAGCTTTTTGTGATTTGTGTGGTGTCGTTGCTGATTTGGAGTGCCGAATCAGTTTTTGAATACCTGTATCAAAGGTTATGGCGTAATCTAGCCCAGAAAATGCAACACGAGTTGCGGCTGGACGGCTATAGTCATTTGCAAGATTTGGAGTTGGGATATTTTGAAGAACGCAGCACAGGCGAACTTTTGGCGTTGCTCAACGACGACATTAATCAGTTAGAACGATTTCTGGATGTCGGTGCCAACGAAATTTTGCAAGTTCTGACCACAGTTGTATTGATCGGCGGCATATTTATTTACTTCACACCGACCGTCGCATGGATGGCACTTTTACCTGTGCCCATTATTGTTTGGGGTTCTATTAGTTTCCAGAAAAGATTAGCACCTTTATATGGGGATGTTCGCGAAAAAGTCAGTCTACTGAGTACCCGCCTCTCGAATAATCTCAGCGGCATTACAACCATCAAAAGTTTTACGACGGAGCATTTTGAGTTAGATCGTTTACGGTTTGACAGTCTCGCCTACGTAAAAAGCAATAATCGGGCGATCGCCTTTAGTGCGGCATTTGTGCCGTTAATTCGGATTGCAATTTTGGCTGGTTTTACGGCAATCCTATTTTTCGGTGGTTTGCAAGTCGAAAATGGGACCCTCGCCGTCGGCACCTACAGCGTTTTGGTGTTTATGACCCAGCGATTGCTATGGCCTTTGACCCGTTTAGGTCAAACTTTAGACCTGTACCAACGGGCAATGGCATCGACAAAACGTGTTTTTAATTTGCTTGATACGCCGATTAGTATCCGCTCCGGTGAAAAGGCTTTACCCACCCACACTGTTAAAGGTGCAATCAATCTTTCTAACGTTAAATTTGGCTATAAAGACCGCGCCACTGTCCTAGAGAATTTTTCTTTAAGCGTTCCGGCAGGCCAAACAATCGCCATCGTAGGAGCGACTGGTTCCGGCAAAAGCACCATTGTGAAATTGCTACTACGTTTTTACGAGACGAATGAAGGCAAAATCACCCTTGATGGTTTAGATATTCGCGATATTTATCTGAAAGATTTACGTCAGGCGATTGGTTTAGTGAGCCAAGATGTTTTTCTCTTTCACGGTACAGTTGCTGACAATATCGCCTACGGCAACACAGATGTTTCTCTCACTGAAATTCAACAGGCCGCCAAATTAGCTGAAGCCGACGAATTTATCGAAGCATTACCCTACAAATACGACACCGTTGTGGGAGAGCGGGGGCAAAGATTGTCCGGTGGTCAACGACAAAGATTGGCGATCGCCCGTGCCATCCTTAAAGACCCACCAATCCTCATTCTTGATGAAGCAACTTCTGCGGTTGATAATGAAACCGAAGCTGCCATCGCTAAATCCCTAGAACACATTACCCAAAATAGAACTACCGTGGCGATCGCCCACCGACTGTCAACCATCCGCCATTCTGACTGTATCTATGTGATGGATCAGGGCAAAATCGTTGAGTCAGGCACCCACGAAGAACTACTCGAACAACGTGGTATTTACAACAACTTGTGGCAAGTTCAGACTGGCGTGAAAGTAACGGTCTAACTCTTCCATAAATCCAGTTAACGTTTTGTGGGCAAAAATCTCCAAAACAAAACCCCTTCTATTTATTAATAGAGGGGGATTTTTGTCTTCTAAATATTGGTCTCACTCTCAAAAACTTTCGTCATCAAAAGTGCTGGTATTTTTCAAACCGAACTTGTCCTAAATATCTAGGGGTGCTTCAGTTAAGCAATCTGCAAGGATTGTATTCGCCAAGTTACTGACGATTTCAATCAAGTGAAATCCTTCAGGAATAATCTGAGTAGCCGTTTGCTCACTTGTATCAGCGACCAAAGCAGTCTGCTCATAATTTAGCTGATGCTCGTAGGCAACCTGTTCATAGGGGTCAATAACCGCTAAATCCAACTTACCGTCAGCGACTTCGCCGGAGAAACAAGCATATTCAGAACTAACTTGGTAGAACGCACCTTTAACGCTTTTTTCTTCGCCAATTTGCATCACCATATAGTCGTGACCAATTTGACCAGCTTCAGGTGTTGTGCCAAATAAATAAGCATTTGTACTCCCACCCGTCGGCATCGCAACAGCAATACCGGGGGCGATCGCCATTAATCCAAGACCTAAAACGATCTTTGTTGCATTATTAGAAAGAATTTTTGTAACTTTTTTGTGAAATTGTTGCCAAACCATTGTTGCCTTACCTCAACCATCTACACCCACAGAATTAATCGATCACGTTGGCTGAAATAATCTTTTATTTAAAGTTAAATCAACGCTATTTGCGACGTTTTTCTGCCTTTCCCTTCTTTGAATGTAACGTAAAAGCAAATGTCAATGGAAGGGAAAGAGAGTCTTTCTTTTCATAAGTTTACGAAAGCTTTTTTATGTAAAAAAAAAGACTCTGATTTGAGTCAAATAATAATATTTATAAGAGGTTTGGAACTATGATCTTGGTCACAAAATTAGTTGTTTCACACCCCATTTCTACCGTGATAAGGAGAAGATGTATTACTCAGTGCTACTTTCGGATGACTTGGCGTAACTGTTGCATCAACTGAGGAGCGGGGACAACGCCCTCGGCACGAAAAGCCACTTTCTTATCTTTGTAAAGCACGATCGTGGGGTAGGCATGGACGCCATGTTGGGACGCTAAAGTGTTGTAGCGATCGCCGTCGATTTTAACGATTTGTATTTCGTCGAGCATTTGCACACTGACTTGTTCTAAAACTTGGCTCATCACTTGGCAAGGCCCGCACCAAGTTGCATAAAAATCAATTAATACTGGTTTTTGAGAGTTTTCGATCATTTCTTGAAAACTAGCAAATTTTTTCTTAACAGCCATTCTTGAAATTTCTCCGGGAAGCATTGTAGGCGAAAATGTTGCGATCGCCCTTGTCGTCCTCCTATGATAACCCAGTCGAAAATAAGCATTATTTTTTGGAGAAATCGGTAATGGAGTTACTCCCTCAACAACGCCTCAAGGATCAAGTCGCGATTATTACAGGCGCTTCTCGGGGTATTGGTAAAGCAACGGCGATCGCCCTTGCCTCAGAAGGTGCAAAAGTTGTGATCAACTACGCCCGTTCTAGCGAGGCTGCAGAGGCTTTAGTTGCCGAGATTACCGGAGCTGGTGGTGAGGCGATCGCCCTCCAAGCAGACGTATCCCAAGCCGATCAAGTCGATAACTTGATTAAGCAAACCCTAGAGCAATGGGGACAAATCGATATTTTGGTGAACAATGCAGGTATTACTAAAGACACCCTGCTAATGCGCATGAAGCCCGATGCATGGCAAGCAGTCATCGATCTAAACCTGACTGGTGTTTTCCTCTGCACCAAAGCCGTCACCAAAACTATGATGAAAAAGCGGTACGGTCGCATCATTAATATCACGTCCGTTGCAGGTCTCATGGGTAATCCCGGCCAAGCAAATTACAGTGCTGCAAAAGCAGGCGTTATCGGTTTTACAAAGACGGTTGCCAAAGAGCTATCTAGCCGTAATGTCACTGTTAATGCTGTTGCTCCCGGATTTATTGCCACCGACATGACCGAAGGTTTAGACAACGAAGATATTCTCAAGTACATTCCCCTTGGTCGTTTTGGTAAGCCCGAAGAAATTGCAGGAATGATTCGTTTCCTCGCAGCAGACCCCGCAGCAACTTACATCACTGGTCAAACTTTTAACGTCGATGGCGGCATGGTAATGCACTAAGTCACTTGCGATAAGCATGGCGAATACATTCTAGAAATACTTTACTTTTTTCTGGGGAAAGCCATTCCCAAAGGATCAAGAATTTTGAGAAGTTGTATCGTATTTTCGCTAAAAAAATAGAGAGTTTTATCCTTCCTTGGGGAAGGTGCCGAAGGCGGAAGGGGTTTCGATAGGTGATGCAATCTATCCCTAACTCACCCCAAAGGCGGAACTGTCTTAATCCTTATTCGAAAATTCTAAAGACCAAAATAAAACCCCCTTCATGGTGATGGAGGGGGTTAACCTATGATGAAACAGAAATCTGTATGTTTTTTTAAAACCAATTAATTAAGCGGCTTGAGGCTCTAGTAATTGATTCATTTGCTGCATACCTTTTTTGAGGTGGCGAGATACAGTCATCGGACTAATGCCAATACGCTTCGCCGCTTCGGTACGGGGTAACTCTTCTAAACACACCAGCTGAATTGCATTTTTTGTGCGTTCTTCGAGATGGACAAACACGTCTTGCAGCTGCAACTTAATCTCTTCGCGCTGTTGCTGTTCCAGATTATGGGTATCGGGCAATGTTTCACCAAGAGTTACTGTGTCGTCGGAATTGTTACCTAGGGTGACATCAAGACTAATCAGAAGACGATTTTTCCAAGCTAGCTCGCAGTCTTGCCAATCTTTTGTGCTGACGCCGAGCGCTTCTGCTAACTCATAATCATGGGGCGATCGCCCAAGATCTGTACGAAGTTTACGGCGGAGTTTTTGACCTTTCGAGTGTAACTCTTGCCAAACCCGAGGAATCTTAATCATGCTGCCGCGATCACGGAGATAATGAAGGATTTCGCCACGGATATAGGGCATTGCAAAGGAGCTAAAGGCAACGCCACGGTCGGGACTAAAGCGTTCTACAGCTCGGATAAGACCGAAAACAGCGACCTGTTCTAAGTCTTCATAGGTCTCAGCGCAAGTACGACTCATTTGATAAGCCACTTTACGGACAAGCCCCAAATTTAGTTGTACGAGACGGTTGCGGAGGCAGACACTGGGCTGCTGCGCATAACGCTTAAACAAAGCTAAATCTTCGGAAAACTGGGAACGTCGGTTCATAAGTCGGTTCGGCATTCACCGCAATAAAGGTAGACTTTATGAGATGCACATCGGAAATTTACGTTAATTTCATTTTCCGCGTTCCTGATTTACCACACCATTGTTTATTTACGGAACTTTGGTCGGTCTAAAGCACCACTCGTAGTAGCAAATCCCCTGATGAATTTGCGAACTAAGAATTTAAAAGCAACAACCCTAACCTACGTAGATGCGCAGAAAAGCTGATTTCACCGTACCGAAATCATATTTGCTAGGTTTGGGCGATCACCGTCGCTAATAGTTTATAGCCCTTTAAAGTTGCTGACGCAACTCCCTTGTCACTTGTGCCCAATCGCTCTGACCCTGCTGGGTGTAAAGGAGCAAGGCGTAGTCTAGTAGAGGTTTAGCAGCATTTTGGCGCTCATTTTGAATGAGAATCTTAGCGGCAGCAAGGTATGCATTGGGGTAGTTTGAGTCGATTTTACTGGCAGTCCGAAAGGAGGTAAGGGCGGCTTCGGAGTTACCACGGGCTTCAGCGATACGTCCCTGTAAATAATGAGCGGTTGCTAAACGGGAATTACGTCCAAGCACTTCACTGACTAGGGTGGCCGCATCTTTTAGGCGATCGCCATTGAGATAAACCTCGGCTAATTGCAAAGAAGCTTCATTAAGTTCTGGGGAAAGTTGACGGGCTGTTTCCCACGCTTGGACAGCGGCAGCGGGACGACCAAATTGACGGTGAATTAGGCCGAGATTGTAATGGGCAATGGCAAGGTTCGGTTCGATGGCGATCGCCGTCTCTAGATATTGCTGAGCCTGAGACCAGTTTTGGACATCGGTCAAAATGCCACCGACACTGGCATACCCAAGGGCAAAATTCGGCTGAAGTACAACCGTCTGGTAAAACGCATTGGCTGCTCCTTGGAGATCCCCCGATTGCCGCAGCGTCAGACCGAGATTGTAATGGGCTTGCCACAGCGCTGGATCAAGGGCGATCGCCTCATTAAATAATCGAATGGCTTGATTTAACTCGCCTTGCTGGGCAAACCGTAAACCTTGGGACATTTTCTCCTTTGCTGCCGGGGTTGTCGGGGTAATCACCGGCAGAGAATTACTTTGTTTGACTTGCGATTTCATGTGCGGCGATCGCCCTTCTGCTGAGGCGGGCAACGTCAACAGACCAAACAAAAAACAACAATAACCCAGGCAAAAAAGATTACGAGAAATGAATAGATTTGTCACAAGATTTACAGATGTTTATTGAACTTTAAAATCAGTCCGACATACCTTACAAGACATATCGTTTTTAGGTAGTCGGTCCCCAAATGCAGTTAGTCTGACAACAGACTGAAGGCAGTAGTTGTAATTGATCCCCAGTATGAACTTAAGCTGTTGCTGTCCTTGTGGTTAGAGAATTTCGCGACAACTTTTTCTAGCATAGCCTTCGTCATTACATCTAAAAAATAGGGTTTTAAAAGTATGAATAAGCCGATAAAAAACATCCGTAATATCGCGATCATTGGCCCCTACTCTTCAGGTAAAACGACTCTACTGGAAAGTCTACTTTTTGTAACTGAAAAAATCACTCGAAAAGGGTCTATTTCCCAGCACAATACTGTCGGTGATAGCAGCCAAGAAGCCCGCGATCGCTCCATGAGTGTGGAGGTATCCGTTGCCAGTACAAACTACGCCGATATTGACCTCACCTTTCTAGACTGCCCTGGTTCCGTTGAATTTCTCCAGGAAACCTACAATGCCCTTGTGGGTGTGGGTACAGCGATTATCGTGTGTGAACCAGAGACTGAGCGTATTTTAACCCTTGCTCCCCTATTTAAATTTTTAGATGATTGGGATATTCCCCACCTTGTTTTCATTAATAAAATGGATCGGGCGAAAAATAATTTCCTCGATATTCTCGATGCCCTTAAAGAAGCGTCTAGCCGTCCCCTAGTTCCCCAGCAATACCCAATCCGCAAAGATCGTGAGTTGATTGGCTTTATCGATCTTGTCTCCGAACAGGCCTATCATTACCATCCCGATTCGCCCGCTGATCCAGTCCCGTTCCCCGCTGAGCTAAAAATTGAGGAACAAATTACGCGGGAGGAAATGCTCGAAACTCTTGCTGATTTTGATGATGAGCTATTAGAAAAACTCCTCGAAGAAATTGCGCCATCTTCAGAAGAAATTTTGCAAGATCTCCGTAAAGAACTCAGTGCAGACCAAGTTGTGCCCGTCATGTTTGGTATCGCAGAACAGGATTACGGTATTCGACCTTTGTTAGATGCCCTTGTTAAAGAAGCACCTGCGCCACCGATTACGGCTAGTCGTCGCCAACTTAAAGCCAAAGAAAACGACACGATTGTTCAAGTCCTCAAAAATTTCTACACACCCCAAGGTGGCAAATTATCCCTTGTCAGAGTGTGGCAAGGTGAACTCACAGACGGAATGCTCCTCAATGGCGATCGCCCGGGGGGCATTTATCGTTTAATGGGTTCCCACCAAGAGGCGATCCAAACGGCGATTACCGGAGAAATTGTTGCCCTAGCTCGGATGGAATCGATCACAGTGGGTGACACCCTCAGTAGCAGCGGCGAAGTTAAAGCTCTACGCAAAGCCGATATTATGCAGCCCGTCTATGCCTTGGCGATCGCCCCGGAACGTCGCAAGGATGAAGTGAAACTCAGCGCAGCCCTCGGCAAACTTATCGATGAAGACCCTTCACTCACTTGGGAACAACACGGCGACACCCACGAAGTGATTCTCTGGGGACAGGGCGATATCCATCTACAGGTGGCATTAGACCGCCTCAATCGCAAATACAACATTCCCATGTCCACTCAGATGCCGAAGGTTCCCTACAAAGAAACCATTCGCAAGAGCGGCCATTCCCACGGACGATATAAGCACCAAACCGGGGGTCACGGAGCATTTGGTGATGTTCACCTCGACATTAAACCCCTATCCCGAGGCGGTGGCTTCCAATTCCATCAAAATATTGTCGGTGGCGTTGTGCCCAAACAATATATTCCCGGCGTTGAAATGGGGGTCAAAGATTCCTTGCAGCGCGGCCCCTTAGGTTATCCCGTTGTGGATGTGGATGTCACCCTAACCAATGGGTCTTACCATTCTGTTGATAGTTCTGAGCAAGCGTTCAAACAGGCAGCTCGCATTGCCATGACTGAAGGCATGCAAAACTGCGCTCCGCAACTCCTCGAACCGATTTTGACGATTAATCTCTATATTCCCAATGAGTTTACGTCCAATGCATTGCAGTTAGTCAGCGGCAAGCGGGGTCAAATCCTCGGCTACGAAAGTGCGACCGACTGGCAAGGTTGGGATCACATTACCGCCCACTTCCCGATCGCCGAAATGCATAACCTGATTATTGAGTTGCGCTCCCTCACCTTTGGTGTTGGTTTCTTTGATTGGCAATATGACCATCTTCAGGAAGTGCCGGACAAGGTTTCCGAAAAGATTCTGTCGCACAATGACGGTTAATCAATTTCTAATCTAATTTTTGATTTTGTCCTGATTAGCCCGTAGCTACTGGAAACAATGTATTGGTAGATGCACCCTGACTTGTCCCTAAATTTTAAATTTGGGGGCAGTTTTTTTGTTTGTATGGCTATTCGGGAAGTCTTTGACTTGGATACGAACAATCCAGCACAATGCAGTCGGTTTTCGCAATAAAAGGCCCGTGAACTTCGCCGGGGGGACGACTGGCATAGTCACCGGCTTCAAGCCAACGATCAAAGGCTTTATCGTAAAGTTCGCCCGACACAATAAAAATTTCTTCTGGATAGTCGTGGATCTGAGCACCGTGGTCTGACGTATCCGCACCAGCCTTAAAACGAGTAAGTCGTGTGTAGTCTCCCGTCTGCTCGTCTACAGCTAAAAAAATTTGTTCGATCAGACCATCTGTCCCTTCAATAACCTCCCATCGTCCGACGTGATCAGAGTGCAGGGGATTCCAGTAAGTTGTTGTGGTCTTCGCCATCACGCTATGTCCTGTCGTTTCGGAAAACCGCAAAATCAGACTGAAGCAAATTTTGTTGTCATCTGATGTTGCTACGGCTTCATGAATATCAAGCTCTATCTTAAGCCCCTTCGTCTATTCAAAATTGCGGCGATCACCTTTACCTCCAGCATTGGATTAGCAGTATTCGATCTTTATTCTTCTTTGCGAGAAGTTCCAGCTTGGTTGAAATATTGGATTAATGGTGATTGATTAGACGATCACCACCAACAAAAAAACAGCCATTGACAATGACTGCTTTGCAATAATAATTGGTGTGTGAATGGGGAAAATTCTTTTAGAAACCGCCAAATAGAACGATCTCTACCGCTGAAGCGAATGCTGCACCGAGCAAAAAGTAATTCCAAAGCCAACCAGTCATCTTCTTCTCTCCCAATTTGTTTGTTTTGCTGCCACCTGTAAAAAATAGAGACCATGCCTGAGTTGCCGAGATTGTGGCATCAGTAAAGTCTTCCTGGAAAACAACGGGAGTTGAAGCACTTGCCGGGGTGTAGTTAAATCCTTGAGCCATGAGAAACCTACTTTCTGAAATAAATGACACCAATATTGTAACGAATTATTACAACTCGTAAGTTATGAGTTGACTAAATATGAATATCTACTCCTTATGACAGAATCGCTGGGCGATCGCCAACATCTCCATATTCCTATAAAAAAGTGATCGCCAATCCCCCACTTCTACAAAAAAATGATCGCCTTTCCCAGAAAAGAATACTAGGAGGCGATCGCCAAATATCAAGTTTTCAGTTTTGAATAAAGCGATCGCCATTCCTCCAGACTCTAATAAAAAAGTGATCGCCGTTCCCATAGAAAGAGAAAATGAGGGGCGATCACCGTTATCTCTTAGAAAAATAGAGGTTGGCATTATGCAAAATCGATCCAGTAATCGCTAACGCTGAAAGGATTAAATTCATCAACTGGAAATTCTAAATTGGGGATAGTAAGGTTGATATCTGTTTGTAGACTCCAATTGATTTTCAGTGATTCCTTGACCCATTGAGGAGTATTTTTAGGTATCAGTGAATCGATTGCTTTTTGGACATTCATGCCAATAGAGCCTTCGATCTTAGGAACAAGCTCTGTATTAAGAGTAGCAATTGGTTGAACTCTTAATGAATCTATATTTTCAAGTTTTGTGCTAAAGAAGCCATTATCAACGAGAACACTAAATTCATTCCCATTATTGTTTATATTGTCGGGGTCAAATAAAAATCCTTCAAGCTCAAATATTGATGTTTGCTCTGCATTGACCGCAATATCTGCGCTCAGAAAGTCTTTTGCCTTAACTCCACTAAAACTCCAATCATTCGGAATTAAATTGGTGACATCAAATTTTATTCCTGCAGTGTCCTTACCCTCTAGTTGGTACTTTGAATTAGATTCCCAATATCGATCAACTATATTGAGGGCTGTGTCAACATCTACTGTATCGGCAAAGATTTTCCCAAGTTCTTTACCAACGGGGCCGCCAATAGCTCCACCTATAGCTTCTGAAAGAGCGCCAAGTAAGATGTCTACTCCATCAATTTCAAAGCCAACCTTGTATGAGACTCCTGAACCACCTACAAACCAAATGTCATCATCCACTTTCAAGTTGAAACCTATCTCAAAATCAATGCCAGCTCCTGCTCCCAAATACGTGGACAACAGTGTTTCTCCAGTTCCAACATTGGCAGAGACTTCAAAGTTTTTATTGTTTTCATCATAAGAGTATTGAAATAGACCAGGTAACTTGATTTCCGCTTGACCACTACTCAAAAATGCTCCAGCACTTCCTTTCATCGTCCAATCAAAGTAAGCTGGTCCTAAATCTTTAGTGTCTCCAATATTAAATTGTCCTTGCCAATCAAAGCCAGCTCCATTTCCACCAGTTCCCCATAAACTAGTTTTATTGAGATGAAAATCTAAAAGCTTTTGACCATCTTGAATAATTGGAGGCTCAGGATTTGAAGGAGGTTGTGGATCTGTTGGGTTATTTGGAGGATTCGGATTCGTGGGCGGTTGTGGATTTGTTGGATTATTTCCTCCGGGGAAATAGACAACTTGTCCTACTTGTAAACTACGAGCTTCAGCTTCTGTAAATGAGCTACCATCAGACTTGGTGATTTCACGCCAACGGCTACCACTACCTAGATACTGTTCAGCTAAATTCCAAAGAGTATCCCCAGATTGAATTGTGTAAGATGTTAAATCATTACTACCGCCGGGATTTTGAGAAGAGCCATCACTACCCGGTAGATAGACAACTTGACCGATTCGTAGATATCGAGCCTGCTCTTCTGTGAAGGTATTACCGTTAGCATCGGTGATTTCCCGCCAACGAGACGCATCACCAAGGAAACGTAACGCGATCTCCGATAAAGTATCTCCAGAAACAATGGTATAAGCGAAGGTGTCTTTGCTGATGGTTGCAACAGGGACACCCGTCGTTCCGCCAGTAATATTGTCAATATTGAAAGGCTTAGTTGTTCCGAAAGAGCTTGTACCAGTGCGCTTATTGACTTCTACATGAAGATGCGGGCCAGTACTCCAGCCATTATGACCAGTACGTGCAATTAGCTGACCCGCTTCAACGCGATCGCCCACATTGACGATGACCGAATTTTGCTGGACATGAACATAAACAGCCTGATAATCATCATCAAAACCATCCAGATCATCCAACTCAATCGTTACATAATTGACTAAGTTACTTCGATCAGAACCTCCACTTCCTCCGGGTGGATAGTCCGCATAACCTTCAACTACTTTCGTCACTACACCAGAGCGCATCGAATAGATGGGCGTACCAATCGGCGCACCATAATCCTTTGCAAAGTAACTACGACTACCAGGATCGCCATGACGATCACGACTCAATCGACCAGCACCTTTTAGAGGATCTACGAAGCCCCAAAGAGGATTACCCGATGATGGATTTGAATGTAAACCACCTTCTGCACTGCCATTACCATACTGATAAACAACAATTTCAGAGCCATTATCAATAATGTAGCCATTCTCAAATTCTTGTTTTAGGAATCCATTGCCTTGTTGGATTGTCTCGCCAACGGGTTGACCCAGCCAAGGATATTGCTGATAGATTCCTTCATAGAAAGGATCATCTCCACTAGTTGGAGGGGGAGGAGTTGTGCCACCGCCACCACCCGTTGTTGGAGGAGCAACTTCATATGGAATTTGAATAGTGGTGTAGGTGTAAATTAAGTCAGGATTAGAAATGTCGTTATAGTCTGCGATCCAGTTATAGTAGTCCGGTGTATAGCCACCCAAAGTATCTAGAGCGATTTGGCTTAAAGTATCCCCCCGTTGAACATAATAGGTCTGCCAATCATAGTATTTGCCATTCACTGGGAAATAAGAAGCTACGGCACGTTCCATAGGAATTGCAGTCCCTTCACCACTCCAAGTTGTCGGAATAATCAAAGCTTCAGGATCATAGGCAACCCCAGTTGTATTTTGAGCAAGTTCCACTGCTTCATCTAGATTTAGAAGACCAGCACCTGTTTCCTCATCCCAACCCGGATCATTCAGATCACTCGCTGTTTCAGTCAGAATTTCTTTAACTTGCAGATAGCTGAGACCAGTATTCGCAGCCCAAACCAAAGAAGCAGCACCGGTTACCTGAGCTGCCGCAACTGAAGTGCCACTCATCGTGCCTAAACCATCCCCAATAGTCGAAACCTGAGGATTACTTTCAGAACCACCTTCGGCTAATAGATCTAAACCATCGCCATAATTCGAATAAGCCGCACGAGTAAGACCATTTGCCGCACCGACAGTAATGATATTGTCAAACTCCTTAGAAGCCTGACCCAACACCGACATTACACCGCCATCATTACCCGCAGCCGTCACGATCAGAACACCATTTTGTCTGGCATATTCTAGAGCTTGCCGTTCTTCTGGAGTTAGTTCATAGCGAGTTGTCTCACTGCCATCAGGATTAATCTGAGTCAAATCTAAACTCAAATTCACCACAGCATTCGGTTGTCCAGAGGCAAGAGCCGCATCCACAAATTCAGTCAGAGCCGTAGCCCATTGACCAGAACCGATTGCCCGACTTAACCACACCGGAGCATCATCATTCAGACCATCAATGCCAATACTGTTATTTTGAGTTGCCGCAATAATGCCAAGGATATGACTACCGTGCTCATTTCCTTCTCCCGGTGCTAAGAGAGAACTGGTATCTCCATCAACATAATCCCGTGCAATTGTGAAGCGACTGTAATCAAAATCAGGATTGTTATAAGCAAAACCAGTGTCAATAATGCCGATTAATGGCTGATCTACTTGGTCAAATTCATATTGCTCAGAACTCGATTGACCCAATTGCTCTGCTAAATCAATATCACTAAGCTGTCCGGGCGCAGAGATCTGGACAATATCCGAATCGAAGAATTCACCACGGTTTGCGTTATTTTCGTCGTTAATTTCTTCGATAGTATTACTTTCATCAATGGTCATCCCAAAAAGAAATAAGTCCTGACCAACAAAAGCATCAGCATCATCCGGCAACGAGAAATTTGCAGAGAGTATACCTGTGCTGCCATAACCAGCTAACGAACCAACAGTATAAGTTCCTAACAGAAAATCATCATTATCGATCTGGTTATCACGAGATACATAGAAGTTGACATCAAAAGAGCCAATATCCGTTTTTTGAGTATTATCAACTGCAAACTGAATTTCGAAAGTATCGCCGTAAGCTAACGGTTCCTGAACAACATCGAAGGAACTCGCTACCAAATCAACTTTGTAAGGATCGGTGATCTGCACCTCATCAGAATCAACGAATAACCCTTGCTCACTATTGTTTAGCTCATTAATCTCCCGGATTTCTTCTTTGCCATCGACAACCATCCGTAGTAGGTAGTTTCCGTCCCCGGTCCAGAACGCATTATCCCGATCTGGCAAAGTCAACTCAATGCTTGCTAAATCACTCTGAGAATTACCCGTTAAAGCACTAACCCTTTGACTGCCGAGATAGAAATCGTTGCCATCCTTAGACAGATAAAACTCAACATCAAAATCAGCAGTTGTGCCAACCTCTACATTCTTGACCTGAAACTCAACGTCGAAACTATCCCCAAATTCCAGAGGCTCCTGAATCACATTGAAATACTGCGGCTGTAAATCAACTTTCTGATAGAACGCCGAGGCGGGAATCACTTCTTTAATCTGGCTTTCGGACTCCCAAGATAATTGCGATACCGCTAAACCACCCTGCTCAAAATACTCCATTTTAATGTCATAAAGCTGACCAGCCTCCAGAGTAATTTCACCGCTGCGCTCTTTCCGACTCTGATTTCTCCAAGAATCAATCAACAGTTCCCCATTAACCCAGAGTCTCATACCATCATCAGAAATGCTGGAAAAAGTATAGGTCTCACTAAACTCTGGCTCCACCATCCCAGACCAACGGACACTAAACTTGTTATCAGCAACTAATTCATCAGGAGAACCAGTACGCCAGTTAAAGTCAACTTGGGAGTCAATACGCTCTAGCACCAACTCCTCAAAATCTGTCCCATTGAAATACTCAGCCGTTAACCCACGCCCTGCAAGCGGATCTGCCGGCGATCGCTCCTCTTTAAAATCACCTGGAGTCGTTTGGTCTTTGCCTGCTGGATTTATTTTTGATGTCTGATCTTCGTTAAGATAATCGATCTTTGTGTTCTCTTGGTCGGAAGGCGTTATCTCCAAACTAGGATTTTCAAAGACAGGATTAGACTGTTCATCGGAGAATAAATCCTCAAGTGCGTTTAAATTTAAACCAAGTTGCCCATTGAAAAAATCTTCTTCTATCTTGTTTGCATATTCAGATTTAGAGCGCTTAGATTTTGGTGATACATCTGTGAAATTCTGTAGAAGAGAGTTAGACCAACTAGCCCCATATTGTACTTTTTCACTACTAATCGAATTTTCTAAATCAACTTTGACCTGATCAACAAAAGACTGAAAGCTCTCTGTTGCAGGTAAGGAAGAAGCTTGACGATCCTCTAATAGGTTTCGGATACCAAGACTAATATCTCCACTAAACAAAGTAGGTAGAATGTCGGGTAAAAAAGCATTGTCAGAATGAGAAGACTTCATTGTTGTGCACCAGTCAAATTAACTATGAAAGACAGCATTTGAAAACTTATCCCGAGACTATATCGTTCAAAAACCGCAAAGTTATGCAATCAAGAATTGGGGAGAGCTCATGAATTAGGTGATTTTCCTGAATCCAAAATCGTATGTAGGAAACCACTTAGCAAAAACCATGTAGGTAGATTGTAGAGATTCAACGCCAAGAAATCTACTACTTTGCTAAAACTTTAAAAACAACTATTCGCCTTCAAAAAAACAATCTTTTGACTTAGAAACCTGACTCAAAACAGTAGCAAAAACTTTTTTACTACTCAGTCAAAAAATAGCCGCTGGCACGCTAAAGCTTTAAGATAAAAGACTTCTTGAAGACATTATAATACCTCTGAAAATCATGTTTTCTTTTTACTTATGAGAAAAATGATTTTCTTTATCTTTTAAATTTACAACCAATAACATTCTAAAAGTCTCATTTTTGCGTAAGCATACATCAAAGAAAAAAGGCTGCCGTTTTCAGTGTTTCTACTGAAATTTCATGTTGGCTCTACGCAAAATATAGAGGCATTTGTAACAAAATAAAATTCAGATTTCTTGCAATCAAAACAACCGCCAAATGGCGTAAAATTACTGAGGATAGATTTTTGCACCTATTTGAAAACCCGTGGATCGAGGAGAGCGTAGCTTAAGTCGGCGATCCCATTAAAAATCACCACTAAAAACGCATAGATAATGGTGATGCCCATAATGACGGGGGTGTCGTTGCGATTAATCGATTCGATGAGCAATGCGCCAATGCCGGGAACACGAAAAATTTGTTCTGTGATTAAAGCGCCTGTGAAAATTGCGGGAATATCAATGGCAATCAGGGTCACCACAGGAATCAAAGCGTTACGGAGAATATGTTTTCTGAGGACGGCAAATTCGGTCAAACCCTTAGCGTAGGCTGTGCGGATATAGTCCTGGGGTAATTCTTCAAGGACGGCATTGCGGATAAAACGCGTGAGCACAGCAGACTGATACAACGCTAAAACCGCGACAGGCATAATCGATTGCTGTATCTGCTGCCATAGGGTCTGTAAATTTGTGACTTCTAGAGTGCTGTTGTAAATGAAAGGCAGCCATTTCAGCTGCACACTAAAAATAATGATCAGCAGTAATCCGGTAAAAAATGTCGGTAAAGAATAGCCGAGAAACGCAAAGGTTGTCGCCAGTTGATCTAGTAGAGAATTACGACGCATGGCCGAGATAATCCCCAGCGGAAAGGCGATCGCCACACTGACGCCATAGGAAATCCCCACGACCCAAAGCGTTGTTGGGAGCCGTTGCAAAATCAAGCCAAGTACGGGGCTACGACTAGTAAAGGAATAGCCTAAATCTCCCTGCAATAATGCCCACAACCATTTGATGTAGCGAATATAAAACGGCTGGTCTAAACCGAGTGATCGCCGAATGGCTTCTCGTACCTCTGGGGTAATGGCAGGATTGGTGGCAAAGTCACTCATGGGGTCACCGGGAGCTAACGCCAAAATCGTGAAAATCACAAAACTAATAGCCAGTAACGTCGGGATGGCGATCGCTAATTTTTTAACTACAGAACGAATCATTCAGTGAAACAATGGTAGTCCCAAATCCCCCTTAACAAGGAGGATTTAGGGGGATCAACAAATATCTAAACTTAAACCGAACCAACACCCGGTTCCAGTTGCCATTTCAGCGTATCGCCAATTGCTTCCCCGTCGTGATAAGCCGCTAACAAAATCTCACTGGTTTTCCCCCAAACAATATTGCCCTCAGCATCAAGGGAAATTGCGCCGAGGTCACGCTTATTTTGCACAGATTCGTCGATAGATTTTTGCATCGCCTTGGTCAGCATCATGCCGTCGGTCACCCGAATTACAATTTTTGCCGCCAAACATTCATCGATAATGTCTTCTCCAATACCCGTACAGCTGACCCCAGCCAGACTGGTGGCATAATTTCCCGCAGGCATCGCCGAATCACTAACCCGACCAATCCGCTCTAAGCCTTTACCACCAGTAGATGTCGCTGCTGCAACATTACCATCTTGATCGAGAGCCACCACGCCAATCGTTCCCCGACGGGCAGAGCTAGCCATTTCATCCTCTGCAACTACACCTGCCATACTGCTCTGGAAATCATCTCGGCGTTCAGCCATCCATTCGTTTAAACGTAAATCAGTTAATGGGTTATGGATCGGCATTTGCAATTCCCGGACGATTTCTGCTGCGCCGTAATCCGACAGCACACGGTCAGTTTCAGTTTGGAGTGCTTTAGCTACTTCGATGGGATGCTGAATTCGACTCACATTAATCACTCCACTAAATTTTTGCCCGGAGCCATCCATGACTGAAGCACTCATTCGAATTTGACCATCGGATTGCAACACAGAGCCAGTACCAGCATTAAACTGAGGGTTATCTTCTAGGAGTTGAGCACCAAGGATCACGGCATCAAAAGCACTACCGCCTTGCTCTAAAAAGCCATAGACTTCAGCGACAATTTTGTGGAGAGAGTCGCGCACTGCCATCAGACCTCCTTTACCTTTGAGAGAACTGCCCGCGCCGCCATGAATGATCAGTTTTGGTTGCATACCTACGCTTAAACCCCTGTGATAATCGCTCTTGCCAGTGTGTCACGATATCATGTCCAACTCGCCATTTACTCGGTCATAGAGTTCTTGCAAAAAAAGGAATCAGGGAGAAAAGACACGGGGAGTGGAAGAAGAGGTGAGCGTGGGATTCTATCAGAGCTCAAAGTCGTCTACTGTATGTCGCAGTATTTTTTATTTTGTCAGCCAATTCCTTGCCTTCAGTCTCCGTGTCCCATGCTTCTCCGCGTCTCCGTGTCCCCTTCTAGCATCTAAAAGAACCTTTAAAGACTTATACGAAAGGTCGAAGTAAGTCTGGGTAGACTAAAGTTTTAATAATTTCGGCAGCTTCATTCCGGGCGATCGCCACAAGCGGTAGGAACCTAAAGAGCAAAACACAGGTTTTTGCAATCAAAATCTTCGCTATTCCATAAAAAATTCACACAACGAAGAGTTTAAACCTGTAAAGTGTGACGTATATTTAACCCACCATCTATTTTTTGTTGTCGTTGTGACTCAATTTTTCGAGTTGTCTTCTCCTCCATCTATGTTGACCACTGACGCTTTACCAAGTCTGCCAGTTTTTGAAATCCCGGTTCATCTCCATGGCGACTATCCCCAGTGGTTAACAAACCGCATTCAAGCAGGTGAAGGCACTCATGTGGTCACCCTCAATGCCGAAATTTCGATGATGACACAACGGGATCCGGCGATCGCCACCGTTATTAAACAGGCAGATTTAATTATTCCTGATGGTGCAGGGGTAGTATTTCATCTCAAACTAAAGGGCAAAAAACAAGCTCGTTTTCCCGGTATTGAGTTAGCCGAAGCCATGCTTGCAAGAGCCGCCAAAAATAATTGGCAGGTCGCTTTCTTTGGCGGAGCACCGGGAGTCGCAGAACAAGCCAAAGAAAAGTGGCTACGCCATTATCCCCAGCTTCAGATCACCACCCAGCACGGCTACCTCACCCCAGAAATAGAGCAAGCATGGCAACAAAAGCTCCAGGATTTGCAGCCTCAGCTAGTATTCACCTGTCTCGGTGTACCCAAACAAGAATTTTGGATTCGCAATAATCGTCACCTTTGTCCCCACAGTACATGGCTCGGTTTAGGCGGTAGTTTTGATGTGTGGTCTGGTCTCAAACAACGCGCCCCGAAAATCTGGCGACAACTCAATCTTGAATGGCTCTATCGCCTTGTCCAGGAGCCTTCCCGCTGGCGACGCATGTTGGCTCTGCCACAGTTTGTTTGGCGCTCCCTGTGGTCTTAATGACTACATTGACAAATCAAAATTAGTCGAAATTTTTTTAGCCATTTTCCGCCGAGACAGGCTGCAAATCGCCATAGTTCCGGGAAACCTGTTCGATCATTTTCACGAGAGCCGAGACGTTAATTGGCTTACTTAAATAATCATCCATTCCCGCGTCATAACAAGCTCTACGATCAGCAGCCATCGCATTGGCGGTCATCGCCACAATGGTCGGGCATGGAGCTGTTTGGTGGAGCGATCGCCAGCGTTTTTTAATAACCTTTGTCGCCTCTAGACCATCCATTTCAGGCATTTGCACATCCATCAAAATCATGTCGTAGTGACTAATCTCGACAGCATGAATCGCCTCCAAACCATTGGCCGCCACATCGGCTTTGTAGCCCAACTGCTTCAGGACATTGAGTGCGACTTTTTGATTGACGACATTATCCTCCACCAACAAAATTTTTAAGGGATGAGTTTCACCAAGACTTTGATCAAAAGCTGATTTTTGCGCCTTTGCAGCCGCGTTAGATACAGTCAAGTTTTGAGTGAAAACCCCAATCAAACTGTCATACAACGGCGATCGCTTAACCGGTTGGTGGAGAATTTTTGTAAATTGATCTTGGGGAGACGCCTTATTGTCGCTGGCTTGGTGCCCAATACCATCTAATAAAATGATGGGCAAAGTAGGATATTGAGCACGAATCGCCTCCATTGCCTTGTGATCCTCCGCCTCGGGGGAGGCAGCCCCTACTAAAACAACATCAATGGCAGCATTATCCGAGCGTAGTTTTTCTAAGGCCTCGTCCACAGAAGCAGTCATTGTACTCTGCATGGCAAAAGACCTGAGATGCTCCGCCAAGCTACAACGCACAAAACGATTTGGATGCAAGATGAGAGCCGTTTTAGTGGCTAATGTTTTGCTAATGACTAGCGAAGTTTTTTCGTCGGGCAAACTAGCATCGGAGGCTATTTCTAGGGGAAGTTGGCAATAAAAAATAGTTTGTGCGTGGTCAAAATCGTAGCCATCTAGTTGCAGTGGATAAAAGGTTTGTGATTTTTCCCCGGCAAGACCACCAAGACTTTCCACCCAAATTTGACCGCCCATGGCCTTCGCTAAACGCTGACTAATGGCCAGCCCCAGACCTGTACCACCGTAATGTCTGGTTGTCGAAGCATCTACCTGACTAAAAGAATGGAACAATCGATCCATACGTTCTGGCGGAATACCAATACCTGTATCTAAAACTGCAAAGGTTAATAACTGCGATCGCCGCTCTCCTACACCGCAAGCATTGGCCTGCACAACAACCGCAATTTCGCCCTCATCGGTAAACTTGACCGCATTCCCTAAAAGATTCACCAAAATTTGCCGCAAGCGGGTGATATCCCCAATCACCCAAGGGGCAAGATGATCATCGAGGACATAGGCAAGGTGTAGAGATTTCTTGATAGCTCGCGGAGCGACAATATCGAGACATTCTTCGATACATTGCTGGACTTGAAAAGGCTGAGTTTCCAGCTCCATTTTGCCGGATTCGATTTTTGAAAAATCTAAAATGTCATTGATAATCGCCAGCAAATTATTGCCACTATTGCGGATAATTTCGACAAATTCTTTTTGCTGTGGCTTTAACTGGGTATCGAGCAAGAGACCCGTCATCACGATAACGGCATTCATCGGCGTACGAATTTCATGACTCATGGTCGCCAAAAATTCACTTTTCGTACGGTTGGCTTCTTCGGCGTCTTCCTTTGCTAGCTTAAGTTGATTCTCGGCAGCAACTTTTTCGGTAATGTCAGTCATTGTGCCAACGACTCGAAAGGGGAAACCTTGGTCGTTCCGCAGACATTTGGCTTTGTTAAAGACCCAGCGGTACTCGCCATCGCGATGCAAAATACGGTGGGTCGACTCGTATAAGGGTGTTTTTCCGGCAAGGTGTTTCTGCAAAGTTGTTTCGGCGATCGCCAGATCATCGGGATGAACTCGTTGAGACCAAGTCTCGTAGGTGTGGGGCAGAGGCTGATCTTCGTAGCCAATAATCCTCATCCACGCCGGCGAATAGTACACATGATTCGACCCTAGATCCAAATCCCAAATGCCGTCATTAGTCGCGGCGATCGCCAGCTCGTAGCGCTCTTCACTTTGGCGGAGTTTTTTCTCGATTAGATGGCGTTTTTGTACCTGTTCGTAGAGATCATTCGTGCGAATTTCTACCTGTTCTTCGAGACTAGCCGCACTGAGCCGAATAGATTCAAACTGCCGCTGCAGTACATTCAGCATCACCTGAAAATTACCACTCAGATTCGAAAACTCAAGAATCTGACTCGTCGGCAACTGAATTGGCTGGTCATGTTCAAAACGATCCTGCACATTTGTCGTCAGAGAATTTAGACGATACAAAGGCATCCCCAACCACCGACTAATTCCAAAGGCCGTTGCCACTGCAACAAGTAACAGTAACCAAGCAAGGGAAAGACTACGAATATAGTGAATTTCCAGCTCGTCGATATAGGGGGCAATATCCAGCGTGAACCACAGATCAATCGGTAGTAAAGTGTCACGGGCAGGAAAACTAGTGACAGCAGCGGAACGTCGCCAGCGCGTCATCGCTGGTAGCTGAAAAGCCATCGACGGCAATGACAACGAAACGTCCTCTGACAGGGGCTGATTGACCCGTCCATCGAGCCAATCCCACAACTGCCCCGGTGAGATCAAGCCATCGGAATCGATAATGACCTGCTGCGACTGACGGTCAACCACTAAAGCCCGCAACCGAGAAAACTGCTTTTGACGATTTAGTTCTGTTCGTAAAAAAGAACTTAAAAAATCAATCTGAATATCTGCATAGATCAAGCCTTTACTTTCTGGTAACGGAAAATAGTAATCCAAATGCAGCGTTTCTTCGTCTTTTGCAATTGTGGCAACCGGTTCTCCTCCTTGCAGTGCTTCAGAAAACTGAGCGCGCAGGCTCTCATTTGCATAACGACTCTCTTGTTTGACTTGGGATTGGCGAGTCTGAGCTATCACCTCTGTGCCATTTTCATCAAAGAGTTTTATGGTGTCGAGTTCTGGCCATAAAGTCTGTAAACTTTCGACGGCGATCGCCACATTTTCTGACCCTAAACCCTGACGATCTGTGAGATCCACAAGATAATTAAAAGGCGATAAATACTGTTGTTCGAGCAGCCGAATTTCCTCCACAAGGATCTGGCTAGACTGCACTAAAATTTGCTCTACTTCCGTACCAATTTTCTCAAATCTCTCATTGGCGTACAACACCGTTTGCGTCAAGATCGGGAACAGGATAAAAGCAATCAAAATTGTAAAAACAACCTGCTGAAGAGAAGATTTTGCTCGTTTCACTTCCCCGAAAAGTGTCCTTCGTAGGGGCAGACACATGAGGATCAAGCTGCTGACTTCTACATTAAAAATGCCATTGACCGCTTGTTTTAAGGCAATCACCCAAGTCCCTTGCCAACTCACAGGCAAAATATAGCCATAAAAAATCAAAACCAAGGGAATCCCAATACAAAGCCAATAAAGAGTGTTGTGAATGACGATGCGCTGGGGATTTTTGCGCCAGAAATAACTAACAAATAAAATTTCTGCAGTGAAAATCACAATGGCATAGGGATGATTCCACAAGTTATAGGTGTATGTACTCGCAACAAAACCCGTAATAATTGCCCAGAACGGGCCATACAGTGACAGAACTAGCCAAACGGCAATTGAACCAAATAAAAAATCAATGCCAAAAAATAAGCTGAGACTAAAAATATTGCCACAGTAGGCAGTGACAAATAATAGCAACAGTAACCAAGGTTGTTCTGGTACAGTCCTTCTGATTATTGAATTAATCTTTTGAAAACTGCTCATCACTGATTAAAAAAACTTTTTCTTATATTTTCTAGAATGGCATCCTTTGCAATACAAACATTTCAAGGGAAACATTTTTTGACAAAAAACGATGTTACAAGACACTGAACGAACGATCTTTCAACTTTAAAGACACAATACTTATTTTTTAATTTGTCAAAGTTTCATAGGACAAATCCAGTTTTTCGCAACAATATTTCGCACAAAATATAGGGTTAGTTCCACTTAAGTAGATCGCCTTAATGAAAGTCCAATACACTTTTTCAAACGGTATATTTTTTGCGTATTCTGTTGTCTTTGGCTAAGTATCTACTGGTTTAGACCGACAAAAGTACGATTAAACAATCAGAAAATAGATATTGCCCAGCATACTGAATCCAGTTTTTGATGTATTCAAAAATTTGCCGTAAATACAACAATTGTCATAGTCAAGACGGGTTTGGCGATCGCCGACTTTCGGTTCTACAGTGAAATTAGGGCATACTCTGCTTAATGGTGTTTCGCAGGAGATTGCATTGGTGATGAAAACAAGACTCGCAGCGGTTGGGATATGGCTAACAATGGGCTTGGTTTCCACAGGATTACAAGCTTTTTCGTGGCAGTCTAATCGCACCACAATTGAGGATTTAGAAAATCTATGTCGCGGCGATCGTCTACTCGAACAGGTCAAAACAGAATTTGGCGGGGCAGTATATCGCGGCACGATTCGCTTAGCTCGCGTTTTTAAGACATCGGGCTGTATCGCCGGCGATCGCCTCGAAGGACAATTTGCAGTGATGGGAGTAGGACAAACCCGTTGCGAAGGGGACATTACTATCGAGTTTGTCGACCAATATACGGCCAATCTAGAGTGGGATATCGTCAATGCCAAGCACCAAACCACTTGTCCGGTGCGCCACACCTTTTGGCAAAACCAAGTTATCCGTGACGACGCGCCATTAACCAGCGACGAACTTTAGGTTTGCTGTCACCAAAATCTACTCAGGCAAACACAGGCATTTCCGCAATGTCCAATTTATTTACAACTTGGGCGATCGCCACCCTTTTAACGCTGTTTTATTTAGGCGTAGAGATCTGCAACATATTCACCGTAACCGTTGTAGGGCAGTGTTTCTTTAATTTCCCAACTAAATTCGCTACTGTTACCAATGAATTTTTCTGTTGCTTGAGACCAACGGGGGTGGGGAACATCCGGCTCAACATTCGCTTCAAATTTGTATTCGTTAGCGTCGAGGGTATTCCAGTAGGTCTTTGGCTGTTCCGCTAGAAATTCAATTTTGACGATGGATTTTGCACCTTTAAAGCCATATTTCCACGGCACCACCATCCGAATCGGCGCACCATGTTGCTTCGGCAAATCGTGACCATAAATTCCGACAGCAAAAAAGGCGAGATCGTTATTCATCTCTTCAATGGTTAAACCTTCGGTGTAAGGCCAGGGCAAACTGCCAAGGTGGAAACCGGGGCCATAGGTGACATTTTCGTCGTAATAGCTCGAAAAACTGACAAACTTGGCGTTATTTTTCGGTTCTACTGCCTTGATCAGCTCTTTCATCGGAAAGCCAACCCAAGGCAACACCATTGACCATGCTTCGACACAACGGAAGCGATAAATTCTTTCTTCTAGGGGAAATTTTGTTTTGAGGTCGTCAATGTCGTAGGTCTGGGGATTATTCACCAAGCCGCCCACTTCTACTTGCCAAGGCTTTGTGGGTAAATTCTGAGCGTTCTGCCAAATCCCCTTCGTGCCGCCAAACTCATAGAAATTATTGTATTGACCTGCAAAGAGTTCTTTAGTGATCGGGCGATCGCCGACTTTAAACGCTGCATTTTTCTGAAAATTTAGCTTGGGTAAATCGAGGGTTTCCTTTAAGGCCGTGTATTTATCATCTTTTGATTGGCAACCCACCAACGCAGCACCAACGCCTGCCCCAATGACGGTTTGAATAAACTTGCGGCGATTCCAATAGGACTTTTCTGTAGTCACTAGGTTTTCAGAAATCGAGTAGGAAGGGGGGACTTTAAAGAGAACCATAGGGTTGGTGGAACGACTGTCGTTTAAGACTGTAGCGCATTTCCCTAGGGTCAGGTTCTTCTAAGGGTGAGGTCAGGGTCTCCTCAGGTTTCGTAACATTCTTTTACAATTGAAAAGCACCATCAGAGGAAAAAGTTGTGCAGGTTTTTTTACAGCTAGAGCGCAAGACACAAATTAATTTAGGTTTTTTGTTTCTCGCGGCCCTAGGATTTTGGCTCAGTATGACGAGTTTGTTGCCTGTCTTACCGGCCTATATCCAAGACCTCGGCGCAACGGATCAGCAGGTGGGTTTTGTGATGGGTTGTTTTGCCATTGGTCTGCTGCTTTCCCGTGCCCAACTAGGAAAATTAGCTGACGAGAAAAGCCGTAAACTCGTGATTCTCATCGGCGCAGCGGTGGTTGGTATTGCGCCGTGGGGTTATATTTTCCTCGATTCTATTCCTGAAATGATGGTGTGGCGGGCATTTCACGGTCTCAGTATTGCGGCTTTTACAACGGGTTATAGTGCGTTGGTTGTCGATCTCGCGCCACCGGAAAATCGCGGCGAAATTGTCAGCTACATGAGTTTGGCAATTCCCCTTGGCATGTCTATTGGGCCTGTTTTAGGGGGCTATATGCTCGGGAATGTCGGCTACCCGATTATCTTCTCCGTATCGGCATTGTGCGGCATCACGGCATTTATTTTTGCGAGTCAAACTAAAGAAAAAAAAGAGGCGTTTCTCAGCAATCAACAAGGCGATCGCCCGTCCGATAATCAAACAAAAGTTCTCAGCACCAATCGTCAATTTCGAGAATTAATCACAGATCGCAGTTTGTATGTGCCTGCCCTTGTAATGCTTTGCATTGGTTTGGTTTTTGGTACGTTAGTCAGTTTTTTGCCATTACACATCCGCGAGCTGGGCATCGATTTTAATGTCGGTTTATTTTACGGAGCGGCGGCGATCGCCAGCTTCTCAATTCGGATTCTGGTGGGCAAAGCATCTGACCGTTTTGGTCGAGGCATTTTTATTAGTGGCAGCTTGTTGTGTTACGCGATCTCGATGCTGTGTTTGGCCAATGCAAACCGTCCGCCATTATTTTTGATCGCCGGAGCCATTGAAGGGATGGGCGCCGGAACTCTTATTCCGATGATGATTTCTCTAATGTCCGACCGCTCTTCCAGTCGAGAACGAGGAAAAGTTTATTCCATCTGTATTGGTGGCTTTGATGTCGGTATTGCCGCCGCTGGCTTCTTTCTGGGTACTGTCACCCAAACGGTTGGTTATCAAAATGCCTTTGCGATCGCCGCTGGATTAGCGATGTTTGCATTTTCGATTTTTCTCACCCAAGTCAATCCGAAAATCACATCTTCTCTAAAATTTGCCTTCGGAAAAGGGAGTGATAGTTACGCGCAAAAACTCTAATTTTACTCACCAAATTTTTGCCATAGGTAGTTGGAAATTAGTTAATTCTGAGTCGCCACTAACGGTTTCTGGATTTTCAAGGATTTGTGGTTCTTGGTTGGGGCGATAAATATGAACTTGGCGATTTTTGCGGTCAATTAACCATCCCAACATCACGCCGTTGTCGATGTACTCGACCATCTTCGCTTGTAGGCCTTTTAATGTGTCGCTTTTTGAGCGAAGTTCAATCACAAAGTCTGGACAAATCGGTGCAAAGGACGCTTTTTCCTCATCAGTTAAAGTATTCCATTTTTCAGTACGAATCCAAGATGCATCCGGCGATCGCGTTGCACCATTGGGTAAAGTAAATCCTGCACTGGAATCAAACCCTAACCCTGTGCCATCTTTCTCCGCCCATATTCCTAACTGAACTGCAAGATTAAAATTACGATTTCCGGTATCAGAAAAAGCTGGGGGCATAACAATGACTTCTCCTGTGGCGGTGCGTTCGATGCGTAGGTCGCGGTTTGCCAAACAAAACTCGTAAAACTCTTCGCGACTCATGGGCTGTGCCCTAGGAACAACCACGCTCCAACCAGAAGTTTCACCTCGAATCAGTAAATTTGCCGTCATAGTTTGAAATGCCCGACTGTTGCTGACTCTAATTGTAACGATGGTTTTCCGACTATAAAAAACGACCCAAAACAAATATCCGGGTCGCGCGTTGATACTGAATTGAAATGCTGGGTTTATTTAAACTGCGCCGAGGAGCAAAGCCATTAGAGCTTTCTGGGCATGCATCCGGTTTTCTGCCTGATCCCAAATGCGAGACTGCTTGCCTTCCATCACCTCATCAGTAATTTCTTCGCCACGGTGTGCCGGGAGACAGTGGAGGGCGATCGCCTCTTTATCTGCCACTGCCATGAGGTCACTATTGAGTTGGTAGGGTTGGAAAATGGGGATGCGGGTATTCGCTAGATCTTCTTGACCCATGCTTGCCCAAACGTCGGTATAGATTGCATGGGCATTTTCGCAGGCCTCTTTTGGATCGTTGGTAATTAGAATATTGGAGCGATCGCCGGCAATTTCTTTCGCTTGTGCCACAATTGCTTCACTAGGTTCATAATCCTTGGGCGTGGCGATGTGAACATTCATGCCGACCAATGCGCCGCCGAGCAGAATCGAATGAGCAACATTATTGCCATCGCCGACATAGGTCATCGTTAAACCGTCGAGCTTGCCGAAGGTTTCCTGCATGGTTTGGAGATCCGCCAACATTTGACAGGGGTGCTCTAAATCCGTGAGGGCATTAATAATTGGAATACTGGCATAGTCAGCAATTTCTTCGAGATCCTGCTGGTCAAAGGTACGAATTGCCAAAATATCGAGGTAACGGTCAAGGACACGAGCCGTATCTTTTAGGGGTTCACCACGACCAACTTGGGTACGACTAGGATTGAGATCAATGACATTGCCGCCTAGCTCATACATCGCCACAGAGAAAGACACACGGGTTCGGGTTGAGGCTTTATAAAACAGCAAACCAAGAGTTTTAGGGCAATGGGGCTTAACTTTACCGGATTTCAAATCAGCGGCAAGTTGCAGGACTTCCAAAATTTCTGTGGAGCTTAAATCTGCAATGCTTAGTAAATCCCGACCTTGTAATGAACTCATACCTAAATTGATTTCCTGTGGAACGAAAAAATCATTATATATCTGTAAGTTTGGCTATTTTTCGCTCCCACACGCTTGTTGTAGTTTCAGGTCAAGAAATTTTGATAGCAATGGTGTCCATTACGATTTTTTAACTGTCCACCGTTAGGGTAGATGCCGCCTAGGTACTTGTACAGTAGGATTAAGGCCACAAATTTGGCTTATGTTTCTTTTCTATCGCAATTGTCATGAGTAACGCCGCCTACGCTAATATCCAGTCTCTCTCCGAAGTTTGGGCGATCGCCGCCGATATGTATGGCGAAGGATTAGCTCTCTACGATCCCCACAGTAAGCCAGAGGTAAAGATTACCTACAACCAGCTCTGGGCAAAGATTCAGCAGTTTGGGGCGGGGTTACAGGCTCTAGGGATTCAGCCAGACGAAAAGGTGGCTCTGATTGCAGACAATAGTCCTCGGTGGTTTATTGCAGACCAAGGAACAATCGCTACAGGCGCAGTCAATGCGGTGCGTTCCTCCCAAGCGGAAAAGACAGAACTGCTCTACATTTACGAAAATAGCGAGAGTTGCTTTTTAATCGTTGAAGATCTCAATACGCTAGAGCGCCTCAACCCTGAAATTTCTGGATTACAGCCCAAGGCAATTATTCTGCTTTCCGACGAAGAAGCTCCCGAAAGCGAAATTAAAGCCCTCAATTTCTCACAATTAATGGCACTGGGGGCAGAAAAAGAATTCGTCATGGCGCGGCGATCGCCGAAAGATTTGATGACGCTGATTTATACCTCTGGCACGACAGGTAAACCTAAGGGCGTGATGTTGTCCCACGGCAATTTACTTTATCAGGTGCAAAATCTCGATACAGTGATGCTGCCCAACGCTGGGGATAAGGTGCTCAGCATTTTGCCGACATGGCACTCCTACGAACGTACCGCTGAATATTATTTGCTCTCGAAAGGGTGCAGCCAGATTTACACCAGCATTCGTCATATTAAAAAGGATCTTAAAAGCTACAAGCCTGCCTTTATGGTGGCAGTGCCCCGGATCTGGGAATCGATCTATGAAGGGGTGCAAAAGAATTTCCGTGAACAGCCTGCCAACAAACAAAAGCTCGTAAATTTCTTCCTCTCTGTTTCCAGCCAGTACGTCCTCTCCAATCGCATCGCTAATAATCTCAGCCTTGAACATCTCTATGTTTCTGGCGGCACAAGATTAATTAATAAGCTGAAGGCGATCGCCCTGTATCCGATTCATGCCATTGGCGAAAAAATCGTTTATAACAAAATCCGCGAAGCAACAGGCGGCAAAATTCGCTATGTAATTAGTGGTGGTGGTTCCCTCGCTAAACATATTGATACCTTCTTTGAAATTGTCGGCGTAAATATTCTCGTGGGCTATGGTTTGACTGAAACTTCTCCGGTGACTAATGCCCGTCGCCCGGAACGTAATGTGCGCGGCAGTTCTGGTCCCGCTCTTCCCGGCACTGAAGTCCGTATTGTCGACCTTGAAACTCGCAAGGATTTGCCCCAAGGCGAAAAAGGTTTGGTCTTGCTAAAAGGCCCCCAAATCATGCAGGGCTACTACCGTAAACCGGAAGCCACAGCAAAAGCAATTGATAAAGATGGTTGGTTTGACAGTGGCGATATTGGTTGGCTCACCCCCCAAGGAGACTTGGTTTTAACCGGACGCGCTAAAGATACGATTGTTCTCAGCAATGGCGAAAATATTGAACCCCAGCCCCTTGAAGATGCCTGTGCCCGTAGCGCCTATATCGACCAAATTATGTTGGTAGGTCAAGACCAAAAAGCCCTTGGTGCGTTAATTGTGCCAAACCTTGAAGCCCTCGAAAAATGGATTATAGAAAATAATGTCAGCGTGACTCTGCCTGATCCGGCGACAGCACCCGAAGCTCTCCACCAAACTGACTTGTACAGTAAGGCAGTAGTGAAACTCTTTAAGGACGAAATTACCCGCGAAGTGAAGAATCGTCCTGGTTATCGTCCTGATGATCGCATCACAAATTTTGCCCTCATCCTTGAGCCTTTCTCGATGGAAAATGGCCTAATGACCCAAACCCTAAAGGTCAAGCGTCCTATCGTTACCCAGAAGTATCAAGGTCTAATTGACGAGCTGTATGCATAAGTCACTGGTCTCCTAGAGTACTCCCCAAAAATATTCATCCGGTAAATCCAGTAATTGTAGGATGTGTTAGACGGCTGTGATACATAAAACAAAACCATAATGTATCTATCCGTCGTAACGCATTTGAAGTTGTGATTCGCTAAGTAAACCGTGCGTTACGCTTCGCTAACACACCCTACTATGAAGAGAATATTTACTTGTTTGCTGCAACCTTAGTAGGGATTTAGGCGATCGCCGAGCGTAGATCTTTACAGAAGCTCAATGAAGAAGTTGTTTGGCAACGGAACATTGATGCTAACCTGAAAATGTTTTGCGTGTTTGAAAAGCGTAAGAGAAACAGAAATTTTATAAACCCTAGGACAACTTATTCAAATGGACGAAAATCAAGATCTTTCTGTGACCCTAAAGCGGCCAATAAACCTCAAAGTTATCGTCACTCCCCGGTGGAAGCAGGAAGTCCAACAGCAACTTCAGGGGCAAATCACCAACCTTGATTCTCAGCTTGAGCAAATTGACG